>JBBPYA010000040.1:0-14031 GCA_038200385.1 Mycobacteriales bacterium
CCAGCCCTGGCGGCACGAGGGCGGACACGCGCCGTTCTCGCTGGCGTTCCTCGCCGCCGCCGGGGAGCGCACCTCCCGCGTCGAGCTCGGCACCAGCGTCCTGACGCCGACGTTCCGCTACCAGCCGGGAGTGATCGCGCACGCGTTCGCGACCCTCGGCTGCCTGTACCCGGGGCGGCTGCGGCTCGGCGTCGGCACTGGGGAGGCGCTCAACGAGGTGGCGCTCACGGGGACCGCGTGGCCGGAGTTCAAGGAGCGCTTCGCCCGGCTGCGTGAGGCCGTCGAGTTGATCCGGCGGCTGTGGAGCGAGGAGCGGGTCAACCACGACGGTGCGTACTACCGGGTGGTCGACGCCACGGTGTACGACCGGCCGGACGTGCCGCCGCTGATCTACGTCGCGGCCGGTGGACCCGTCGTGGCCCGGTACGCCGGGCGCGCCGGCGACGGGTTCATCTGCACCAGCGGCAAGGGCATGGACCTGTACACCGAGAAGCTGCTGCCCGCCGTGGCCGAGGGCGCCGCCAAGGCCGAGCGCGACGTGGGCGAGATCGACAAGATGATCGAGATCAAGCTGTCCTTCGACCTCGATCCCGAACGGGCGCTGGAGAATACCCGGTTCTGGGCGCCGTTGGCGCTCACCGCCGAGCAGAAGCACGGTGTCGACGACCCGCAGGAGATGGAACGGGTCGCCGACGCGCTGCCGATCGAGCAGGTTGCCAGCCGTTGGATCGTGGCCTCGGACCCGCAGGAGGCCCTCGCCGGTATCCGCCCGTACGTCGAGGCCGGCTTCACCCACCTCGTCTTCCACGCGCCGGGCGCGGACCAGCAGCGGTTCCTGCAGCAGTTCGGTGAGCACCTGCTGCCCGGTCTCCGCGCGCACGGCTGAGCCGTGGCGGTGCCCGGGTCGACGCCACCGGCCCGGTTGGCGGACTGTCCCGGCTTCTGGACGACCTGGACCGCCTCGACGGTCTCCGGCTTCGGCAGCTACGTCACCGGCCTCGCGCTGAGCGTGCTCGTCGTCGTCGACCTGGGCGGCGGGGCGACCGAGGTGGGCCTGGTCAACTCCGCGGGCTGGCTGCCCTACCTGGTCTTCGGCCTGCTCACCGGGGTCCTGGTGGATCGGGTACGCCGCCGGCCGCTGTTAATCGTCACCGATCTCGGCCGGGCGGTGCTGCTGGCCGCCATCCCGGCGCTGGCCCTGATCGGCCGGCTGCAGATCGGCTGGCTGGTCACCCTGGTGGCAGTCGGTCTGCTGGCCCTGCTGCACGACGCGGCGTTCCAGGCGTTCGTGCCGCGGCTGGTCCCCCGTCGACTGCTCACCCCGGCGCACGCCCGACTGGACCAGGGCGACGCCGTGGCGCAGGCGTCCGGCCCGGCGCTGGCCGGCGGCCTCGTGGCGTTGCTCGGCGCGCCCGCCGCGGTGCTGGTGGACGCCTCGACGTTCCTCGTCTCCGGTCTGCTCCTGACCCGGGTGCCGGTTGCGGAGGCGGCGCCGCCCCCGCCGCGTGCCACGTCCAGGGCCGTCGGCCGCGAGCTGATGGAGGGACTGCGGTGGGTGTACCGGCACAGCACGCTGGCCGCGCTGGCGCTGTCCACCCCACGGCTGGTTCTTCTGCTCCGCGATCGCCCGCGCCGTGCTCACGCCGTTCGCGCTGCTGACCCTGGGGCTGAGCCCGTTGGGTCTGGGCCTGGCGCTGGCCGTGGCCGGGATCGGTGCGCTGGCCGGCAGCCTGGCGGCGGTGTCGCTGGGCGCGCGGTTCGGGATCGGCCGGGTCGTGACCGCGTGCCGGGCGAGCGCCGCCGTGGCATGGGCACTGGTCGCGGCGAGCGGGACGGGCTGGCCCGGCTGGATCTGCTTCGGCGTGGGGCAGCTGGTGCTGGGCCTCGGGATGGGCGCGGAGAACGCCAACGAGATGGGCTACCGGCAGACGGTGACCCCGGACCGGTTGCAGGGCCGGATGAACGCCACGATGCGGTCGCTGAACCGGGCGATGATCGTCGTCGGCGCGCCGATCGGCGGGATCCTCGGCGATGCCCTCGGCTTCCGCACGATGCTGTGGGTGGCGGCCGGCGGCTTCCTGGTGGTGGCGGTGGCGCTGAGCGGTACCCGCTTCGCACGAGTCAGCGTGGGTACGGAGCCGGCGCCGGACTGACGACGCGGGGCGGACTTGATGCCCGCACCCGGTCGGGCCGCTAGACCGACTCGCCGGCGGCCCGGAGCCGGGAGGTGGCGCGCAGGGCGGCCTGTCGCTCCTCCTCGTCGTCGCTGGCCAGGTCGTTGCTGTCCAAGGCCCGGCGGGCCCGTCCGACATCGATCTCGTCGGAGAACTCGGCGAGTTCGGCCAGGATCGACACGCCCTTGTCCGTCACGGACAAGAACCCGCCGTGCACGGCCACCATCAGCTGCTGGCCGTTCTCCTCGTCGATGCGCACCACGCCACCGTCGGCGAGTTGGCCGAGCAGCGAGATGTGGCCCGGCAGGATGCCGAGCTCCCCCTCGGTGGTCCGGGCCAGCACCAGGGTGGCCTCCCCCGACCACAGGATCCGCTCGACCGAGACCAGCTCGACATGCAGGGTCGCCACCGCTCAGGCGCCGAGCTTCTTCGCGTTGGCCTCGAGGTCCTCCAGGCCACCGCACATGAAGAACGCCTGCTCGGGCAGGTGGTCGTAGTCGCCGTCGCTGATCGCCCGGAAGGACTGCAGCGTCTCGGCCAGCGGGACGAACGACCCGGGCTGACCGGTGAACGCCTCGGCCACGAACATGTTCTGGGACAGGAACCGGCCGATCCGCCGGGCCCGCCCGACGAGCACCTTGTCCTCCTCGCCGAGTTCGTCGATGCCGAGGATCGCGATGATGTCCTGCAGCTCGTTGTAGCGCTGCAGGATCCGCTTGACCTCCTGGGCGATGGCGTAGTGCTCCTGCCCGACGTACTGCGGGTCCAGCAGCCGGCTGGTGGAGTCCAGCGGGTCCACGGCAGGGTAGATGCCCTGCTCGGAGATCGGCCGGCTCAGCACCGTCGTGGCGTCCAGGTGCGCAAACGTGGTGTGCGGCGCCGGGTCGGTGATGTCGTCGGCGGGCACGTAGATCGCCTGCATCGAGGTGATGGAGTGCCCGCGGGTGGAGGTGATCCGCTCCTGGAGCTGGCCCATCTCGTCGGCCAGCGTGGGCTGGTACCCCACGGCCGAAGGCATCCGGCCGAGCAGGGTGGAGACCTCGGAGCCGGCCTGGGTGAACCGGAAGATGTTGTCGATGAAGAGCAGGACGTCCTGCTTCTGCACGTCCCGGAAGTACTCGGCCATCGTCAGCGCGGACAGCGCCACCCGCAGGCGGGTGCCCGGCGGCTCGTCCATCTGGCCGAACACGAGCGCGGTCTGCTCGATGACGCCGGACTCGGTCATCTCCAGGAACAGGTCGTTGCCCTCGCGGGTCCGCTCCCCCACCCCGGCGAACACCGACACGCCACCGAACTCCTGGGCGACCCGGCGGATCATCTCCTGGATCAGCACGGTCTTCCCGACCCCGGCGCCGCCGAACAGGCCGATCTTCCCGCCCTGGACGTACGGCGTGAGCAGGTCGAGCACCTTGATGCCGGTCTCCAGCATCTCGGTCTTGCCCTCGAGCTGGTCGAACGGCGGCGGGTTGCGGTGGATGGGCAACCGCTCGGCGTCGTCGCCGACGCCGGGTGAGTCCAGGCATTCGCCGAGGGTGTTGAAGACGTGCCCCTTGACGACGTCACCGACCGGGACCGACATCGGCCCGCCGGTGTTCTCCACGTCCGCGCCGCGGACCAGACCGTCGGTCGGTTGCATGGAGATCGCCCGCACCAGGTTGTCCCCGATGTGCTGGGCGACCTCGAGAGTCAGCCGCTTGGACAGCCCCTCGATGTCGATGTCGGTCTTCAGCGCGTTGAACATGTCCGGCATCGCGTCGCGGGGGAACTCCACGTCCACGACCGGTCCGATGACTCGGACCACCCGGCCGCTCGTCTTGGTCTCCGGCTTGTCCACAGTCGAGGTCATACGTCACTTCCTGCCGAGGCGAGGGCGTCGGCGCCGCCGACGATCTCGCTGATTTCCTGGGTGATCTCGGCCTGCCGGGCCTGGTTGGCCTGGCGGGTGAGGTTCTTGGCGATCTCGTCCGCATTGTCGGTGGCGGCCTTCATCGCCCGCCGCCGGGCCGCGGACTCCGACGCCGCCGATTCCAGCAGCGCGGCGTACAGCCGCGTGGTGATGTACTTCGGGAGCAGGGCGTCGAGCAGCGTCTCCGCCTCCGGCTCGAACTCGTACTGCGGGAGCGGCCCGTCGGGGGCCTCCTCCTCGGACTCCTCCACGACGAGCGGGACGATCCGGTTGGCCACCGGGGCCTGGGTGATCATCGACTCGAACTGGGTGTAGACGATGTGCAACTCGTCGACACCCAGTACGTCGTCCGCGCCGGGACCGTGCTCGTCGTCGTCGCGGCCGGCGGTGAACGCCTTGAGCATCTCCAGGCCGACCTCGCGGGCGTCCTCGTAGCGCGGCTGCTCGGAGAACCCGGTCCAGCTCCCGGCGAGTTTGCGGTCGCGGAAGCGGTAGTAGGCCAGACCCTTGCGCCCGATCACGTACAGCACCGGGTCCTTGCCCTCGCTGCGCAGCAGCTGCATCAGCTCCTCACCGGTGCGCAGGGCGTTCACGCTGTACCCGCCGGCCAGCCCGCGGTCGCTGGTCACCACGAGCACGCCGGCACGCTTGGGGTCCTCGCGCTCGGTGAGCATCGGGTGGTCCACGCTGGCCGACGAGGCCAGCGCGGACAGCACCCGGGTGATCTCCTCGGCGTACGGCTTGGCCGCCGAGACCCGGGCCTGCGCCTTGGCGATCCGGGACGCGGCGATCAGCTCCATTGCCTTGGTGATCTTCTTGGTCGACTGGACCGAGCGGATCCGGCGGCGCAGGACGCGCAGCTGGGCAGCCATCGACGCTAGTTCTTCTTCGGCTTGTAGACGGTGACCTTCTCCTGGCCCACGTCCTCTTCGTCCATCGCGTCGGCCTGCTCGTCGCCGAGCTTCAGGCCGCCGCCCTCCGAGGTCTCGAACTGCCGCTTGAAGTCCGCCACCGCCTTTTTCAGCGTCTCCACGATGTCGTCGCCGAGCACCTTCTTCTCCGCGATCGTGGAGTAGACGTCGCCGTGCTCGCGGCCGACGAAGTCGAGGAACTCGGCCTCGAACCGGCGTACGTCGGGCACCGGGACGACGTCCAGCTCACCTGTGGTGCCGGCCCAGATCGAGACCACCTGGCGCTCGACCGGCATCGGGGAGAACTGCGGCTGCTTGAGCAGCTCGACCAGCCGGCCACCGCGCTCCAGCGACGCCTTGGACGTGGCGTCCAGGTCGGATCCGAACGCCGCGAACGCCTCCAGCTCGCGGTACTGCGCCAGGTCCAGCCGGAGCCGGCCGGCCACCGAGCGCAGGGCCTTGACCTGGGCGTTGCCGCCGACCCGCGAGACCGAGATCCCGACGTTGATCGCCGGGCGTACGCCGGCGTTGAACAGGTCGCTCTGCAGGTAGATCTGGCCGTCGGTGATGGAGATGACGTTGGTGGGGATGAACGCCGAGACGTCGTTGCCCTTGGTCTCGATGATCGGCAGCCCGGTCATCGAACCGGCACCCAGGTCATCGGACAGCTTCGCACAGCGCTCGAGCAGCCGGGAGTGCAGATAGAACACGTCACCGGGGTAGGCCTCGCGACCCGGCGGGCGGCGCAGCAACAGCGACACCGCGCGGTAGGCCTCGGCCTGCTTGGACAGGTCGTCGAAGACGATCAGGACGTGCTGGCCGGCGTACATCCAGTGCTGGCCGATGGCCGAGCCGGTGTACGGCGCGAGGTACTTGAAGCCCGCCGAGTCCGAGGCGGGGGCAGCGACGATGGTCGTGTACTCCAGCGCGCCGGTCTCCTCCAGCACGCTGCGCACGGCCTGGATCGTGGAGCCCTTCTGCCCGATGGCGACGTAGATGCACTTGACCTGCTGCTCGACCTTGCCCGAGGCCCAGTTGTCCTTCTGGTTGATGATCGTGTCGATCGCGACGGCGGTCTTGCCAGTCTGCCGGTCGCCGAGGATCAGCTGCCGCTGACCGCGCCCGATGGCCGTCATCGCGTCGATGGCCTTGATGCCGGTCTGCAGCGGTTCCTTCACCGGCTGCCGCTCGACGACAGACGGCGCCTGCAACTCCAGCAGCCGGCGGCCCTCGGCCTCGATCTCGCCCAGCCCGTCCAGCGGCTGCCCCAGCGGGTTCACGACACGCCCGAGGAAGCCGTCGCCGACCGGCACCGACAGGATGTTGCCGGTGCGCTTGACCGGCTGGCCCTGCTCCAGGCTCGCGGAGTCGCCCAGGACGACGGCACCGATCTCGCGGACGTCGAGGTTCAGCGCGAGGCCGAGCACGCCGCCCTCGAACTCCAGCAGCTCGTTGGTCATCGCCGAGGGCAGCCCCTCCACCCGCGCGATGCCGTCGCCGGTCTCGGCGATCGTGCCGACCTCTTCTCGGCTGACATCGGGTGTGTACGACGACACGTAGTCCTCGATCGCGCTCCGGATCTCCTCCGAGGAGATCGTCAGCTCCGCCATGGGCGTGGTCCCTGCTCTCGTCATCGCCCCGCCGGGTCGGCGAAGGCGTCCTCGGTGGATCCGCCGGCAACCCGACGGCGGCCGTCCCGGCCGCTGGTCGACGGCTGCGTCACCGGCGTGGTCGCGCCGACGCTACCAAGCGGACCCCGCCCGGCCCCAACGGGGCAGCCCTACTTCGGGCTCCAGCGGGGGGTCCGCCGGGGTGGTCGCGGGCGCAGCGCGGGCCCGTTCGGCGCGCGCGGCAGGGAGCTGACCAGGATCGAGACGACGAGCAGCGCGGCCAGCGCGACCAGCATCGCCGCGGAGGCCCCGAAGATCGACACCGCGACGACTCCGAAGGCCAGCAGCGCCGTCCATAGGTACAGGATGAGCACCGCCCGCCGGTGCGAGTGCCCGATCTCCAGCAGCCGGTGGTGCAGGTGCAGCTTGTCCGCGGCGAACGGCGAGCGGCCGGCCCGGGTGCGGCGCAGCACGGCGAGCACGAGGTCGATCAACGGGAAGGCCAGTACGGCCAGCGGGACGAGCAGCGGGAGGGTCAACGGCAGCAGCGACGTGGTGCTCGTGAACGTCTGGGGGTCGGCCTTGCCGGTCGCGGACACCGCGGCCCCGGCCAGCAGCAGCCCGATCAGCATCGCCCCGGAATCACCGAGGAAAATCCGGGCCGGCTGGAAGTTGTGCGGGAGGAAGCCCAGGCACGACCCGGCCAGCACCGCGGCGATCAGCGTCGGTGCGCTGGCGACGTCCTCGAAGCCGGTCCGGGACAGGTTGTAGGAGTAGGCGAAAAAGGCCAGCGCGGCGATGCCCGCGACGCCGGCGAGCAGCCCGTCCAGGCCGTCGACCATGTTCATCGCGTTGATCGTGAGGACGGTCAGCAGGATCGTGAGCGGCACCCCGATGTCGCTGCCGAGCAGCACCGTCCCGATGTCACCGAAGGGCAGGTACAGGAAGGTGATCTGCACGCCGAACAGCGCCATCACCCCGGCGCAGGCGATCTGCCCGGTCAGCTTGGTCAACGCGTCGAGGTCGAACCGGTCGTCCAGCGCCCCGAGCAGGCAGATCAGCCCACCGGCGAGCAGCACCCCGAGGATGTCCTGGGAGTAGACGAACGTGCGCTGCAGGGCCGGCAGCACGGTGGCCACGAACACCGCGGCCAGCAGCCCGCCGTACATCGCCAGCCCGCCCAACCGCGGGGTCGGGATCGCGTGGACGTCCCGGTCGCGGGGCTGCGTCATCACCCGCAACCGGATGGCCGCAGCGCGCAGGACCGGGGTCAGCAGGTAGGTGACGAACGCCGCGACGAGCAGAACGACGGCGAATTCGCGCACCCGGCGACCCTACGGGCGCGGGTACGCCGGATGCTGCGTGACCAGGTCCGACACGGCCGCGGCGATCTCCGGGGCGTCCGCGCCGTCGGCGTCCCGCACCGCCCGCCCGATCAGGCCGGCCACGTCCTTCATGTTCTGCTCGGTCATCCCCTGGGTCGTGACCGACGGGCTCCCCACCCGGATGCCGGAGGCCACCGACGGCGGGCGCGGGTCGAACGGGACGGCGTTCTTGTTCAGCACGATCCCGGCCGCGTCGCAGCGGGACTCGGCCTCGGCGCCGGTCACGCCGACGTCCTGCAGGTCCAGCAGGGCCAGGTGGGTGTCGGTCCCACCGGCCACCGGGCGCAGCCCCTGTGCGGCCAGCCCCTCGGTCAGCGCCTGGGCGTTGCGCACGACCTGGGCGGCGTACTCGCGGTACGCCGGCTGGAGGCACTCCCGCAGGTTGACCGCCTTGGCGGCGATTGCGTGCATCAGCGGGCCGCCCTGACCGAAGGGGAAGACGGCCTTGTCGATGGCCTTGGCGTGCTCGTCCCTGCACAGGATCGCCCCGCCCCGGGGCCCGCGCAGCACCTTGTGCGTGGTCATCGTGACGACGTCGGCGTACGGGACCGGGCTCGGGATCGCCTGCCCGGCCACCAGGCCGATGAAGTGCGCGGCGTCGACCATCAGCTTCGCGTCGATCTCGTCGCAGATCTCGCGGAACGCGGCGAAGTCGATCAGCCGGGGGATGGCTGACCCGCCGCAGACCACGACCTTTGGCCGGTGCTCGCGGGCCAGGTCGCGCACCTGGTCGTAGTCGATGTGCTCGGTCTCCCGGTCCACGCCGTAGGCCACGGCGTTGAACCATTTGCCCGAGAAGGACACCTTGGTGCCGTGGGTCAGGTGACCGCCGTGCGGCAGCGCCATGCCGAGGATCGTGTCGCCGGGCGAGCAGAACGCGGCGTAGGCGGCGAGGTTCGCACTTGCCCCGGAGTGCGGCTGGAGGTTGACGTGCTCGGCCCCGAAGAGTTTCCTCGCGCGAGCGATGCCGATCTCCTCGGCGCGGTCCACCTGGACGCAGCCACCGTAGTAGCGCCGGCCCGGGTAGCCCTCGGCGTACTTGTTGGACAGCGTCGAGCCCAGGGCGGCCAGGACCGCCGGGGAGGTGAAGTTCTCGCTGGCGATCAGCTGCAGTCCGCTGCGCGCCCGGTCCAGCTCGGCGAGCAGGACGCCGGCGATCTCGGGGTCCTGCTCCTGCAGGGCGTCGAAGTCCGGGCCCCAGAAGGGGGTAGCGGTCACGGCAGTCCTTTCCAGCAGCGATCCGGCGGCCTCACGCTAGCGCCTGAACGTCGGGGACGACCTCGCGGAGGTCGGCCAGGCTGACCGCACCGGCGCGCAGCAGCCGGGGCGGGCTCAGCGTGACGTCGAGGATGGTCGAGGCGAGCGCGCTGGCCGTCGGACCGGCGTCCAGGTAGACCTGCACGGTCTCGCCGAGCTGGTCACGGGCCTGCCTGGCCGTGGTGGCCGGAGGGTGGCCGGTGCGGTTCGCGCTGGAGACCGCGAGCGGGCCGGTGCGCTCGAGCAGTTCGAGGGCGACCGGGTGCAGCGGCATCCGGACCGCGACGCTGCCCCGGGCGTCGCCGAGATCCCACGCCAGCGAGCGGGCGTGCTCGACGACCAGGGTGAGCGCACCCGGCCAGAACGCGCGGACCAGCGCCCGCACCTCCTCGGGTACGACGGTCATCAGCCCGTCGATGCCCGTCCAGGAGCCCACAAGCACCGGCAGCGGGAGGTCCCGCCCGCGACCCTTGGCGGCCAGCACGGCGGCGGTCGCGTCGGGGGTGAACGCGTCGGCGCCGATGCCGTACACGGTGTCCGTCGGGAGGACGACGAGCCCGCCGCCGGCGATGGCCTCCGCGGCGGAGATCAGCCCGCGGCGCCGACGGTCGGTGGCGGAGCAGTCGAAGACCACGCTCACCGGGTCACCGCCGTACCGCCGTGGTGAAGCGGGGACGCCCGGCCAGGTCGCGGTGGTCCTGGATCTCGGCGAAGGCGCCGTGCGCGGCCACCAGGGCGGGCATCGTCTCGCCCTGCAGGTCGGCGTGCTCGACGCCGAGCAGGCCGCCCGGCCGAAGCAGGGTGGCCGCGCGGGCGAGGAACCGTCGGACGACGCTCAACCCGTCCGGTCCGCCCCACAGCGCCAGCGGCGGGTCGTGCTCGGCGACCTCGCGATCGACGACGGCGTCGTCCGGGACGTACGGCGGGTTGGTCAGGACCGCATCCAGCTGCCCGTCGCAGCCCGCCAGTACCTGGGGGTCACCGGCATCACCTTCGACGAGCTGGATTCCGCGGTCGCCTGCGGCCACCCGCTCCTCGGCGTTGCGTCGGGCCCAGGCCAGCGCGTGCGGGTCGAGTTCCACGGCGTACACCTCGCAGCCGGGCACCTCGTGGGCGATCGACAGCGCGAGGCCGCCCGCCCCGGTCCCGAGGTCGGCGACCTGCGGCGCGGCCCGTCCGGCCAGCGACTCGACGGCCCAGCCGGCGAGCAACTCGGACTCCGGTCGCGGGATGAACACACCGGGCCCCACCGCGAGATCGAGGTAGCGGAACCCGGCCCGCCCGGTCAGGTGCTGCAACGGCACCCGGCTCGCCCGCAGCTGCACCAGGTCCTCGAAGCGGCGCAGGACCCCGGTCGGGACGGTGTCCACGCCGGCCAGTGCCGAGCGGGGCAGGTCAAGGACGTGCGCGAGCAGCGATTCGGCGTCGGCGACCGGGCTCGGCACCCCGGCCCCGGTCAGTACGCCGGCCGCGTCCCCCACCAGCAACCGGGCGGTCACGGGGCTGACCCGGCAAGCAGGGCCTCGGTGTCGGCGGCCCGCAGCGCGTCGATCACCGAGTCCAGGTCACCGTCGAGGACCTGGTCCAGGTTGTGCGCCTTGAACCCCACCCGGTGATCGGAGATCCGGTTCTCCGGGAAGTTGTACGTGCGGACCCGTTCGCTGCGGTCGACGGTGCGGACCTGGCTGCGGCGCGCGTCGTGCGCGGCAACGTCGGCCTGCTCCTGCGCGGCGGCCAGCAGCCGGGCCCGCAGGATCCGCATCGCCTGCTCCCGGTTCTGCAGCTGGGACTTCTCGTTCTGGCAGGACACCACGATCCCGGTCGGCTCGTGGGTGATCCGCACGGCGGAGTCGGTGGTGTTGACGCTCTGCCCGCCGGGGCCGGAGGACCGGAAGACATCGACGCGCAGGTCGTTCGGGTCGATCGTCACGTCGACGTCCTCGGCCTCGGGCAGCACCAGGACGCCGGCCGCCGAGGTGTGGATCCGGCCCTGCGACTCGGTGACCGGGACCCGCTGCACGCGGTGGACGCCGCCCTCGTACTTCAACCGGGCCCAGATCCCGTCGCCGCTGCCCCGGGCCTTGATCGCCACCGAGACGTCCTTGTAGCCGCCCAGGCCGGTCTCAGTGGCGTCGAGGACATCGGTGCGCCAACCCTGCCGTTCGGCGTAGCGCAGGTACATCCGCAACAGATCCCCAGCGAACAGCGCCGACTCCTCGCCGCCCTCGCCGGCCTTGATCTCCAGGATGACGTCCTTGCCGTCGTTCGGGTCGCTGGGCAGCAGCAGGGTGACCAGCCTGCCCTCCAGCGCGGCCACCCGCTGGGCGAGCTGCTCGGCCTCCGCGGCGAAGGCCGCGTCCTCGGCTCCGAGTTCCTGCGCCGCGGCCAGGTCACCGCGGGCCTGCTCGAGTTCGCGGGCGGCTTCGACGACACCCCCGAGCTCGGCGTACCGGCGGCCGAGCTGCCTGGCCCGCGCCTGGTCGGCGTGCACGCCTGGGTCGGCCAGGGTGGCCTCGATCTCGGCGTACTCGGCGCGCAGCGCCGGCAGGCTGTCCCCACCGGGGGGTACGGGCGTGCTGTTCATGGGTTCCTCGAAGCGGGACCGGGACGCGCTGCGGACACGGCTGGACACGGACATGACAACGGCGCCCGCGCCGGTCGCAGGACCGGGAGCGGGCGCCGCCGTGGAGCTAGTTGCCGGTAGTGCGCTTGCCGAAGCGGCGCTCGAAGCGCGCCACCCGGCCACCGGTATCCAGGATCTTCTGCTTGCCGGTGTAGAACGGGTGACAGGCCGAGCAGACGTCCGCGTGCAGCTGCCCGCTCTTGGCGGTGCTGCGGGTCACGAACGTGTTGCCGCAACTGCAGGTGACCTGCGTCTCGGCGTACGCCGGGTGGATGTCGGGCTTCACGATGGTTCCTCTCGTCGTGGTGCTCCCCGAGAACGCGGTGACAGGCACCGGATGTTCCCGGTGCGGGGATTGTGCCCTGCCCGCGGCGGCCGGTCGCAGCCGGTCGCGGCGCTCAGTCCCCCGGGCCGACCGTCGTCTTTTGGATCTGCATCAGGAACTCGATGTTGTTCCGGGTGTCCTTGACCTTGTTCAGCAACAGCTCGAGGGACTGCTGGGAGTCCAGCGCGTGCAGCACCCGGCGCAGCTTGATGATGATGGACAGCTCATCCGGGGCCAGCAGGATCTCCTCCTTGCGGGTGCCCGACGCGTCGATGTCGATGGCCGGGAAGATCCGCTTGTCGGCGAGCTTGCGGTCCAGTTTCAGCTCGGCGTTACCGGTGCCCTTGAACTCCTCGAAGATGACGGTGTCCATCGTGGAGCCGGTCTCGACCAGCGCGGTGGCCAGGATGGTCAGCGACCCGCCGAACTCGATGTTGCGGGCCGCCCCGAGGAAGCGCTTGGGCGGGTAGAGCGCCGTGGAGTCCACACCGCCGGACAGGATCCGGCCGCTGGCGGGGGCCGCGAGGTTGTACGCGCGGCCCAGTCGGGTGATCGAGTCCAGCAGGACGACGACGTCGTGGCCGAGTTCGACCAGGCGCTTGGCCCGCTCGATCGACAGTTCCGCGACGGTGGTGTGGTCCGAGGGGGGACGGTCGAACGTCGAGGCGATGACCTCGCCCTTCACCGAGCGCTGCATGTCGGTGACCTCCTCCGGCCGCTCGTCCACGAGGACGACCATGAGGTGGCACTCCGGGTTGTTCGTGGTGATCGCGTTCGCGATCGCCTGCAGCACCATCGTCTTGCCGGCCTTGGGCGGGCTGACGATCAGCGCACGTTGCCCCTTGCCCAGCGGCATCACCAAGTCGATGACCCGGGTGGTGAGAATGTTGGACTCGGTCTCCAGGCGCAGCCGGTCCTGCGGGTACAGCGGGGTCATCTCGGTGAACTCGGGGCGCTTGCGGGCCTGCTCGGGATCCAGCCCGTTCACCGTGTCCAGCCGGACCAGGGCGTTGTACTTGTCCCGCTTCTCACCGTCACGCGGCTGGCGCACGGCGCCGGTGAGCGCGTCACCGCGCCGCAGACCGTGCCGTCGGACCTGGGACAGGGACACGTAGACGTCGTTCGGACCGGTCAGGTATCCGCTGGTCCGGACGAAGCCGTAGTTGTCCAGGATGTCCAGGATGCCGGCGACCGGGATGAGGACGTCGTCCTCGTTGATCGTGGGGTCCGGCTCGGATCCGGTGAAGCGGTCCTGGCCGTCGCGGCCGCGGCGGTTGCGGTCGCGGTAGCGGCCCCGCCGGCGGCGGCCGCCGCCCTCGAAGTCGTCGTCGCGGTTGTCGTTGTTCGCCCGGTTGTCATTGTTGCCGCGGTTGTCGTTGCTCCCGCGGTTGTCGTTGCTCCCGCGGTTGTCGTTGCGACCACCGTCATTGCGGGTGTCGGTGCCACGGCTGTTGTCGCCGCCACGGCTGTCGTTGTTGCCACGGCTGTCGTTGTTGCCGCGATTGTCGTTGCGGCCACCGTCGTTGCGGGTGTCGTTCCCGCGGTTGTCGGTGCGGTTGTCCTCCCGGGTGCCACTGCGCCCGTCGGCCCGGGCGTCCGAACCGCGCTGGCCTGAGCCCTTGCTGTCGGATCGGCCGGTTCCGGCGCGGTCGCGGCCCTGCCGTTCGCGGTGCCGATCCGAGCCGGACCGGTCCTCGGAACCGGTCGGGGTGTCGCCGGGTTGTCCAGCGACCGCGCCATTGGCGACTGGCTGGTCCCGCTCGCGGGCGGGCTGGTCCTGCTCCGGGCGGACTGCTGTCGTCCCGGTGGGGGCACTCACGGCGGCAGTGCCGAGCGGACC
>JBBPYA010000041.1:0-22282 GCA_038200385.1 Mycobacteriales bacterium
CGCCACCATCCCGATGCCCGCAATGGCTCGGACGGCGTGGCTCGGACGGCGTGGCTCGGACGGCGTGGCTCGGACGGCGTGGCTCGGACGGCGTGGCTCGGACGGCGTGGCTCGGACGGCCTGGCGGCTTACGACTTTCGTCCTCCATCGGCTCAGCGACACCCGCCGCCGCCTGATCAGGTGCCCCTCAGACCCAGTTACTCGCAAGTAACCGCGGGCGAAGGGGCGTTCGACGCGCCGCGGGGTGCCCTCTTCTGCGATGTTGCGTACGCCTGGGTGACTGTCCCCAGGACCGGCCCGTCCTCCACAGGTCGAACGTCGCCACCATCGACGGGGCCGAGGGCCCGCATCCTGAGCGGGTGTCCCAGGCGACGCAGAAATTGGCCCGCAGTCAGGCGTGGCGGCGGGTCACCCACGGGGCCTACGTCCCGGTCACCATGACCGACGACAGGGCGGTCCTCCGTGTCTGGCGCGACGCCCTGCCTTCGGAGACAAGCTTCACCCATCTGACCAGCGCGTTGCTGCGTGGCTGGCAACTGCCGGCTCCGCTGCCGTTCCAGCCGGTGTTTGCCGCCCTATCCTGCACCTGCGCGCTACCCCGCCGGGCGGGACTGCGCGCAAGCCGGCCATTGACGCTCGAGCCGGCTACTCAGCTGGCAGGGCTACCCGTCGCCGGTCCGACAGACACCCTCGTGGCGTGCGCCCGCGACCTCGGGTTGCTGGATCTCGTCGTCCTGATCGACGCGGCGGTGCACGCCGGACACTGCACGATCCCGGACATCGAAGCGGCTTGTCGGCCCCGCCGTCGCGGCGCACCCGCCTTGCGTCGCGCGGTCCGGTACGCCGACCCGCGGGCAGAGTCACCATGGGAGTCCATGCTGCGCATGCTTCACGTCCTGTGCGGTATCCGGGTCGAGAGCCAGTTCCCGGTCGGCTCCTATCGTGCGGATCTGCGGATCACCGGTACCCAGCGGCTGCCGGAGTACGACGGTTCCCACCACCGCGCCGGGCCACAGCATGCGCGGGACCTGATCCGAGAGCGGGCGCTGCAGCGCGAAGGATGGCAGCGCTTCGGATACACCTCCAGCGTCATGGTTCGCGACGCCCGATCGGTGCTCCGTGACGCCGACCAGGCGCTCGGCCGCAAGCACGACCCGATGGCCGCCCGGCCATGGTTCGCTGCCCTGGCGAACAGCTGCGTCACCACGACCGGCCGCCAGCGACTGCGTCGCCGGTGGGCACCGGCGATCGACGTCTGACGGCGCAAGACGCTCAACCGCGCGCAAAGAGGCTCACCCGCGCCATCGGACCGCCCCTTTGCGCGCGCTTACCGGCGCGTAACCGCAGGTCAGCCGCCGGCCATCGCGCCGACGACAAGGAACGGCTCCTTGCCGGCCAGCACCTCAGGCGGCAGCGGCGTACTCACCGGCTCGTGCGACAGGTCCTCCGAGCAGGCGTAGTAGCGCACGAACGGCCGCCGTTTCCCGCTTTCCTGGTCCCGGATCGTCCCGCGCAGCGCCGGATGCGCGCGCTCCAGAGCGTCCAGCACCGAGCGGATCGTCGGCTCGTCACCGGCAACGACCGTCACCTCGCCGGACAGGTTCGCCAGCGAACGCAGGTGCGCGGGCAGCACCACCCGGATCTCCGGTCCACCCTGCGCGGGAATCGCACTCACGGCAGGGTCTGCACTTCCACCGAGAGCACCGCGGGCAGGTCGCGCACGATCGGGGCCCAGCTGTCCCCGGCGTCGGAGGAGGCGTAGACCTGCCCGCCCGTCGTACCGAAGTACAGCCCGCAGGAGTCCAGGGAGTCCACGGCCATCGCGTCGCGCAGCACGTTGACGTAGCAGTTCTCCTGCGGCAGCCCGGCGGTCAGCGGCTCCCACTGGTCACCGCCGGTGCGACTGCGGTAGACCCGCAGCTTCCCGTCCATGACCACGTGCTCGGAGTCGCTGGTGATCGGGACGACATACACGGTCTCCGGCTCGTGCGCATGGACCGCGATCGGGAAGCCAAAGTCGGTCGGCAGGTTCCCGCTCACCTCACGCCAGTTGTCGCCGGCGTCGTCGCTGCGCATCACGTCCCAGTGTTTCTGCATGAACAGCGTCTGGGGGCGGTCCGGGTGCATCGCCAGCCGGTGCACGCAGTGCCCGACCTCGGCATCCTCGTCGGGGATCTGACCCGAACGCAGTCCGCGGTTCTTGGGCAGCCAGCTCGCGCCGCCGTCGTCGGAGCGGAACACACCGGCCGCCGAGATCGCGGTGAACAGCCGGAGCGGGTCGCTGGGGTCCTCGATGACGGTGTGCAGGCACATCCCGCCGGCCCCGGGCTGCCAGGACGGGGCGGAGTCGTGGGTACGCAGGCCCGGCAGCTCCTGCCAGCTGCCGCCGCCGTCGGTGGAGCGGAACAGCGCGGCGTCCTCCACGCCGGCGTAGACGGTGTCCACGTCGTGCACGGACGGTTCGAGGTGCCAGACCCGGGCGAACTCCCACGGGTGCGGCGTCCCGTCGTACCACTGGTGGGTCCCCGGCTCCCCGTCGTAGCGGAACTCCTTGCCGACCGGCTCCCAGGTCTTGCCGCCGTCGTCGGAGCGCTGGATCAGCTGTCCGAACCAGCCGGTCGACTGCGAGGCGTAGATCCGGTCGGGGTCCAGCCTCGAGCCAGCCACGTGGTAGATCTCCCAGCCGGAGAACAGTGGCTCGCTGACCGTCCAGTCGCTTCGTCCCTCGTCGGCGGTCAGGACGAAGACGCCCTTCCGGGTCCCGACGAGCACGCGCACACCGCTCATGTGCCACATCCCTTCCTCGGTCCGCTCCGGTCGGGCGCACGGTGGCGTGCGCCCCCGGCTCGGTGCTTGAGAGTAGGACCGGTGCAGGCCGCCGAACTCATCGTTCTGCGCCGGTAGTCTCTGGTCGTGCTCGCCCTCGCCCGGTACCTGCTGGCGGCGTACGCCGGTGCCATGCTGGCCACCAAGGAACTCGAACGACGGGGGCTGCTCCGGTGCGACTGCCCCGCGCAGTGCTGGTGTCACCGGCCGGGCCTGAGCCTGCTGCGCTGGACCCTGCCGGTGGGCCACCGCCAGCCGGTGTGACCCGCCTGGCCGTCCTGCTGCTGGCCGCGGTCCTGCTTGCGGGCTGCCAGGCCACGCGCAGCGCGCCGGCAGCGTCGGTCCCCGCGGCGCCGACCGGGACCAGCAGCGCGGCGGGCCCGACCAGCACCGCCCGACCGACGCCCTCGGCGGTCAGCGCCGCCCCGTCGCCGGTCGAGGGGGACTGCCCGTACCTCGACGCCGGCTTCGTCCAGGACACGGTCGGGCAGCACATCGACCGGACAACGGTGACGGCTACCAGCCACGAGTCGCTGCCGACGTGCACGTTCTACCGTCCGGACGGGGACCCGGCGGCCGAGGTGGCACTCACCGAACTGGCCACGGCGGTGGCCGCGCAGACCGCCGCGATCCGGATCGGTACACCGGCCGCCGACCCGGTCGACGGCATCGCCGACGGCGGAGTCGTCCTGGCCTCCCCCGGGCAGACCGTGCTGGCGGTCAGCAGCGGCAGCACGCTGCTCGTGGTGACCATCAACCAGGAGTCCTCACTCGAGGCGCGCGCGATCGCCGCCCAGGTCGCCTCGCAGCTCACCGGCTGACCGGCCGTCACGGGGAACGCCACGCTGCTGGTGGTGCGGAGCAATCAGGCCTCGTCACTGGAGGCCAAGGCGCTGGCCGCCAGGGTGGCGCCGCTGCTCACCGGGTGGGCCTCCGGTCGCGAGGCCGCCGTGGTCAGCAGGGCCACCGCCTCGCCCCCACTGCCCACCCCCAACCGGGTGTGTAGATCTGCTGTGGGTGGGTGCGCGCGGTCGCGACCGTGATCCCGCGGGTGCGGGAAATCTGCTGGTTGGTGTAGCCGAGCGCGATCAGGGTCAGCAGCTGGCTTTGCCGGCTCGTCACCGGCGGGACGCCGCGAGCCGCCAGTTCCGCCGCATGGAGATGCGCGACGGCGTGCGGGCGGATCAGCGTGGCCACGGCGCAGTCGCCGTCGTCGAAGTCGCGGCCCCGGAGCCGGATGAAGCGCCGCCGACGGGGCGCCAGGTCGTTGAACGCCACCAGATCCGAGGGGACCAGGCGGCCAGGATGTCGAGTACGTCGGCAGCAGGGGCCACCGCCCCGCCAGGCGGCAGCGGCGCCTGCTGGATGAGCCGCAAGAGGTCGCGGACATCGCCCACATCGATCGTGCGACGGCCGCGGCTCCCCCAGGCGGGCCGCCTCCCGAGTGGCCGCGCCCGCGTCGAACACGACAAACGTCGCATACCGGCCAGACCGATCCGGCGGCACGCTGATTGGCGTCGCCGTCTCGGCGGCCCGCCCCACCCGTCCCGGGTGGCGATCCCGCGCGCCTTCCTGGAGGTCCCATGCGCGCACATCTGCTGTCGTCGGCGTTCGTGGCCGCCACCTGCCTGGCCGCGACCGTCGTGGTCGCCGCCCCGGGCAGTCAGCCGGGAGGAACAGCGACGATGCCTCGGTCGTCACGACCTGGAACGAGATAGCCGATCGACGATCTTCACCGAGAACGCCAAGCCCATCCCGGAGTCGGGACTGTACTGATCGCCGTGCGGCTGCACGACGGCCGCGACGCCGACATCACCCTGGACGTGCAGCCGGCACCAGGGGGTCTGGCGACCGACCCCCCGGCGTTCGCGCCGATGATCGTGCCGTGGCTCGGCTTCGTCGATCCGCTGACCCTCGTCTCCGACAACCAGCTGCAGGGCCGGCACCCGTACCCGCTCGGCTCGGCGGCCTACGCCGCGGACTACGACGAGGTCCGGTTGTACGGCGCCCGCACCGGTTCGCTGCATACGCCGGAGCAGACCGACACCGCGATGTGCTACACCGACAACGCCGTCCGGCAGTACCAGGCGAGCTTGCGGAGCGCGGTGACCGATCGCGGCTACGGGTTGCTGGCCGGGACGCGGGCGTTCGCGCTGCTCGGGTCGGCCACCGCCGACGCCCAGATCTCCTGCTGGCGGGCGAAGTACGACAATGCATTCTGGCGTCCGTTGACGGCCATCACCCTGGGGGACACCGACGGCAACCCCGCCACCGCGCCGGATCCCGACTGGCTGCCCCTCGTCGACAACCCGCCGTACCCGGAGTGCACCAGTGGACACGCCTGCATCACCGGGGCTGCCACCGGCACCTTCAGCTACCTGTTCGGAGCGGACTCCATCGACGTCGACGTGACATCCACCGTGACGGGTACCGCCCGGCACTACTTCCAGCCGGTCAGCTGAACCCTGGTGCCGGGAGCCGGGCGGCCCGGTGGTGGCCGCCCGGCCCCCAGGCACCGGCCGCCAGCCGGCTCGCGTGGAAGGATCGGCGGCGAACCCCGCCGACCGAGGAGTACCAGTGCCCTTGCACGCGACCCTGCGCACCAACCACGGCGACATCCGGGTGGAGCTGTACCCGGACCACGCGCCCAAGACGGTGGCCAACTTCGTCGAGCTCGCCGAGGGCACCAAGGAGTGGACCGACCCGCGGACCAAGACCCGGTCCAAGGCCAAGCTGTACGACGGGACGGTGTTCCACCGGATCATCCCCGGGTTCATGATCCAAGGTGGTGACCCGCTGGGGCAGGGCATCGGCGGGCCGGGCTACAAGTTCGACGACGAGATCCACCCGGAGCTGACGTTCCAGCGCCCGTACATCCTGGCGATGGCCAACTCCGGCAAGCAGATGGGCAAGGGCACCAACGGGTCGCAGTTCTTCATCACCGTCGCGCCGACCCCCTGGCTGCAGGCCAAGCACACCATCTTCGGCGAGGTCGCCGATGAGCAGAGCCGGGCAGTCATAGAGAAGCTCGCCGCGGTCCCGACCGGATCCGGGGACCGCCCGGTCGAGGACATCGTCCTCGAGTCGGTGACCATCGACCGGGAGTGAGCCGGATCGAGCCGGGCGACCCGCGGGAGGGAACCCCGGCGCAGCCGTTCGTCAGCTGCTACCGGCATGCGGACCGGGCCACCCGGATCGCGTGCACCCGGTGCGGCCGTCCGATCTGCCCAGACTGTATGAACTCCGCGTCGGTCGGGTTCCACTGCCCGGAATGCGTCCACGACGGCCGGGCGACGGTACGCAGCCCCCGGCGTACGACCCGGCTGCGGACGTTCACCGCCCGGTGGGGCGTGGCGACCACCTCGCTGGTCGGGCTGAACGTGCTGGCCTACGTCGTCACCGCGCTGGCGGCGTTGCCCAACGGTGGCGGCCTGCTGCAGAACAACGCATCCGGGCTGTTCCAGGACCTCTCCCTGCTGCCGGCCTGCGTGACGGGGGAGTTCCGGGTGCAGGGCTTCTGCCTGTCCGGGGACCCGCAACTGTGGCGGCTGCTGACCTCGGCGTTCCTGCACTACGGCGTGTTCCACCTGTTGATCAACATGGTGGCCCTGCTCGTCCTCGGCGCCGACCTGGAGCGCTTCCTCGGCGTGGCCCGGTTCACCGCGCTGTACCTGGTCTCGGCGCTGGTCGGTGGCGCCGCCGTCGCCCTCGTCGCCAACCCGCTGACCCAGACCGTCGGCGCGTCCGGTGGGGTGTTCGGGTTGCTCGGCGCCGCCGCCGTGGTCATCCGGCACCGCCGAGGCGACCTGCGCCCGCTGATCTCGGTCCTGGTGCTCAACGCGGTGATCAGCCTGTTGCCCGGGATCTCCCTGCTCGGGCACCTCGGCGGCCTGGTCGGGGGTGCGCTGGCTGCCGTCGTCCTGATCGCCGCCCGCCGGAGCCCGGCCCTGCAGTGGGTCGGGCTCGCCGTACTCGCGGTGGCGCCGGTGATCGTCGTGCTGGTCCAGTCAACCGGCTACGCCTGAGCCCGGTCGCATACCGGTCAGTGCGCGGCGCGGCGCAGCCGTTCCAGGACCTCGGCCACGTCGGCCGGGTCACGCCCGAGCTCGCGGCGGCCGAGGACGACGAGGTCCTCGCCGATGTCGATCTCCAGCGTGGTCGTCGCCGTACCGAAGCGGCGTCCCGGTCGCAACCGCACGCCGACGGCGGGCCAGGGGGCGCCCAACCGGCGCCCGATCGTGGTGACGGACAGCCCGCCGAGGTCGGCCCGCAGCCGTGGTCGGACGGCGAGATCGGTGACGGCCAGCCCCAGCAGGAACGCTCCGGCAAGCCCGACCAGCAGCAGCCCCGCGACGTCCAGACCGAGGGCGACCGCGACCAGGGCCAGCCCGACGAGGGCCGCCACCGCAGTCTCGACCCCGCGCGGGGCGAAGGCGACCTCGGCCACGGGTTCGGTCACGCCGGCTGCCGCCCGTGGTCGGTCACCCCGGCGATGCTGCCACCCGCGGGCCGGTCGGACAGCCGGCGGCCGGATACCCGCTGCGTACGATCGGGGCAGCCGAGTGCACCAGGAGATCCGTCATGCGGGACGCCGTCATCGTCGAAGCTGTCCGTACCCCGGTCGGCAAGCGCAACGGGGGCCTGTCCGGCGTCCATCCGGTGGACCTGTCGGCCCTGGTCCTCGAGGCCATCGTGGAGCGGACCGGGCTGGATCCCGCGCTCGTCGACGATGTGATCTGGGGCTGCGTGAGCCAGGTCGGGGAGCAGACGTTCAACGTCGGGCGGCACGCGGCGCTGTCCGCGGGCTGGCCGGAGTCGGTGCCGGGCACGACCGTGGACCGCCAGTGCGGCAGCTCCCAGCAGGCGGTGAGTTTCGCCGCCGCCACGGTGATCTCGGGGCAGTGTGACCTGGTGGTCGCCGGCGGCGTGGAGTCCATGAGCCGGGTGCCGATGGGCTCGACGATGCCCGAGGGCGCCGGGCTGCCCGTCGGCGAGCGGTTCAAGGAGCGTTACGGCGAGGTGTTCCCGAACCAGGGAACCGGCGCGGAGATGATCGCCGAGCGCTGGGCGCTGACAAGGATGGAGCTGGACGCGTTCAGCCTCGGCTCGCACGAGAAGGCGGCCGCGGCGCAGGACGGGGGCCGCTTCGACTCCCAGCTGATCCCGGTCAAGACCGGCGACGGCAGCGTCGTCGACGCCGATGAGGGGGTCCGCCGCGGTGGCACGGTCGAGTCGCTGGCCGGGCTCAAGACGCCGTTCCGCCCGGACGGTGTGATCACGGCCGGAAACGCCTCCCAGATCTCCGACGGCGCAGCGGCCCTGCTGGTCACCACGTCCGAGCGGGCCGCCGAACTCGGCCTGCGGCCCCTGGCCCGCATCCACACCGCGGTGGTGACCGGGGACGATCCGGTCATCATGCTGACCGGGCCGATCCCGGCGACGGCGAAGGTGCTGGCCCGCTCCGGGCTCGAACTGGCCGACATCGGCGTGTACGAGGTGAACGAGGCCTTTGCGCCGGTCCCGCTGGCCTGGCTGGTCGAGACGGGCGCGGACCCGGCTCGGCTGAACCCGAACGGCGGGGCGATCGCGCTCGGACATCCGCTGGGGGGGTCGGGAGCCAGGCTGATGACCACGATGGTCCACCACATGCGGGCCGAGGGGGTCCGGTACGGGCTGCAGACGATGTGTGAGGGCGGCGGCACGGCCAACGCCACGATCCTCGAGCTGCTCTGACTGCGCGGGTCGGCAGAGCATGCGTGAGGTTATCCACAGTGTGGATAACTGCGGGGGATAACTACAGCGGTGTCGTTCCGATCTGGAACTCGGCGGCCGGCTCAGCGCCAGCGCATCGACATGATCAGCCCGGCCACCATGAGGGCGAAGCCGACCAGGAAGTTCCACGAGCCCAGGGATGACATGAAGCCGATCCGGTCACCGGAGATGTAGAACAGCACGATGTAGATCAGCCCGATGAGCATCAGACCGATCATGAGCACGGCGTACCAGGTGGGGCTCGGTTGCTTGGCCCGGGCCCTGGCGGCTGCCGAACCGAGCACGTCGCTCGGCGGGGTGTAGGCCGCCTTCTTGCGGACCTTGGACTTGGGCACCTGCAGCTCCTCCACCGACCGAACGGCCTACCGGTTCTCTGTCGAGCTAGCGTAGTCGGCATGGCGGGCGGACGGGCACGGATGGGCGGTTGGCGCCCGCTGGTCCCGGTGGCGGCGATCGCCGCCGGCGTCCTGTTCGTGACCTCTGCGCAGACCAGCGCCGGAACCGATCTGCGCTCGGGCCGCAGGCTGGACCTGACCCAGTTGATCGCCGCTCAGGAGCACGACGTCGCCACCCAGGACGCCGCCCTGGCCCGGTTGCAGGGCGAGGTGGACGCCCTGCAGCAGCAGGCCGGCGCCGGAGATGCCGAGGTCGCCGCAGCGCAGCGCTCCGCGGACTCCCTCGCCCCGTCGGTGGGCCTGACCGCTGTGCACGGCACCGGGTTGGCGGTCACCCTGGATGACGCCCCCACCACCGCCGAGGGCACGCTGCCCCCGGGCGCCGGCCCGAACGACGTCGTCGTCCACCAGTCCGACATCCAGGCGGTCGTCAACGCGCTGTGGGCGGGGGGCGCCGAGGCGATGACGCTGATGGGCGAGCGGATCATCGCCACCAGCGCCGTGCGCTGCGTCGGCAACACGTTGCTGCTGCACGGCCGGACCTACTCCCCGCCGTTCCAGATCGCCGCGATCGGCGCGCCCGCGCGGATGCAGGCCGCGCTGGACGCCGCACCGTACGTCCTGCTGTTCCGGGAGTACGTCGACGCCTACGGCCTGGGCTACGGCGTGAGCACGCTGGGCGACGTGATCATGCCCGCCTACGACGGGTCGCTGGGCGTTTCGGTGTCGCAGCCGGCCGGGGGCTGATCCCCCGGTGAGGAGGTTCGGGAGGACCCTCGTGCGCGGCGTCGGGCAGGCACTGCTCACGCTCGGGCTGGTGGTGCTGCTCTTCGTGGTCTACGAGGTGTGGGTCAGCGACGGCATCAATCAGGTCAAGCAGAGCCAGCTGACCCAGGACCTCCGGCAACGGTGGGAGTCCGGGACGGATCCGCTCACCGCACCGGCCCGCCCCGACGGTGGCCCCGCACAGCTTCCGCTCGGCGCGGGCTTCGCGTTCATCCGGATCCCGGCCTTCGGGCTGGACTACGACCGGGTGATCCTCGAGGGCACTGACCCGAGCAAGCTGACCGAGGGACCGGGGCACTACCCCGGGACCGCGTTCCCCGGTGAGCTCGGCAACTTCTCGATGGCCGGGCACCGGGTCGGGAAGGGCTCGCCATTCCTCAACCTCGACCTGCTGCGACCCGGCGACGCGATCATCATCGAGACCGGGCAGAACTGGTACGTCTACCGGATGCTCGGCGTGAGCGACGCCGCAGCCGATCCCGACGGGCTGGTCGGGCGGGAGATCGTCGACCCCAGCGCGGTGCAGGTCGTCGACCCGGTACCCGACCGGCCCGGGCAGATCCCGACCAGGCGGTTGCTCACGCTGACCACCTGCAACCCGAAGTTCTCCGCTGCCCAGCGGCTGGTCATCCACGCCGAGATGGACGGGCCCCCGCTGCCCAAGGCGCAGTACCCCGACGGGCCGCCGGCCCTGTCGGAGGGCTAGGTGTACTCCTGGATCTGGGCGCACCTGCCCGGTGAGCGGGCCGGCAAGCTCGCCGGCTCGGTCGTGCTCGTCGCGCTGGTGTGCGCGCTGCTGCTCTTCGTCGTCTTCCCGTACGTCGATCCGTTGCTGCCGTTCAACCGGGTCACCGTTCGATGACCCGGATCCTGGTCGTCGACAACTACGACAGCTTCGTCTACAACCTCGTCCAGTACGCCGCCCAGCTCGGCGCCGAGTCCGTCGTCCGGCGCAATGACGCGGTGACGGTGGACGAGCTCGGGGAACTCGGCGTCGACGGCGTGCTGCTCTCGCCCGGGCCCGGAGTACCCGAGCGGGCCGGTGTGAGTGTCGAGTTGGTCCGGGCCTGCGCCGAACGGGCGCTGCCGGTGCTCGGTGTCTGCCTGGGTCACCAGGCGGTGGCCGTGGCCTTCGGAGGGACCGTGCTGCGCGCCCCGGAGCTGCGCCACGGCAAGACCTCCGTGGTCGAGCACGACGGGGCCGGGGTGCTGGCCGGTCTCCCCCGGCCGTTCACGGCGACCCGGTACCACTCCCTCGCCGTGGTCGAGCCGTCCCTGCCCGCCGACCTGGAGGTCACCGCGCGTACCGGGTCCGGGGTGGTGATGGGGTTGGCGCACCGGAGCCTGCCGGTGCACGGCGTGCAGTTCCATCCCGAGTCGGTTATGACCGAGGGCGGCCACCTGCTGCTGGCGAACTGGCTGACCGTGTGCGGCGACCGGTACGCGATCGGTCTGGCCCCCGCGCTGGCCGCGCACCTCGAGCGGATGCGCGCCAGCCCGGCCTGAACGTCGGCCGGCCGGTGCCGTGGCCTCAGCCGCCGGGTGCCGGCGGAGGGCTGGTCGTGAGCGTGGTGGTCGGAGGTGTCGACGTCGGCGGCGGCGCGGTGGTCGTCGGCGGCTCGGTGGTCGTCGATGGCTCGGTGGTCGTCGGCGGTTCGCTGGTGGTCGGCGCAGGTTCGGTCGTGGTCGGCGGCGGTGGCGGGGCCTGGGCGACGGTGAGGGTGATCCGGTTGGTCGGCGTGACGTCGCCGGCGGCGGGGTCCTGGGAGATGATCGTGCCGGGGTCACCCTTGGTGGTCTGCAGGTCGACGCAGACCACGTTCGTGAACTGCGCGTCGGCCAGCTTGTTGGTCGCCTCGTCGCAGCCGAGCCCGAGCACCGACGGCAGCGGGAGCAGGCCGGTGCTGATGAACAGCGTCACCCCGCTGTTTTCCGGCACGGTGGCGCCCTGGGCCGGGGAGCTGTCGACGACCCGACCGGCCGGCTCGGCTGAGTTCTGCATCCGGATCGGGGCCACCTGCAGGCCCTGCGCCTCCAGCTGAGCCCGCGCCGAGTCCTGGGTCAGGCCGACGATCTGCGGTACGACGACGGTGGCCGGTCCGGCGCCGAGCACGAAGTCGACGCTGTCCCCGGGGACCAGCAGCTCTCCGTCGGAGGGGTTCTGCCCGATGACGGTGTTCTCCTCCTCGGCCGTGGACACCCCGCTCCGCACGTCCCCCACCTTCAGCCCGTCGGCGTCCAGGCGCTGGGCGGCCTGCTCCCGCGTCAATCCGGTCAGTAGTGGTGTCTTGACCGGGTCCGGCTGTGGGGTGGCCGCCAGTCGCGGTATCACCACGACGGCTGCCACGATCAGCGCGAGGACGGCCAGGGCGAGGAGCGCGTAGCCCCATCGTCGTGAGCCGGCGGCAGGGTCCCTGACGTCGGGCAGCGCGGCAGGCCGGTACCGGTGCTCGACCGGGCGCGGAGCGGGTACGCCGGAGATCGCCTGCGTCTTGTCCTCGTCGCTCATCAGCGGCGTGGCCAGGACCGGCAGCCCGTCCTTGGCCCGCAACAGGTCCGCGCGCATCTCCGCGGCGCTCTGGTAGCGGTTGGCCGGGTTCTTGGCCATCGACTTCATCACGACCGCGTCCAGCACCGGGCCGATCACCGGATTGTGGGTGCTGGGCGGGATGGGGTCCTCCCGCACGTGCTGGTAGGCCACCGCGACCGGCGAGTCGCCGGTGAACGGCGGCGACCCCGTCAGCAGTTCGTACAGCAGGCAGCCGCAGGAGTAGACGTCGGAGCGGGCATCGACGCTCTCCCCGCGGGCCTGCTCCGGGGAGAGGTACTGCGCGGTTCCGATCACCGCCGCGGTCGAGGTCATCGTCGCGGAGCTGTCCGAGACGGCGCGGGCGATGCCGAAGTCCATGACCTTGACGACGTCCGACGCCGAGATCATCACGTTGCCCGGTTTGACGTCCCGGTGCACGATCCCGTTGCGGTGGCTGAAGTCCAACGCCGAGCAGATGTCCGAGCAGATCATGACGGCGCGGGCGGGTGGCAGCGGCCCGTCGCTGCGCAGGATCTCCCGCAGCGTCTGGCCCTCGACGTACTCCATCACGATGAAGGGTGTGGACCCTTCGCCGACGGTGTCCTCCCCGGTGTCGAACACCGCGACGATCGCCGGGTGGCTCAACGAGGCGGAGGCCTGGGCCTCCCGCCGGAAGCGCACCTGGAACTGCGAGTCGCGGGCCAGGTCCTGCCGCAACACCTTGACCGCGACGTCCCGCCCGAGCCGCATGTCCCGCGCCCGGTGCACCTCGGCCATGCCGCCGTAGCCGATGGTCTCGCCGAGTTCGTACCGCTCGCCGAGCAGTCGGGTGGGGCTAACCATTGCCTTTGCCTTTGCCCTTGCCCTTGCCCTTGGTGGGAACGGGCACGGCGTACGGCACGGTCACCGTGGTCCCGACGTCGAGGGTGCCGTCCGGGGTGATGGTGCCGACGGTCCCTTCGGCGATGGTGCCGTCGTTGACCCGCTGGTCCTCGACCGGAGTCGAGTTGGCGACCAGCCCCAGGCCCTCCAGCTGGGAGACCACCGAGTCCACGTTCTGGCCGCGGTAGTCACCGGCGCTGATCGTGACCGTCTCGGTGGCCGTCGTCGTCGCGCTGGTCGTGGTGTCGGTCGTGGTCGCCGTGGTCGTGGTGGTCGTGGTGGTGTCGGTCGTCGTGGTGGTGTCGGTGGTGCTCGCCGTAGTGGTGGGTGCGGAGGAGGGGGCCGAAGAGCTGGCGGTCTGGCTGGTCGAGGTCTGGCCGGGCTGCGTGCTGGTCGCCGTCGAACCGCTCACGCCGGGGTCGGTACCGCCGCCGGACTGGTCCATGTTCTGCGCGACGACCAGGCCGATCACCCCGGCCAGGACCAGCAGGGCGACCACGAGCAGCAGGTACCACGGGGCGTTGCTGCGCCGCGGTTCCGGGGCGAGGGGAGCAGGCCCGACGTAGCGAGGCGGGCCGGGTGGGGGACCCAGCGGCTCCCGCGCGGCGGCCTGGACGGGCATGGCCCGGGTGCCCGGACCCCGCGCGCCCGCAATCCCGGCGGCGGCACCGGCTCCGCCGATCACCTGGGTGGACAGGCCGGTGGCCTGGGACGGTCCCGACGTCGGGCCCGGCCCGAGCGGGCGCCCGGCGCGGACCGCGGCGATCGCGGCGGCGAACTCCCCGCCGGTGGCGAAACGCAGCCGGGCGTCCTTGTCCAGGGACCGGCCGATCAACTCGCGGACCGGCTCGGGCACGTCCGGCGGCAGCGGCGGCGGCTGGTCCCGGATCTGTTGCAGTGCGATGGCCACCGACGTGCCGCCGTCGAAGGGGCGCTGCCCGGCCAGGCATTCGTAGCCCACGATGCCCAGGGAGTAGACGTCGCTGGCCGGGGTGGTGATCCGACCTTCGGCCTGTTCGGGGGACAGGTAGTGCGCGGTGCCCACGATCATCCCGGTCTGGGTCAGCGGGACGGTGCTGGCCGCCCGCGCGATGCCGAAGTCGGTGATCTTGACCGTGTCGTCCGGTCGGACCAGCACGTTGCCGGGCTTGACGTCGCGGTGGACCATCCCGGCGCGGTGGGCGGCGTCCAGGCCGGCGGCGGCCTGCCCCAGCAGGTGCAGGGTCCGCTCGGGGTCGAGCCGGCCCTCGCGGGCCAGGATCTGGGACAGCGGCTCGCCGTCGACCAGTTCCATCACGAGGTAGGCCACGGTCTCCCCGGCGCCGTCGTCGGCCTCGCCGTAGTCGTAGATGTTGGCGATGTTCGGGTGCGACAGGGCGGCGGTGTGTCGCGCCTCGGCCCGGAACCGCTCGAGGAACGTGGGGTCGCCGGTGTACTCGCTGCGCAGCACCTTCACCGCGACCGTGCGGTGCAAGGTGGTGTCCTCGGCCCGCCAGACCTGCCCCATCCCGCCGGTCGCGATCAGCGACCGCAGCTCGTAGCGCTGGCCCAACTGCCTTCCCGGGGCTACGGCCACGGCTCAGCCACCACTGATTCGGAGGAAGGCCCGCATCACGTCACGCGCGATCGGCGCGGCGGCTATACCGCCGGTCGTCACGCTGCCACCGCCGTTGGCGATGAAGACCGCGACCGCGATCTGCGGGTTGTCCGCGGGCGCGAACCCGGCGAACCAGGCGTGCGGCTCGACGCCGGGCGCCACTTCGGCGGTGCCGGTCTTGCCCGCGACCTGCACCCCGCTGATCTGGGCCTTGGTGCCGGTCCCGTTGTCCACGACGCTGACCATCATCGTGGTCAGGTCGGCGGCGACCGGACCTGAGATCGCCTGCCGTATCGCGGTGGGCTGGGTCGAGTCCAGCACGGTGAGATCCGGTGCCTGGGTGTCCTTCACCAGGTAGGGCTGGTACAGGGTCCCGCCGTTGGCGATGGTGGCCACGATGTTCGCTGCCTCGATCGGGGTCAGCCGCACGTCGCGCTGCCCGATCGAGGACTGCCCGAGGGCGGCCGCACTCTCGATGTCGCCCAGCGTGCTCTGCGCCACCGGCAGCGGCATCGAGTAGCCCTGGTCGTCAATGCCGAACCGGCCGGCGACGTCGCGGAGTTTGCTCTCGCCCAGGTTGATGCCGAGCTGGGCGAAGGCGGTGTTGCACGAGATCGTCAGCGCGTGGATGAGGGTGTCGTCGGCCCCCCCGTTGCAGCTCTCCCCGTTGAAGTTCTCGATGGTCGCCGTGCTCTGCGGCAGGTCCAGCAGGTTCGGCGCGGGGATCGTGGACTCGGGGGTGAGCCCCTCCTCCAGCCCGGCCGCGGCCACGATGAGCTTGAACACCGACCCGGGCGGGTAGTTGTCCTGCGTCGCGCGGTTCAGCCGCGGGTCCACCGGGGACTTGTCCAGGGTGGCGGAGTAGTCCCGGATCGCCTGCGGGTCGTGGGAGCTGAGCTTGTTCGGGTCGTACGACGGGGTGCTCGCAATCGCCAGGATGGCCCCGGTCTGGGGGTCCAGGGCGACCACCGCGCCGGTCGCCCCGCTCTTCACCAGGGCGTCGTACGCGGCCTGCTGGGTCGGCGCGTCCAGCGTGAGCTCGACGTTGCCGCCCTTGGGTTGCCGGCCGGTGAGCAGGTCGGTCAGGCGCCGGACGAACAGCGAGTCGGAGTTGCCGGAGAGCAGGTCGTTCTCGGCGCGCTCGATTGCCGCCGTCGAGTAGATCAGCGAGTAGTAGCCGGTGGACTGGGCGTACGTCGGGCCGTCGGAGTACGTGCGCAGGTAGCCCAGCCGGTCGTTGGGCGTGGCCACCGAGGACGCCACCGCGCGGCCGTCGACGATGATCGATCCGCGCTGGCGCTCGTACTCGGCCAGGAGGACCCGGGTGTTGCCGGGATCCTGCTGGTAGGCGGTCGCCTTGATTACCTGGATGTAGTTGGCGTTGAGCACGAGCAGCGCGAAGAGCACCAGCATCGCGATGGCCACCCGGCGTACCGGCTTGTTCATCTCTTCACCACTTCGGTCTTGGCCTCGGCCAGGGGCGGCGCCGGTCCCGCGATGGGGGCCGCCGGTCGACGGGCGGCATCGCTCATCCGGACCAGGAGTGCGACCAGCGCGAAGTTGGCCACCAGCGAGGACCCGCCGTAGGAGACGAACGGGGTCGTCAGCCCGGTCAGGGGGATCAGCCGGGTGACCCCCCCGACGATGACGAACACCTGCAGCGCGACGGCGAAGGCCAGGCCCGCGGCCAACAGCTTCCCGAACGCGTCGCGCACGAGCAGGGACGTCCGGAAGCCGCGCTCGACCAGCAGCAGGTACAGCATCAGGACACCGACCAGGCCGAAAAGGCCGAGCTCCTCCCCGATGGTGGTGACGATGAAATCGGTCTTCGCGAAGCTCTGCAGGGTGTCCGGGCGGCCGCCGCCCAGGCCGGTCCCGAACAGGCCGCCGGTGCCGAGCCCGAGCAGGGACTGCACGATCTGGAAACCCTCGGTGTCGCGGTAGGCGAACGGATTGAGCCAGATCAGGACCCGCACCCGGACGTGGGCGAAGAGCTGGTAGGCGACGTAGGCGCCGGCGGTGAACAACGCCAGCCCGATCAGCAGCCAGCTGACCCGCTCGGTGGCGATGTAGAGCATCACGACGAAGATCCCGAACAGCAGCAGCGAGCTGCCGAGGTCCTTCTCGAACACCAGCACGCCGAGGCTGGCCAGCCACGCTACGAGCACCGGACCGAGATCGCGCCCGCGAGGCAGCTCCAGCCCGAACACCTTGCGGCTGGCCAGCGACAGCACGTCCCGCTTGGACACGAGGTAGGCCGCGAAGAAGATCAGGACGGCGATCTTGGCGAATTCTCCGGGCTGGATGGAGAAGCCGGCCAGCCGGATCCAGATCTTGGCGCCGTTGACCTCGCTGAGCCCGGTCGGCAACAGCGCCGGCAGCGCCAGCAGCAGCAGCCCCCCGGCACCGAGGGTGTAGCCGTAGCGGGCCAGGGTCCGGTGGTCGCGGATCAGCACGAGTACCGCGATGAACAGCAGCAGTCCGACGAGGGTCCAGATCAGCTGCAGCGGGGCATCCCCGGCCGGCGCCGGCTGCCCACTGGTCTGCGCGTCGACGGAGTCGGCGAAGTCCAGCCGGGCGATGAGAACCAGCCCGAGGCCGTTGAGCAGCGCGACTGCGGGCAGGATCAGCGGATCGGCGTAGCGGGCGAACCGGCGTACGACGAGGTGGGCGACCAGCCACAGCGCTGCGAACCCGGCCCCGTAGTAGACGACGTTGAGCCCGATCCGTCCGCGCACCGTGGCGTCGACGATGGCCTGGGCGGCCGTCACGACCAGCACCGCGAAACCGAGCATCACCAGCTCGGTGTTGCGACGCGTGGGGGTTCCCCGTCCGGCGGCCAGCGCCGGGTTCGTCCGGCTACTCATCGCCTCCCACCCTCGCGACGGGGGCGGGCCGCAGCGGCGGTCACGGGCAGCTGCATCAGTTGCCCGTCTCGCGGCAGTCCACCCCGGGCAACGGCAGTGTCGTGGCCACGGTCGGTCCGGCGCTGGTCGTCGGCAGCGGGTTCGTCGGCGCTGTGGTGCTACCCGCGGTGGTGCCACCCACGGTGGGGGTCGCCGGCGTGCTGCCGGTGGACTGTCCCGGGATCGTGGGCAGCGTCGTCGACGGGCCCGTGGTGGGTCCGGTCGTCGTCGTGGCAGTCTGCGACGTCGACGTCGACGCCGACGGGGACGAGGTCGTCGGGCTCGGAGCCGGGCAGGGTTCCAGCCGCTGCTGGCGCAGCCCCTCGACGATCCGTTGCGCGTCGAGCCGACTCTTGGCCGTGATGCCGTCGAGCACCGCGTCCCGGTAGAACGGCCGCAGATCCACGATCTGGACGTCGCTGCGGCTCTGCACGTCGGACAGCGCCAGCCCGGCGACGGACAGGTCCATCCCCCGGAAGATCGCGACCCGGTCGCCGTCGGCTCCGACGTACCACTGGTTGCGGCTGACCGTCCACAGCGCGAACACGCCGCCGGCGAGTACCAGCAGGATCAGCGTCAGGACGAGCAGCGGCCGCATGATGTGCCGCTCGGCGGGCGGGTCCGCCGGCACCGGTTCGGCGGCCGGCGCCTCGGGCTGCGGGCCGGTCATCGCTGCCCGACCGGCGGCGCTGCTCGGTCCGAGGCTGCGACCGGCCGGCCGATCGCTGGCCGCGCCGTCGACGACGGGTTGATCCGAGGCGCTCTCGTTGATGACCTCGGCGACGATGCAGGTGCTGTTGTCCGGGCCGCCGCCGCGCAACGCCAGCTCGATCAGCCGGTCGGCGGCCTGCTGCGGCTGCTCGGCCTGCAGCGCCTCCAGCATCGTCTCGCGCGTCACCACGTCGGACAGCCCGTCGCTGCACAGCAGGTACCGGTCGCCGACGCGGGTCTCGCGCACCGAAAGGTCGGGCTCGATCTCGCTGCCGTTGAGCGCCCGCAAGATCAGGGAGCGCTGCGGGTGGGTGTGGGCCTCCTCCTCGGTGAGCCGGCCCTCGTCGACCAGCGTCTGCACGAACGTGTCGTCGTGGGTGATCTGGGCGAGTTCGCCGTCACGCAGCAGGTAGCAGCGGGAGTCTCCGATGTGGCACACCGCGAGCCGGTTGCCGGCGAAGAGCAGCGCGGTCAGCGTCGTTCCCATGCCCTCCAGGCTCGGGTCGTCGTTGACCAGTTCCCGGATGTGCGCCGAGCCGTCCTCGGTGGCCTGACGCAGCGCGGCGAGCAGATCGCCGGGTGCCGCGTCCTCGTCCAGCGGCTCCAGCGCGGCGATCGCGATCTTGCTGGCCACCTCACCGGCGGCGTGCCCGCCCATGCCGTCCGCGACCGCGAGCAGCCGCGGCCCGGCGTACACCGAGTCCTCGTTGTTGCTGCGGATGTGGCCGCGGTCCGACCGCGCGGCGTACCACAGGGACCAGCTCACGACGGCGGTCCCGTCGGCGCCTGCCACCGGCTCATGAGCGCAGCTCGAGCACCGTCTTGCCGATCCGGATCGGCGCGCCGGGCGGGATCAGGGTGGGCCCGGCCACCTTCGACCGGTCGAGGTAGGTGCCGTTGGTGGAGCCGAGGTCCTCGACGTACCAGTCCCCGTCCCGGTTGGTCAGCCGGGCATGCCTCGAGCTGGCGAAATCGTCGGTCAGGACGACGGTGGAGTCATCGGCCCGTCCGATCAGGATCGCCTGGGCGCCCAGCGTGATCCGGGTCCCGGTGAGCGAGCCGCCGGTCACCACGAGCTGGCGCGGACCCCGCGGGCCCTTGCCCGCGTTGCCGCCCCGGCCCTGCTTCGCGCTCGGGCCGCGGCGCCGGGGTGCGTTCACCCGGGCCGGGCTGCTCCCGAACAGGTCGGCCTTGACCACGCGGAACGCGGCGTAGATGAACAGCCACAGCAGGATGAGGAAACCGAACCGGAAGGCCTGGACGACGATGGCGGCGGTCATCGAGCCCGGCCGCTCCGCGGGCTCGGCGTCATCCGCCGTCCACCCGGTAGACGAGCACGCTGTGCCCGATCCGGATGACGTCCCCGTCGCGTAGCTGCTGGGCCGCGATCCGCTGGCCGTTGACAATGCTGCCGTTCGTGGAGCCCAGGTCGTGGGCGATCGCGACGTCGCCGTTCACCGTGATGTCCACGTGCCGACGGGAGACGCCGGTGTCGGGCAGCTTCACCTTCGCCTCGTGGCTGCGGCCGACGACGTTGCTTCCCTCGTCCAGGGGATACCGGGTATTGGGGCCGTCCACGACGAGGGCGTGCTGAACCAGGACCGGAGCCGGCGCCCCGCCGTACGCCGATGTGACCGGGGGGTAGCCGGGCCCGGCCGGCACCGACGTCGGAGGGACGGGTCGGACCTGGTCGACCTCCACCGGATGGGACCGGGCGCTGCCGTTGGACGCAGCTGCGCCGGCCGCGTCGACCTGGGCCCCGCTGCCGTTGGCCGAGCCGCCGGGGCGGGACCGGTGGCCCGGCGCATCGGGGTCCACCCGGCTGGACACGTCGAACACGCCGGTGCGCAACGACGGCTCGCAGGTGAAGCTCACCAGGACGTAGCCGAACGTCGACCAACCCTCGCTCTGGATCTGCTCGTGCAGCAGCTGCGCGAGGGTGCCGGTCAGCTGCGATTCCCACTCGCTGAGGTGCTCGTAGTCCTGCTCGCCGAGGCTGACGGTGTAGCGGTTGGGAACCAGTACCCGGCCTTCGCCGACGACCACCTTCTGCTCGGTCGCCTCGCGCTGCAGGGCGCGCCCGATCTCGGCCGGATGGACCTTGCCCTTGAAGAGACGAGCGAAGGCGTTGCCGACGGCGCCTTCGAGCCGTCGCTCGAAGCGTTGAAGCGCGCCCATCACTGTCCTCCTTCCGTGGGACCCCCGAGGTCCGAGCCCTGATCGTAACCGGGCCGGGTGCGGCGGGGACCCTCGCCGCCCCAGGTCAGGCGCCCCTGCGTGCTATCGTCGGCCGGTTGTCGGACCCCCCTGGGGGCGTGGTGTCCGGCGGTACGTCGGGCAAGTGGCGGAATGGCAGACGCGCACGGTTCAGGTCCGTGTGTCCGAAAGGACGTGGGGGTTCAAGTCCCCCCTTGCCCACCGGAGTCGCCGTGCGGGTGGCCTCCCCGACGGCGGCACCAGCAGCCGACGGGTCAGCCCCGGACCGGGCCGGCGGCCAGGTCGGACTGAACCCGACGGGTGACCCGGCGCTCCAGCCAGAACGACAGGAACGGCACGGTCCCGCCGAGCATCACGCCGATCGTCCGCCGGAACGTCCACAGGCTGCGGGTGCCCAGGCTCAGCGTCGCCAGCAGGTACACGGCGTACAGGAAGCCGTGGATCGGACCGATGATGCTGATCGGGCCGGCGTTGTGCCCGAGGTACTTGATCGGCATCGCCACGAACAGCAGGACCAGCAGCATGACGCCGACGACGTAAGCCATCACGCGGTAGCGCAGCAGGGCCGGTCGGACCGCGGTTCTCACGGCCACCGACAGTACGTCAACGCCGGCGGCCGCCGATCCCGAAGCGGTCGGCCAGCAGCCGCTCGGTCAGCGCCCCGGCGCGCTGCAGCCCGCTGTGCTCGGCCAGGTACCCGCCCACGACGCCCACCACCGGCAGCGCGCCCAGCGCGCGGGCGGCCAGGTGGCCGCGTTGCCTCCCGTCCAGCAGACCGGGCACCTCCCGAACGGTGCGTGCCAGCGTCCACAGCGCATGCCCGGCCCGGCGTGCGACGCCACGCTCGGTCGAAGGGACCGACCTGCTGTCCGCACCGTCCATGGCCGGCACCGCCGCGCCGTCGGGTGCCGCGGTCAGCGCCTGGACGTCGGAAGCCTCCTGGGCTCCGGGCTGCGGGCGCAGCGCCGCGACGGTGTCCGGGTCGATCCGGCGCCCGGTGAGCACCTCGGCCAGCAGGCTGATCCGGTGCGGGGAGTCCTCGACGCCGTACTCCCGGCAGACCGCGCAGACCACCAGACCCTGGGCCGCCGCGGACAGCGCGTCCTTGATCGGAAGCCGGTCGGACAGCTTGCCCGCGAGCCACGGCAGCGCCGCCGGCCCGGCCGCCCAGGTGGATATCCGGTCCATCCACCACTCGGCGCGGCGCTGCGGCGGCTGCGCCGCCCAGTCGGGGCTGCCGGGGTAGTGGGTACCGCGTAGCCGGTCAAGGACCGGGTCGAGCACCCGTCCCCTGGCCTGCCGTCCTGCGACCGCCGCCGCGGCGAGCGGCCGTCGCAGCGCGCGGGGAGCGGACCGGCCCGGCGGCTCGTCCGCCGACTCGACCGGACGCGGTTCGTCGCGGATCTGGCTCAGGACCCGGTCGACGCCGGACTCGTACGCCGCCAGCACGGCGACGAGTCGCTGGTCGGTGATGGCGGGCATCGCCTCAGCCGAGGCGGGTCCGGAGGAACTCCAGGGTGCGGGTCCACGCGGTCCGCGCTGCCTCCTCGTCATACGTGCCAAGGAGGTTCTCGTCGTTGAAGAAGGCGTGCCCGGCGGGGTAGAAGAGGAACTCCACCGGCCGCCCGGACTCCTCGCTGATCCGGTCGGCGAGCGCGCG
>JBBPYA010000042.1:0-2711 GCA_038200385.1 Mycobacteriales bacterium
AGTACGGCGCGACCAGCAGGCTGGCCAGGTCCGGTGCGTCGTCGTAGGCCTGTCGGATCCGGTCCAGGAACCGAGCCCGGATGATGCAGCCGCCCCGCCAGATGGTCGCCATCGCCCCGCGGTCGATGCCCCAGTCGTACTCCTCGCTGGCTGCCGTGATCTGGTCGAAGCCCTGCGCGTAGGCGACCACCTTCGAGGCGTACAGAGCCTGCCGGACGTCGGCGACAAAGGCGTCCCGGTCCTCGACCGACCACCGCGTCGACGGGCCGGGTAGTTCGGCGGCTGCCGAGCGCTGCTCCGGGTGGCCGGACAGGGCGCGCGCGAAGACCGCCTCGGCGATCCCGGACACCGGTACGCCGAGGTCGAGGGCGGACTGCACGGTCCAGCGGCCGGTGCCCTTCTGTTCGGCCTGGTCCAGCACCACGTCGACGAACGGGCGACCGGTGTCGGCATCGGTGTGGCCGAGTACCTCCGCGGTGATCTCGATCAGGTACGAGTCCAGGTCCCCGGACTTCCACTCGCCGAAGATGCCCGCGATCTCGGCGGGCTCGGCCCGCAGCCCGTGCCGGAGCAGGTCGTAGGCCTCGGCGATGAGCTGCATATCGGCGTACTCGATGCCGTTGTGCACCATCTTGACGAAGTGCCCGGCCCCGTCGGGTCCGACGTGGGTGCAGCACGGGGTGCCGTCGACCTTCGCCGAGATCGTCTCCAGCAGCGGCCCGACCGCGTCGTAGGACTCCCGCGAGCCGCCGGGCATGATGCTCGGGCCGTTCAGCGCACCCTCCTCACCACCGCTGACCCCGGTGCCGACAAAGTGCACGCCGCGCTCACGCAGCGCGGCCTCGCGCCGCCGGGTGTCGGTGTAGCGGGCGTTGCCGCCGTCGATGAGGACGTCACTCTCGTCGAGCAACGGCGTGAGCTCGTCGATCACGGCGTCGGTCGGATCACCCGCCGCGACCATGACCATGATCCGGCGCGGCCGCTCCAGCGCGTCGACCATGTCCTGCGGCGACTCGGCGAAGACGAAATCGCCCTCGCCGCCGTGCTCGTCGATCAGCGCCTCGGTCTTGGCCGTGGTCCGGTTGTGCACGACCACCTGGGCGCCGTTGCGGGCGAAGTTGCGCGCCAGGTTGCTGCCCATCACGGCCAGCCCAGTCACCGCGATCTGCTCGGTCATGTCCCCAGCCTGCCAGGTTGGTCCGGGAGGCTCGGCGGGTCAGCCGGTCAGGAACGACAACCTGACCTGCCGGTCGGGATTGTCGCCGTTCAGGTCGACCAGGCAGATGCTCTGCCAGGTGCCCAACGCCAGCCGGCCGGCGACGACCGGGACGGTCGCGTACGGCGGCAGCAGGGCCGGCAGCACGTGGTCGCGGCCGTGTCCGGCGCTGCCGTGTCGATGCCGCCAGCGGCCGTCGCGGGGCAACAGCTCGTCGAGCTGGGTGAGCAGGTCCTCGTCGCTGCCGGCACCGGTCTCCAGCACCGCCAGGCCGGCCGTGGCGTGCGGCACGAACACGTGCAGCAGCCCGTCGCCGAGCTCGGCGACGAAGCGCGCGCACTGCCCCGTCAGGTCATGCACCGCCGGTCGGTCGCCGGTGCGTACGTCGAGCAGCCTGGTCCGCATGGGGTCCAGTCTGGCCGCTGGCGCCGGATCTGACAGGCTCGCCGACATGAGAGACGACGGCCGCGATCCGGCTGCCCTCCGCCCGGTGCGGATCACCCGCGGCTGGCTGGACCACGCGGAGGGATCGGTCCTGGTCGAGTTCGGCCGCACGCGGGTGCTGTGCGCGGCCAGCGTCACCGAGGGGGTGCCGCGGTGGCGCCGGGGCAGCGGTCTGGGCTGGGTGACCTCGGAGTACGCCATGCTCCCGCGCGCCACTCACACCCGCAGCGACCGCGAATCGGTGCGTGGCCGGATCGGCGGGCGCACCCACGAGATCAGCCGGCTGATCGGGCGTTCCCTGCGGGCCGGCATCGACCTGTCGGCGCTGGGGGAGAACACCATCGCGCTGGACTGCGACGTGCTGCAGGCCGACGGCGGGACCCGGACGGCCGCGGTCACCGGCGCCTACGTCGCGCTGGCCGACGCGGTCGGCTGGCTGCGTGAGCGCGGATCGCTGCGCCGACCTGAGCCCCTGCACACCTCGGTCGCGGCGGTCAGCGTTGGCATCGTGGGCGGGACGCCGATGCTGGACCTGTGCTACTCCGAGGACGTCGAGGCCGGCACCGACATGAACATCGTCTGCACCGGATCCGGCGACTTCGTCGAGGTGCAGGGCACCGCGGAGGGCGCGGCGTTCTCGCGCCCGGTCCTGGACGAGCTGCTGGACCTGGGTGTCGCCGGCTGCGCCGAGCTCACCAGGCTGCAGCAGGCCGCGCTCGCCTCGTGAGCAGCCCGGCCGAATCCGCTGGTAGAGCAAGGTCGTCGCGGCCGTGACCGAGCTGGTCCTGGCCAGCCGCAACGCGCACAAGGTGCTCGAGCTGCGGCGCATCCTGCATCCCCTGCTGCCGGGAGTCCGGGTGCTCGGCCTGGACGACGTGCCGCCGTACCCCGACGTCGCCGAGACCGGTGCGACGTTCGCCGACAACGCGCTGCTCAAGGCGCGGGAGGCGGTCCGGCGTACCGGGCTGGCCGCCGTGGGCGACGACTCCGGGCTCACCGTGGACGCGCTGAACGGGATGCCGGGGATCTTCAGCGCGCGCTGGGCCGGGCG
>JBBPYA010000043.1:0-6207 GCA_038200385.1 Mycobacteriales bacterium
AGGCGTGCCGGGCGGCACGTCGAGGGACCCGGTGCGGCCGGGCTCAGGCGCCGGCGATCCGGTAGACGTCGTAGACGCCCTCGACCTTGCGCACCATCTGCAGCAGGTCGTCCAGGTGCAGCGGGTCACCGAGCTCGAAGGTGAAGCGGCTGACGGCCACCCGGTCCCGCGTCGTCTGCACCGACGCGGACAGGATGTTGACGCTCTGGTCGGACAGCGCGCGGGTCACGTCGGACAACAGGCGGTGCCGGTCCAGCGCCTCCACCTGGATCGCGACGAGAAACACCGAGCCGCTGGAGGGGGCCCATTCCACCTCGATGAGCCGCTCGGGCTGGGTCTGCAGCGACGTCGCGTTCGTGCAGTCCTGCCGGTGCACCGAGATGTGCCCGCCGCGGGTGACGAAGCCGATGATCGGGTCCCGGGGAACCGGCGTGCAGCACTTGGCCAGCTTCACCCAGACGTCGGACGCGCCGCGGACCACCACCCCTGGGTCCCCGCCCGGGCGGCGCTGCCGGACCCGGGTCGGCAACGCAGTCTCGGCGATGTCCTCGACGGCGCCCTCGCTGCCGCCGAGGGACACCACGAGCTTGTGCACCACCGACTGGGCCGAGACCTGGTGCTCTCCGACGGCGGCGTACAGGGCCGAGACGTCGGCGTAGCGCAGGTCGTGGGCCAGGGTGGCCAGCGACTCGCCGCCGAGCAGCCGCTGCAGGGGCAGTCCCTGCTTGCGCATCGTCTTGCCGATGGCCTCCTTGCCCAGCTCGATCGCGTCCTCGCGACGCTCCTTGGCGAACCACTGCCGGATCTTGGTGCGGGCCCGGGAGCTGGCCACAAACGCCAGCCAGTCCCGCGAGGGACCGGCCGTGGGCGAGCGGGACGTGAACACGTCCACGACGTCGCCGTTGGCCAACTTGCTCTCCAGCGCGACCAGGCTGCCGTTGACCCGGGCACCGATGCAGCGGTGCCCGACCTCGGTGTGTACGGCGTAGGCGAAGTCGATCGGCGTGGACTCCCCCGGCAGGCTGATCACGTCGCCCTTGGGGGTGAACACGAAGACCTCGCGCGGGCCCAGGTCGTAGCGCAGCGTCTCGAGGAACTCCCCGGGGGAGGACGTCTCCCGCTGCCAGTCGACGAGTTGCCGCAGCCAGAGCATCTCGTCCTGGCTGAGCGTTGGCGCACCCTCCGGGCGCTCCTTGTACTTCCAGTGCGCGGCGATGCCGTACTCGGCGGTGCGGTGCATGTCGACGGTGCGGATCTGGACCTCGACCGGCTTGCCGTCCGGCCCGATCACCGTGGTGTGCAGGGACTGGTACATGTTGAACTTCGGCGTGGCGATGAAGTCCTTGAACCGGCCCGGGACCGGTTGCCAGTTCGCGTGCATCACCCCGAGGGCGGCGTAGCAGTCCTGGTCGGTGGCGACCAGAACGCGCACGCCGATCAGGTCGTAGATGTCGGCGAAGTCGCGGCCGCGCACGATCATCTTCTGGTAGATCGAGTAGTAGTGCTTGGGCCGACCGGTCACGGTGACCTTGATGCCGGCGTCCTTCAACTCCGTGCGGACCCGGTCGGACACCTCGGTCAGGTAGGTGTCCCGCGCCGGCGCCCGGTCGGCGACCAGCCGGACGATCTCGTCGTAGCGCTTGGGGTACAGCGTGGCGAACGCCAGGTCCTCCAACTCCCACTTGACGGTGTTCATCCCCAGCCGGTGGGCCAGCGGCGCCAGCACCTCCAGCGTCTCCTTGGCCTTGACCTCCTGCTTGGGCGTGGGGAGGAACTTCAGGGTGCGCATGTTGTGCAGTCGGTCGGCGAGCTTGATCACCAGCACCCGGGGATCGCGGGACATCGCGACGATCATCTTGCGGATGGTCTCGGCCTCGGCGGCGTCGCCGTACTTGACCCGGTCCAGCTTGGTCACCCCGTCGACGAGGTGCGCGACCTCGGGGCCGAAGTCGTGGGAGATCTCGGCCACGGTGTAGCCGGTGTCCTCCACGGTGTCGTGCAGCAGCGAGGCGGCCAGCGTCGTCACGTCCATGCCGAGTTCGCCCAGGATCGTCGACACCGCCAGCGGGTGGGTGATGTAGGGGTCGCCACTCTTACGCAGCTGCCCGCGGTGCCGCTCGTCGGCCACGTCGTAGGCGCGTTGCAGGATCTGCACGTCCTCCTTGGGGTGGTTGGCCCGCAAGACCGCTGCCAGCGGCTCCAGGATCGGTGAGACCTCCGGGGTGCTGCGCTGCCCGGAGTTGATCCGCCACCCGATCCGCTCCCGGACCCGCCGGCGCCGCAGCCCGGCCGGTGCGGGGGCGGGCGAGGTGGCTGGGCGGGCCGGTGCGTCCGCGGCGGCGGACTGCAGTGGCGCGGCGGGGAGCGCGGCGCCGGGCTGCGCTCCCGGCGGCGCGGGCGGTGGCGTGCGCGGTGAGCTCAGCGGCACTCCTCGGTCGGGCCGGTCAGAACTGAAGTCTAGGCCCGCGGCCGACGTAGGTTTCGCCCCTGTGTGGATGCCGATCCGGTCCTCAGCTGACCGGATCCGCATCCATCGGTCCGGTCTAGTCGCGCAGGAGCGCCCGGACGTCGAGATCCACCCGCGACCGGCCACCGAGCTCGACGAGTTCGAGGAGGACGACCGCGCCGAGGACGGACCCGCCGGCCCGGGCCAGCAGCGTCCCTGCCGCGGCCAGCGTCCCGCCGGTGGCCAGGACGTCGTCGACGAGCACCACCCGCGACCCGGCGGCGAGCGCCGGCTGGACCGCGAGCCCGTCCGTGCCGTACTCCAGCTGGTAGCGCTGCTCCAGCGTGGGCCCGGGCAACTTGTCCGGCTTGCGGATGGTCAGGACGCCGCAGCCCAGCGCGTGGGCCACCGGTGCGGCGAGCAGGAAGCCCCGGGCCTCGATCCCGGCGACGAGATCGACGGGGGCGCCGCCGACGGGGGCCCCGTCGGTGCCGGACCCGCTCGTCTCGGCGACCAGTGCGCGGCAGCGGGCGGTCAGGGCGCGGACCACGGCTCCGAACGCCCCGCCGTCGGCGAGCATCGGCATGATGTCGCGGAACCGGATCCCGGGTCGGGGAAAGTCCGGTACGTCGCGGATCAGCGACGCGGCCCGTTGCTGTTCGGCGTCGGTCCAGTCCGGCTCGGATCGGCGGGCCCCGCCGATCCCGGTCACCGCTTGCGCTTGCCGGAGGGCCGGTTACCGCGACGGGCGCCGCCCTTACGGGCCGGCCGGGTGGCGCCTCGCTGCGGGCCCGCCGGGCGCGCGGCCCGGGCCGGCTGACCCGCCGCGCCAGAACCGTCCGGGCCGGTTTCGTCCAGCTCGGCGTCGTCCAGTTCGGCATCGTCCAGTTCGGCATCGTCCAGTTCGGCATCGTCCAGTTCGGCACTGATCGGCTCGCTGCTGTCGGGGGCGGGGCCGTCCGTGCCGGCCGCGAGGCTCCCGGCCGCAGGCTCACGTCGGGTCCGCGCCGAGCGGCGAGCCGACGGACGGCCGGCCGGGCCGGATCCGTCGACCGAGGGTGACCCCGGGCCGGCCGCGGTCTCGGTGCGGGACGCCACCGGGGCTCCGGATGACGGCTTGGCCGAGCGCCCGGCGGTACCGGTGGTCTCGGCAACGGCCGCGGCCCTGCCCCCCTTCCCGGTCGGCTTCCCGGCGGTCGGTGCCGCGGCGGCCGGCTTGCTGAGGTTCGGTGCCTTGACGGCCGTCGCCGTACCGGCCCGCGCAGCGCCAGGTCTGGTCGCCCCCTGCTTCCCGCGCGGCGGACCGCCCCGGCGGGCCGCAGCCGTGCTCGGCCGGCGAGCCGCGCCCCGGGTCACGGCGGGGTCGTCCACGCCTCGGCCGGAGGCTTTGCGGGCCTGGACCCGCTTGACCAGCGCCTGGTACGCGGGCTCGCGTTCCTTGAGGTCGCACAGGATCGGGGTCGCTAGGAAGATCGAGGAGTAGGTGCCGGTGGCCAGGCCGACGAAGAGCACCAGCGCGAGGTCCTTGAGCGTTCCCGCGCCGAGCAGTCCGGCGCCTACGAAGAGCAGTCCGGCAACCGGCAACAGGGCGATCAGCGAGGTGTTGATCGAACGCATCAGGGTCTGGTTGACCGCGAGGTTGGCCGCCTCGGAGTACGTCGCCCGCGAGCCACCCAGGATGCCGCGGGTGTTCTCGTCGACCTTGTCGAACACGACGACCGTGTCGTACAGCGAGAAGCCGAGGATCGTGAGCAGCCCGATCACCGTCGACGGGGTGACCTCGAACCCGACCAGCGAGTACACGCCGGCGGCGACGACGAGGTCGTTGGCCAGCGCGGCGAGAGCAGCCACCGCCATCTTGGGCTGGAACCGGATGGCGATGAAGACCGCGACGGCGACCAGGAACACGATCAGCGCCTGGAGGGCCTTGTTCGTGATGTCGCCGCCCCAGCGCGCGCTGACCGCGGAGTTGCTCACCGAGTTGACGTCGATGCCGACCGCGTTGGCCACGGCCTCGGACACCTTGGCGGCGGTGGCGTTGTCCAGCTCCGGCGTACGCAGCAGGATCGAGTTCGCCCCGACGACCTGCGCCGTGCTGACCTCGACGCCGGTGGACTGCGCGGCCGCTTCGGCCTGGGCGAGCTGCTGGCTGCTCCCGGGGAACTGGAAGGAGTTGCCGCCGGAGAACTCGATGCCGAAGTTGAAGCCGCGCAGGAGGATCGACAGGAAGCAGATCGCCACGAAGACGCCGGAGGCGATGTACCACCGCTTGCGCTTGCCGATGAAGTCGAAGCCGAGTTCACCCCGGTACAACCGGGTTCCGATGCTCGCCATGTCAGGCCTCGCCTCCGTTGCCGACCGTCGCCTTGGCCCGTCGACGGGCCGCGGCGCGCTCCTGCACTCCGGACCCGGACTCGGACTCGGATTGGGCATGTGCGGTGATCTGGCCCAGCCCGGAGAACCGCGCGGAGCTGAAGCTCTTGTTCCGGGACAACACGCTGACCAGCGGGTGGGTGAAAAGGAACACGACGACCAGGTCCAGCACCGTGGACAGGCCGAGGGTGAACGCGAACCCCTTCACCTCGCCGATCGCCAGGAAGTACAGGATCGCCGCGGCCAGGAAGCTGACGGCGTCGGCGGACAGGATCGTCCGCCGGGCCCGGACCCACGCTCGCGGCACCGCGGAGCGGATCGAGCGACCCTCCTGGATCTCGTCCTTGAGTCTTTCGAAGAACACCACGAACGAGTCCGCGGTGATCCCGATGGCCACGATGAACCCGGCGATGCCGGCCAGGGTCAGGGTGAAGCCGATCTGCCGGCCCAACACCACCAGGACGGCGTACACGACGATCCCGGACAGCACGAGGCTGGCGATGGTCACCAGGCCGAGCAGTCGGTAGTAGAGCAGGGCGTAGATGAACACCAGCGCGATGCCGATGCCGCCGGCGATCAGGCCGGCGCGAAGCTGCTCGATGCCCAGGGTCGCCGAGACCGTCCGGGCCTCGGACTGGGTGAACGTCAGCGGCAGCGAACCGTACTTGAGGGAGTTCGCGAGTTCGGAGGCCGAAGCCTGGGTGAAGTTGCCGGTGATCGTCGTGCGGCCCTGGATCGTGCCCTGGATCTCGGGGGCGGAGATGACCTTGCCGTCCAGGGTGAACGCAACCAGGTTCGCCGGACTCTGCGGGCTGACCGTGATGTTGTGTTGCGAGGTGTACGTCGCCCACACCGAGGAAGCCTGGTTGTTGAAGTCCACGACGACGAGCCAGCCCTGCAGGTTCTGGGTGTCGAACGTCGCGTTGGCGTCGGTGATGCTGGTGCCTTCGATGATCGTGGGCCCGAGCAGGTACTTGACGCTGCCGTCGGTGCTGCACGCGGCGACATAGGACTCCGGCGGGTCAGGAGTCGTCGCCGTGGCGCTCGGGTCCTGCTGGCAGTTCAGGGTGGCCAGTCGCGCCTGGGCCTGCTCCTGGGTCTGCGGCTGGCCGCTACCGGCCGCGCCGCCGCTCGGCGCCGCCGAGGTGGGGGCCGCTGACGTGGGGGGCGCCGACGTGGGAGCGGCGCTGTCACTGGTGGTCGGCGCGGTAGAGGTGGGGTCCCCCGGGAGGAAGCCGGCCGAGGAGGACGGCGCCCCACTGGCGGTGGGCGCACCGCTGGCGGGGGGCGCGCCGCTGGCCGGCGGCGGACCGCTCGGCGCCGCCGACTGGCCCGGCGCCGATGTTCCGCTGGGGGCCGCGCTCTGACCGGGTACCGGCGTCGGGGTC
>JBBPYA010000044.1:0-2441 GCA_038200385.1 Mycobacteriales bacterium
AGCATCGCCCCCAGCCCGACCAGCAGCGCCACGCGGGCCAGCGTGGAGCCGAACCCGTCGGTCAGCACCGTGGTGATGTTGGCGATCGGGACCTGTGCGGCGATGGCCACCAGGAGGCTGACCAGCACGAGCGCGAGAAACGCGTGCAGCTTCACCTTGATGATGAGCACCAGCAGCACCAGTACGGCGACCACGGCGATGGTGAGCAGCCAACCGGCCGCCAGTGTCGGTTCGATCTCCGTTGGCATGTAACCCCCTCGGCGGCGTCGGCATCCCGACGCGCGAACGTTTCGCGGCCGCGAGCGGCGGCCAGGGCGAGTGTGGCGCGGGAGCAGGGCGACCGCAACGCCGAGCTTTCCGTTCGACGGCCGCCCTCGGCAGGATCAGCGGCATGCCCGGAGCTGTCCGTACCGCCGCCTTCAGCGTGATCCTCGGAACCGCGGGAACGTCCGTGGGTGCAGCGGGGTGGTGGCGATGGCGGCACCAGCGGTCTGCGGCGGTCGCGGCCTGGGTGCGCGGCGGCGGCCGGCAGCGGCAGGCGGGGCCGCTGTCGGTCCGGGTGTTGGGCACGGCGGAGCCGGTCCTGGTGCTGCTGCACGGCATGGTGGCGGCCGGGAACTGCTTCGGTGCGGCGTACGACGACCTGGCGGAGCGGGCCACGCTCGTCGTACCGGACCTGCTCGGTTTCGGCGGCTCCATGCTGGTGAGCGGCCCCACTGATGCCACCGCCCACATGGACGCACTCGACGAGGCGCTGGCCGCCCTCGGCCTGGACCGGCGCCCGCTCGTCGTGGTCGGGCACTCGATGGGTGGCGCCCTGGCGCTGCGGTGGGCCGCCCGGCACGCCGACCGGGTGGGGGCGGTGGTGACGTTCGGCGCCCCGCTGTACCGCACCCTGGCCGAGGCCGACGAGCACGTGGCGGCGATGGGAGGCATGGAGGCGTTGCTGGCCGGCGACGGCGCGCTGCCGCGGGCGGTGTGCGGCTGGATGTGCCGGCACCGGACGGCGGCGTCCTGGATCGCGGCGGCGTACCGTCCCGACCTCCCGGTCCCCGTGGCGCGCGCCGGGGTCAAGCACACGTGGCACACCTACACCGGATCGATGAACGGGCTGATCCGCGACGCCGGTTGGCAGCGAGCGCCGCAGGTCCTGAGCCGGGCCGGCGTTCCTGTGGTGCTCGTCGCCGGTGACGCCGACCCCGTGCCGGTCCCGGGTCGAGCGGCCGAGCTAGCCGTGGCGTGGCCTACCGTCACCGAACGGCGGCATCCCAGCGCCGACCACGGATTGCCGCTGACCCATCCCGTGTGGTGCCGGCGCCTCATCGCCGACACGCTGGCGGCGTCTTTGCGGTCCTGAAAATGGCGCGGCACCGACCGCCGCCGCAGCAACTACTATTCAACTTAGTTGAGTAGAACAGTTGCGCGGAGCTGCTCGTTGCAGCGGAGGCGGTGGACAGCAGATGACCGTGGAACGCACGAAGGGTCCGGACAACGTTCGGGTGCCGGCGGCTCGGTCCCGCAATAACGACCAGACCCTGCAGGTGATGCAGCTGAACTGCTCCGGGATGGAGGGCGTGACCCCGCAGGCGCTCGGCTTCACCTACTGGTTCGACGCCAAGCCCGCCGGGGCGCCGTACTCGGTCACCATCCGGTTCTCCGGAACCCGGCAGGGCGTTGAGGGCAGGGCGACGTCCAGCGACCGCTTCTCGGTGCTGCGGACCGTCGATCGCGTCATCCCGGGCAGCGGTCGGGTGGCTCTGACCACCAGGGTGCTGGACATCGAGCAGGGTGAGTGGCAGATCACGGCCGAACCCGTGCTGCCGGGCAGCAAAGCGAAGGCGCCCCAGGCGTTCGTGGCTCGCCGGACGACGCTGCCCAGCGCGTCGACGTCAGGGACCACGTCCTTCGCGCCGGTCGTCCGGGTGCGGGCGCCCGGTGTGCGGCTGGGCGCCTGGCCGGCGCTCGTCCTGACCGGTGCGGTCGTCGCCCTGGTCCTCCAGGCCGTACTGGCCCAACATCGGGGGCTGCCCACCCTGCGGCTGCTGGCGGTCTCCTTGATCGCCAGTGTCGTGGGCATCGTCGGAGCCAAGCTCTACTACCTGGCGACCCACCGCGACGAGGACCGCGGCCTGCTCGTGACCGGCATGTCGATCCAGGGATTCGTGCTGGGCGCCATCGCGGCCGTCATCCTGGGTGGACTGTTGGTCGGCATCCCGATCGGGCAGTACCTCGACGTGCTCGCCCCTGGGCTGCTCTTCGGGATGGCTATCGGACGCCTGGGTTGCTTCTTCGGCGGCTGCTGCGCAGGCAAGGCGACCGGCTCGCGGTGGGCGCTGTGGTCCTCGGACCGGACCATCGGCGTACGCCGGATCCCCGTCCAGCTCGTGGAGTCCGCCGTCGCCGGTGCGCTGGCCGTCCTGGCCACCGGCGCGGTGTGGTGG
>JBBPYA010000045.1:0-5744 GCA_038200385.1 Mycobacteriales bacterium
AGGAAGAACAGCTCGGTGTAGCGACCGGGCTGCTGCAGCGGGGCACGCCGCCGGCCGCGGAAGTCCAGCCGGCAGGAGATCCAGCGGCGTACGGCGTACGGCCGGCGGATCCGCCCGGCGGCGTCGTGCAGGCAGCCCCGGTTGCCGTAGAGCAGGCCGCGGTCGGGGACGGCGAGGATCTCCCCCAGCGGACTGACCCGGTTGCGCAGCGGCACGGCACCGAGTGTGCCCGCGGGCGGCGCGGTCAGAGGCGGGGGACCCAGCGGTGACCGCCCAGCGCGGCGCCGACCAGCTCGATCCCGCGGGCGGCCTCGGCCAGCCGGGACCCCTCCCGCTCGTACGCCGTCATCGCAGCCTCGATCGCCTCCGGCGGCAGCTGCCCGGCCAGGTCGGCTCGCAGCGTGCGCCAACCCGCCCGGGCCGCGGCCAGCCCGGCCGAGACGTGGTCGCCGGCGAAGCGGGCCAGCAGCATCGGGTACTTGCGTAGCACCTCGTGCGCCCGGTAGTCCGGCGGGACCAGGTCGAGCAGCCAGCTGACGGCGCTGCGCTCCCAGTCGGGCGTGCCGGGAGGCCTCACGTCGGCCGGCCAGCCCGGCGGGAGACCGACGGTCACCAGCGGGCCACCGGAGGCCGGGTCAGAGCACGATGCGTACGGCGGTGAACGCGTTGTACGGCTCGCTGGCGGCGTCGGACTCGTCCTCCAGCACCAGGAACCGGCCGTCGCCGCCGCCGGGGTGCCGGGCGGAGGTCAGCCGGGAGTCGGTCAGCGTCACCGGCGGGGTGCTCAGCGCGGTCGGGAACGTGATCGTGGCGGTGTCGCCCACCGTGTCCAGCTGCACGGTGTACCCGACGCCGTTGGCCAGCCTCCGGCCGCCGGCGTACTTCACGGTGCCGCGGTCGGGAAACCCGCCGAACCCGGTGAGCGCGGTGTCGCCGGCCGCGGTGCTGATCGCCTTCACCGCGTAGCCCCGCGAGCCGATAATCAGGTGGAACGGGATCTCCGGGCTGGTCCGGGTGCCGTCGGTGTCGGAGAACAGGTGCACGAACACGCGGCGACCCCCGACGCCGTCGGGGTCGAAGACGAAGTCCACCTCGACGTGCGACGGGACGCCGGGCAGCGACAGTCCCGGGTACATCGCCGTGCTCGGATGCCGGCGCTGCAGCTTCCCGTTGACGATGCCCGGGTTGCCGGTGCTGAAGTACGGTCCCCGGCGCCAGGCCGGGCTCGGGTAGAGCTGCGCCCAGGTGTACGGCGTGCCGGCGGAGTCCCGGATAGTCCGGCCGATGATCTCCCGGGTCCCGAGCACGCTGAGGTCGTCGGACAGGCTGACGGGCGAAGCCGCCAGGGCCGGGCGCAACCCGATCAACTGGGTCACGGCAGCGGCGGCCAGCACGTCGCGTCCGAGTCCGAGCACGCGTCGGCGAGTGAGCATCGTGGGCGGCTCCCCCCGTGGTACGCGGCCGGATCGGCGGACACTGTGCGTTCCCGCCTGTCACAGACGGTAGCGCGACGGTCAAGTAACCGGGGCCGCTGCCGGATCGGCAACGGAACTGCCCGGCGTGAGCAGCGCGACGCACTCCACGTGGTGGGTCATCGGGTAGCAGTCGAAGGCCCGCAGCCGGTCCAGCCGCCAGCCGGCCTGCCGGAACGTCGCCACGTCGCGGGCCAGGGCCGCCGGGTCGCAGGCCACGTAGACCACGGCCCGCGCCGGTCCGGCGGTCAGCGCCTGCACGATCTCGCGCCCGGCGCCCGAGCGCGGCGGGTCGAGCACCGCCACGTCGTAGGCCGCCAGGCCGCCGATCAGCGCCGCGTCCACCCGGGCCCGGCGGACGCCGGCCCACCCCATCCCGTCCAGGTTGACCAGCGCGTCGGCGACCGCGATCTCGTCGGACTCCACGCAGAGCACCGACCCGCTCGGACCGACGACCGGCGCGAGGACCCCGCCGAAGAGGCCGGCGCCGGCGTACAGGTCGAGGCAGCGCTCCCCCGGCCCCACCCCGGCGAAGTCCAGGACGCACCGGGCGAGGACGTCGGCCGCCGCCGGATGCACCTGCCAGAACCCGCCGGCCGACACCCGCCAGCCCCGGCCCGCGGCCTCGACCCGGCCGGAACCCGGCCCGATCAGCTTGACCGCTCCGCGGACCGGCCGCCGGAGCACGGTGCGCGAGCCCCCGGCGCGGACCACGTCGACCTCGCGGGTGGCGCCCCAGGACCGCCCCAGCACCTCGCTCACGGCGAGGTCGGGGTGCGCGATGACGCAGTCGTCGACGTGTTCCACGTCATGCGAGCGGTGCCGGCGCAGGCCCGGCCGCCCGGAGCGGTCCACGGCGAACTGCATCCGGGTGCGCCAGCCCAGCGCCCCGCCCGGCAGCTCCTCGACCTCGACGGCCACGTCGGGCAGGCCACCGAGGCGGGTCAACTGCTCGGCGACCACGGCCGCCTTGAGCCGGCGCTGTTCGGCGGGATCCACGTGCTGGAAGTCGCACCCGCCGCAGCGGCCCGCGCCGGCGAACCGGCACGGCGGCGCGACCCGCGCCGAGGAAGCGCGCAACACCCGGACGGCGTCGGCACGGCAGTAGGAACCGCCGCCGTCCTCGGTGATCCGGGCCAGGACCCGCTCGCCGGGCAGCGCGTGGCGCACGAAGACGACCCGACCCTCGTGCCGGGCCACACAGTGCCCACCGTGGGCGACCGCGCCCACTTCGAGATCGAGCAGGTCCTCGCTCATCGGTGCCGCGTGGATCGGCTCAGGGCGCGCCGAACCTCGGTCGGGGTGAGTCGGTCGCGTTCGTCCGCGGAGGCCCGGGCCTCGGAGGACTGCAGCTGGTACGGCACGTTCGTGACCATCACGCCGGGCACGAAGAGCAGCCGGCCCTTCAGCCGCAGCGCGCTCTGGTTGTGCAGCAGGTTCTCCCACCAATGGCCGACGACGTACTCCGGGACGAAGACCATCACCAGATCCCGCGGGCTGTCGCGCCGGATGCCGCGCACGTAGTCCAGGATCGGGCGGGTGATCTCACGGTACGGCGAGTCCACGACGGTAAGCGGCACCGGGATGTCGTTGCGCTCCCAATCCGCCTGCAGCGCACGGGTCTCCTCGTCCTCGACGTTGACCGTCAGCGCGGTCAGCGAGTCCGGCCGGGTGGCACGGGCGAAGGCCAGCGCCCGCAACGTGGGCTTGTGCACCTTGCTGACCAGGACCACGACGTGCACCCGGCTGGGCAGCATCCGGACGTCGGCGTCGGGACGCAGCTGCTCGGACACCTTGGCGTAGTGCCGTTTGATGGCGCGCATCAGCACGTAGATGACCACCATGGCCGCGATCGCGACGTAGGCGCCGAGGAGGAACTTCGTCGACAGCACCACGACGAGCACGATGCCGGTCATCACCGCGCCGAAGCCGTTGATGGCCCGGCTGCGCAACATCCGGCGGCGGACCGAGGCGGTGCGCTCCTCCGGGATGAGCCGGTTCCAATGCCGCACCATGCCGATCTGGCTGAGCGTGAACGAGACGAAGACCCCGACGATGTAGAGGTTGATCAGCGCCGAGGCGGACGCGCCGTAGGCCACGATCAGTACCCCGGCGAACGTCGCGAGGAACAGGATCCCGTTGCTGAAGGCCAGCCGGTCCCCGCGGGTGTGCAGCTGCCGGGGGAGGTAGCGGTCCTGCGCCAGGATCGAGCCGAGGACCGGGAAGCCGTTGAACGCGGTGTTCGCGGCCAGCACCAGGATCAGCCCGGTCACGACGGTGAGGAAGTAGAACCCGGGCGGGAAGGTGTCGAACACGGCGCGCGCGAGCTGCGCGATGACCGTCTTCTGGTCGTAGTTGGCCGGGACGCCTGTCAGCTGGGTGGCCGGGTCGTCGACGTACTTCAAGCCGGTCTGCATCCCCAGCGCGATGATGCCGACGAGCATCGAGACCGACAGCAGCCCCATGATCAGCAGCGTGGTGGCGGCGTTGCGGCTCTTCGGCTTGCGGAAGGCCGGGACGCCGTTGCTGATCGCCTCGACACCGGTCAGTGCCGCGCAGCCGGAGGAGAACGACCGGAGCACGATGAACACCAGCGCGAATCCGGCCAGTGACGCGTCGTCGGTGAACCGGAACGACGAACTCTCGGCCAGCAGCTGGTGACCGAGCAGCACCTCCTCGACCAGACCCCACCCGAGCATCAGGATCACGCCCAGGATGAAGCCGTACGTCGGGATCGCGAAGACCACCCCGGACTCGCGGATGCCCCGCAGGTTCAGCGCCATGAGTACCGCGACGACGGCCAGCGCGCTGATCACCTGGTGGTCGGCGAGGAACGGGATGGCGGCACCGAAGTTCTCCACCCCGGCCGACACCGAGACCGCGACGGTGAGGACGTAGTCCACCAGCAACGCGCTGCCGACGACGAGCCCGAAGCGTTGGCCCAGGTTCGTCCCGACGACCTCGTAGTCGCCGCCGCCGCTGGGGTAGGCGTGCACGTTCTGCCGGTACGACGCCACGACCGTCAGCAGCACGACCACGACGGCGACCGCGACCCACGGACTCAGCGCGTAACCGGAGAACCCGGCGAGCGACAGCGTCAGGAAGATCTCCTGCGGGGCGTAGGCCACCGACGACAGTGCGTCCGAGGCGAACACCGGCAGCGCGATCCGCTTGCGCAGCAACTGCTCGGACAGCCGGTCGCTGCGAAACGGCCGGCCCAGAAGAACACGCTTGAACAGCGAGGTCGGTGCCGTCATTGCGGCCGTCTGCGCCTGCTCATGCGGCCCGTGCGTCGATCACGGCGGACAGCGTACGTCCGGACCGCGGACCCGGCCGCGCGGGAGTTCCCGCACCTCTCCTGGCAGTGTCGGTCGGTGTACCGTCCGGAGACGTGCACATCGTGATCATGGGCTGCGGCCGGGTCGGTTCGAGCATCGCCCGGCGCCTGGAGCAGCTCGGGCACTCTTTGGCCGTCATCGACCGCGACCAGGACGCCTTCCGGCGGCTCGGACCGGATTTCGGTGGCCGCCAGGTCCTCGGCGTGGGATTCGACCGCGAGACGTTGCGCAAGGCCGGGATCGGTCAGGCCCGGGCGTTCGCCGCCGTCAGCAGCGGCGACAACTCCAACATCGTGGCCGCCCGCGTCGCCCGGGAGACCTTCGGCATCGACCGCGTCGTCGCCCGGATCTACGACCCGAAGCGGGCCGCGGTGTACGAGCGGCTGGGCATCCCCACCGTCGCGACGGTGCCGTGGACGACCGACCAGCTGCTGCGTCGACTGCTGTCCGAGGGGCCGTCGGAGGAGTGGCGCGACCCCACCGGTGAGATCGTCATCCTGCAGGTCCCCTTGCACGAGAGCTGGATAGGGCAGGAGGTGGGGGCCTTCGAGCGGGCCACGAAGTCGCGACTGGCCTACCTCGTGCGCTTCGGGGAGACCTTCCTGCCGCAGTCGCACACAGTGCTGCAGCAGGGCGACCAGGTGCATGTGCTGTCCCTCGACGACCAGGCCGGCCGCTGCTCGCGGATCGCCGCCCAGGCACGCAGTGAGGCCTCCTGATGCGGGTGGCCGTCGCCGGTGCCGGCGCCGTAGGGACCTCCATCGCCCAGGAGCTGATCAGCTACGGGCATCAGCTGCTGCTCATCGACCGGGAGAGCCGGGCGATCCGCGAGGAGACCCTGCCCGAGGCCGACTGGGTGCAGGCCGACGCCTGCGAGCTGGCTTCCCTGGAGGAGGCCGCGCTGCAGACCTGCGACGTCGTGGTGGCCGCCACC
>JBBPYA010000046.1:0-2762 GCA_038200385.1 Mycobacteriales bacterium
CCTTGTGCAGGTAGACGTGCCCGAGATGGTCGAGCAGGTCGGTGACCCGCCACGGCTCACAGGCCGGCACCGCGGCGTCCAACCGGCCGGCGGCGGCGGCCAGCCGCAAGGTCGCGTCCGCCCGGATGTGCCCGAGGTAGCGCTGCATGTCCACCCCGCGAGGCTAGATGATCGACTCCACCCGATCGGCTCACGGCTCGCGCGTTCTCGCCGCTCGGAGTCGGCCGCCTGCTCGGGCACACTGTCGGGGTGAGCGCCCCGTGGCAGGCACCGCACGCCGACCGGCCGGTCGACGCGGTGATCAGCCTGCCCGGTTCCAAGTCGATGACGAACCGCGCGCTGGTGCTGGCCGCGCTCGGCGGCCGGCCGGTGCGGCTGCGCGATCCCCTGGACGCGCGGGACACCAGGCTGATGGCCGCCGCCCTGGTCGAGCTGGGTGTGTCCGTGGAACGCACCGACACCGACTGGACGGTCCGGCCGGGCGCACTGTCCGGGTCGTGCACCGTCGACGTCGGCAACGCCGGAACGGTGATGCGCTTCCTGCTGCCGGTGGCCGCCCTGGCCGACGGACCGGTGCACTTCGACGGTGACCCGCGGGTACGGGAACGTCCGGTGGCCGCCCTGGTCGGGGCGTTGCGCGCGCTCGGTGCCGACGTGGCCGGCGACGCGCTCCCGCTCACCGTGTGCGGAAGGCGCGGCCTGCCCGGCGGGGACGTCGAACTGAACGCCTCGCAGTCCTCGCAGTTCGTCAGCGCGCTGCTGCTGGTCGGCTGTCGCTTCGACAAGGGCCTCACCGTCCGGCCGGTCGGTCCGCCGGTGCCCTCGCAGCCGCACATCCAGATGACGATCGCGATGCTCCGCGCCGCCGGTGTACCGGTGGATGACAGCGTCCGGGGGCAGTGGAGCGTGCCGCCCGCGGAGCCGGCCTGCGCGGAATGGACGATCGAGCCCGACCTGTCCAATGCCGCACCGTTCCTCGCCGCCGCCATGGTGACCGGCGGCGCGGTACGGATACCGCATTGGCCGCTGGAGACGACCCAACCGGGCGCGCAGCTCCCGGCGCTGCTGCTGCGGATGGGGGCCCAGCTGACGCTGGACGGGTCCGGCCTCGCGCTGCGCGCCGGCCCGGTGCTGGCCGGGCTGGACGCCGACCTGCACGAGGTCGGCGAGCTCGTGCCCGTGCTCGCGGCGCTGTGCGCGCTGGCGTCCAGCCCGTCACGGCTGCACGGGATCGCCCACCTGCGCCGGCACGAGACCGACCGGCTCACTGCCCTGGCCACCGAGCTGGGCCGCCTCGGCGGTGAGGTCCGCGAGACCGGCGACGGACTGGTCATCTGGCCGGCTCCGTTGCACGGCGGCCTCTTCCGGGCCTACGACGACCACCGGCTGGCGACCGCCGCCGCGGTGCTGGGGCTGGTCGTCCCTGGCGTCGAGGTCGACGACATCGCGACGACGGGCAAGACGCTGCCGGACTTCGAGCAGCGCTGGCAGCAGATGTTGGCCGGCGGCGTCCGCTGAGTCCCAGCCGTCGTCGCGACCTGGACGAGGACGACGTCCGGGTCCGGCCCAGCCGGCAGGGCTCCCGCCCCCGGACGACGACCCGGCCGGCGCACGAGGGGGCGGCCGACGGATTCGTCACCGCGGTGGACCGCGGTCGCTACACCTGCCGGGTCGGCGCTGCCACCGTCACCGCGATGCGGGCCCGCGAGCTGGGGCGCAAGTCGGTGGTCGTCGGCGACCGGGTCGCCCTCGTCGGGGACATCGGCGGGGGCACCGACGCCCTGGCCCGGATCGTGCGGATCACGCCCCGGACGACCGTGCTGCGGCGTACCGCCGACGACGCGGACCCGCACGAGCGGGTGATCGTCGCCAACGCCGACCAGCTGGTCATCGTCACGGCGCTGGCCGACCCCCCGCCGCGCACTGGGCTGATCGACCGCTGCCTGGTGGCGGCCTACGTCGGCGGCCTGCGGCCGCTGCTGTGCCTGACAAAGACCGACCTGGCCGATCCCGGCGAGATCACCGCGCGGTACGCCGACCTGGACCTGCCCGTCGTCGGGGTCCGCAAGGACCGGACCTACGACGGCATCCGCGCCCGGCTCGAGGGTCGGGTCAGCGTCCTGGTCGGGCACAGCGGCGTGGGCAAGTCCACCCTGGTCAACGCCGTCGTACCCGACGCGGCGCGCGCCGTGGGCCGGGTCAGCGGGATCGGCAAGGGCCGGCACACGTCCAGCTCCGCGGTGATGCTGCCGGTAGCCAACGGCTGGATCGTGGACACGCCGGGGATCCGGTCCTTCGGGCTGGCCCACGTCCGGGCCGCGGACCTGCTCGCCGCCTTCCCCGACCTCGCGGCCGGCGCGGAGGGCTGCCCGGTGAACTGCGAGCACCGGGATCCCGCCGACGGGTGCGCGCTGGACCGGTGGGTCGCCGACGGGCACGCCCGGGAGGCCCGACTGGCCTCGCTACGCCGGCTGCTCGCCGCCCGCGGACCATGAGCCGCCCCGCCGTCGTCAGACCGTCGCCGGGCCGGGCTCGTCCAGGCCGGCGTCGGCCAGCGCCTGCCGGGCCACCGCCAACGCGCTGTTCGCTGCCGGGGCGCCGGCGTACCCCGCAACCTGGAGGAGGACCTCGGCGAGTTCCTCGCGGGTGACGCCGTTGCGGAGGGCCGCCGGGGCGTGCAACGCCAGCTCGTCGTGGGCGCGCAGCGCGGCCAGCACCGCGACCGTGACGATGCTGCGGGTACGCCGGTCCAGCTGCGGCCG
>JBBPYA010000047.1:0-8910 GCA_038200385.1 Mycobacteriales bacterium
CGGCGTTGGTCAGATCCAGCCAGCCGCCCGCGGCCAGACCCGCGCTCAGCTGTCGATGCGGGAGGTCGATCCCGATCACCCGCCGGCGATCAGGCCAGAAGTAGCGCAGCGGATTTCTCGGCGTCGGACCGTAGTAGTCGTTGCTGCCGAGCACGAACGCCCCCGGTCGCTCCAGCAGCGGGCCGAGCGTGTCGAGGACGGCAGGGACCGCGTCGGCTCCGGCCAGGTTGTCCCCGGTGTTGATCACCAGGTCCGGGTCCAGGTCGTCCAATGCGCGCACCCAGGCCCGCTTGGCCTTCTGTCGCGGCAGCAGGTGCAGGTCCGAGATGTGCAGGATCGTCAGGCCCGGCTGCCCCGCGGCCAGGACCGGGACCTCGAAGTGGCGCAGCGCGAACCAGTTGCGCTCCACGAGCGAGGCGTACGCCGCGGTCCCCAGGCCGGCCACGGTCAGCCCGGCGAGCGCGGCGGGGGCGACGGGCGGGGCCATGACCGGAAAGCCTACGGACCGGGCCGGCGGTAGTTTGGCCCGCATGCCGCCCTCCGAGCCTTCGCTGAAGCAGCGCATCAGAACCGACCTGTCCGCGGCCATGAAGCAGCGCGACGAGCTCGCCAGGGACACCCTGCGAATGGCGTTGGCGGCCATCCAGGTCGAGGAGGTGGCCGGGGACACCGCCCGCGACCTGACCGACGAGGAGACCCTCGCGGTGCTACGCCGGGAGTCCAGGAAGCGGCGCGAGGCGGCCGAGGCGTTCGCCGGCGCCGGACGGGCGGACTCCGCGGCGCGGGAGCGCGCCGAGGGGGCCCTGCTGGAGACCTACCTGCCGGCGCAGCTGTCCGACGCCGAGCTGGCCGAACTCGTCCGGGCCGCGCTCGACGAGTCGGGAGCCTCCGGCGTGCGCGACATGGGCAGGGCCATGAAGGCGGCGCAGGCCTCGGTCGCCGGCCGGGCCGAGGGCGGCCGGGTTGCGGCGGAGGTCAAGCGGCAGCTGGGATAGCCGCGCGGACGGGGCCCGACTACTTCGGAGGTGGAGTCGGGGCCGGCGTACCGCCACCACCGCCACCACCACCGCCACCGCCACCGCCGGGCGGGGGCTTTGGCGGGGGCGTCGGCTTCGGCGGGGGCGTCGGCTTCGGCGGGGGAGTGGGCTTGGGCTTCGGAGTGGGCTTGGGTGCCGGCTGAGGATTGGGTGCCGGCTTGGGATTGGGTGGGGGAGGCGGCGGGATCAGGGCGCCGTTGCTGATGAAGATGGTCACCGACTGGCCGGGGACGACCTTGCCGCCGCCGTCGGGCGAGGTGTACGCGACCAGGCCGGGGCTGGCGCCGCTGTCGACCTGGCCGCCGGCGACCGGCTTCAGGCCGAGCTGGCGCAGCGAGTCCTGGCAGGTCGACACCGAGTACCCGGCGCAGGTTGCTCGAAGCGTGAACGTGTTGCCCTGGTCGAACTTCTTGCTGGACGGCGGGAACGTCACGTTCGGCATCGGCGCCAGGATCGGGGTCATCGCCGCGCTGAACATCGTCGCGGGCAGGCCACCACCGAAGGACCGGTCGCCGAGGCTCGTCGGCGTGTTGGGGTTGAAGACTCCGACGCTGGCGAGCAGCTGCGGGGTGTACCCGACGAACCAGACCCCCTTGTTGTCCTGGGTGGTCCCGGTCTTGCCGGCGACGTCGTGCCCTTCGACCCTCGCCCGACCGGCGGTCTGGCTGACGAAGCAGCAGGCCACGTCCTTGGTGAGGATCTGGGTGATGGTGTCGGCCAGCCCCGGCTCGATCACGTTGGGGGTGCAGTTGTCGCTCTTCACGACCGGCTGGCCGTCGGCGCCGAGCAGTGGGTCATCGTTGCGGTCCAGCACCTGCTCGATCGGGGTGGGCCAGCAGCGGGTGCCCCGGGCCGCGACCGTCGCGTACGCCGTGGCCAGCAGCAGCGGGCTGGTGGCCTCCGGGCCGAGGGTGAACGAGCCGCGGTTCTCCGCGATGATCGTCTTCGGCAGCGTCTGCTCCGGGTACCACAGTCCGAGACGCTGACCCATCTCCACCGAGGACTGCACGCTGCCGAGCTCGTCCTCGAGGTGCACGAAGTAGGTGTTCGACGACTCGTAGAGCGCGGTCTCCAGGTTCAGCGTGGCTCGGTAGTTCCCGGCGTTCTGCACCGGCCCGTACTTCCCGTTGGGGCCGTCCCCGCTGTACACCTTGGACACGTAGGGGTCCGGGGTGGTCAACGTGTAGTTGATGCCCTTGAGCTGCTCCAGCGCGGAGGCCGCAACGAAGAGCTTGTACGTCGACCCGGCACCGGAGGACGGCGTCGTGAACAGCTTCACCGTCGTCTGCGCCGGATCGTTGGTGTTGGTCCCGAACACCTTGTTCGTCGACATCGCCAGCACCTTGCCGCTCCCGGGCTGCACCAGGGTGAACAGCCCGGCGAACTGATCTCCCGGGCTGAGCTGGCTCAGCACCGCCTGGTCGCCGGCGCGTTGCATCCGCGGGTCGAGAGTGGTCTTGATGGTCAACCCGCCACGGTAGATCTGGTCCTCGGTCAGCCCCAGGCCGCGCGGCGGGGCCGTCGTCAGGTACTCCAGCATCCAGTCGCAGAAGTAGCGGCCGATGACCGCGTTGAGGCAACCGCGGGGTGCCGGCTGCCCCGGCACCAGCACGGGGGCGACGGCCTCGGTCTGGGCGGCCTCGGCCGCGGTGATGTAGCCCTGCTGCGCCATCCGTTCCAGGACGACGTTGCGCCGGTCCGTCGCGCCCTTCAGGCCGCGGGTCAGAGGATCCAGGGCGTCCGGACTCTGCACGAGGCCGGCCAGCAGAGCCGCCTCGGGGAGGTTGAGCTGCTCGACCGGCTTGTTGAAGTAGATCTTGGCCGCGGCCGCGATGCCGTAGGCGTTGCTGCCGAAGTACATCAGGTTGAGGTACTTCTCCAGGATCTGGTCCTTGGTGTACTTCTGCTCCACCTGGAGTGCCAGGTTGGCCTCGCGCAGCTTGCGGGCGATGCTCTGGTCGACCGCGGCCCGGCGCTCCGCGTCGGTGGTCGCCTGGTACAGCAGCACGTTCTTGACGTACTGCTGGGTGATCGTGGACCCGCCCTCCTGGATGCTGCCGGCGGCCACGTTGGCCATCACCGCCCGCGCCAGGCCTTGCGCGTCGAGTCCACCGTGCTGATAGAAGCGGGCGTCCTCGACGGCGATGATCGCCTCGCGCATCACCATCGGGATCTTGTCCAGGGTCACGATGGTGCGGTTCTTGTCGAAGAAGTACGTCATCAGCTGGCCGTTGGCGCTGAGGACCTTGGTCACCTCGTCCATCGGCTGCTCGTCGAGCACGGCGGACTCGTCGAGCAGCCCGCTGCTGCTGCTCGCGGCCAGGCCCACGCCACCCACGACCGGCAGCAGAAAGCCGGCGACGAGCGCGCCGGCCACTGAGATCGCCAGAACGAGCTTCGCCAATGCGGCGGACTTCTGACCCACGACAGTCGCTGACACGGTGTTCAGGGTACGTCGTGTAACCGACCGCAACCCGCAGCAGCCGGAGTCGTTGTACGAGGTAAGGGTGATGCCGGCCGGTGGACCAACCCAACCGGCGGGCCGAGGACATGAAGGACGGGGTCGGGTATGACCAGGAGCGCGCCGCTCACCGCGGCTGGGCCGACTCGGATGTCGTGGGCCGAACGAGGTGCCTGTCGGGACGTCGATCCCGACACGCTGTTCGTCCCCGGCGCCGCCCAGCACCGGGCCAAGCGGGTATGCGACGCCTGTCCGGTGCGGACCGAGTGCCTCACCGAGGCGCTGGACAACCGGATGGAGTTCGGTATCTGGGGCGGACTGACCGAGCGCGAACGCCGTAGCCTGCTTCGCCGGCGCCCCGATGTGGTGTCCTGGCGGCCCTTGCTCGACGCCATGCAGACCCGCCCCGCTCAGCGCGCGCGGGCCCGCTGACACCTCTCAAACTATTACGGTCCGGCCAGCGCTCCGGCGATTTCCCTCAGTGCCGCCAGGTCGTGTACGTCACCGGCCAGCGCCGGGACCTCCCGCCGGGCGACGTCGGGGTGGGCCTTGTCGAAGCGCTGTGTCAGGCGACGTTCGCGGGCGGCCAAGGTGGCCTGCTCGGCATGGATCCGCAGCGCCGCGACGGCCAACTCGTGCCCGCCGGCCTCGGCCAGCGAGTCCGCCGCCGCCTCGGCCCACTGGGCGGACAGCCCGGGAGCGGCGCTGCGGTGCACCCGGTTGACGACCAGGCCGGCCAGCGGCATCTTGTCCACGGCCAGCCGGTCCACGAAGTAGGAGGCCTCCCGCAACGCGTCGGGCTCGGGTGAGGCCACGACGAGGAACGCCGTACCCGGCCTGCGGAGCATCTCGTAGGTCGCCTCGGCCCGCTCCCGGAACCCGCCGAACATGGTGTCCAGCGCGCCGACGAAGGCCGAGATGTCGTTGAGGACCTGGGCCCCGAGGATCCGGGTGAGGATCCGGGAGAACAGCATGAAGCCGGCGCCCACCACCTTCAGGTAGGCCCGGCCGCCGGCTTTCGCCGGCGCCGCGAGCAGCCTCAGCATCCGGCCGTCCAGGAAGCGGGCCATCCGCTGCGGCGCGTCCAGGAAGTCCAGCGCCGATCGGCTCGGCGGGGTGTCGACGATGATCAGGTCCCAGTTCCCAGCGGTCCGAAGCTGACCCAGCTTCTCCATCGCCATGTATTCCTGGGTGCCGGCGAAGGACGACGACAGCGACTGGTAGAAGGGATTGGACAGGATCTGGCTGCTGCGCTGCGGGGTGCTGTGCGCCTCGACGATCTCGTCGAAGGTCCGCTTCATGTCCAGCTGCATCGCCCACAGCCGGCCGCCGGAGTCCCCGCCCACCCCGTCCACGACGCGGGGAACGTTGTCCAGTTGCGTCAGGCCGAGTGACTGGGCCAGCCGGCGAGCAGGGTCGATGGTCAGCACCACGACGGTGCGCCCCGAGTCGGCGGCCCGCACGGCCAACGCCGCCGAGGTCGTCGTCTTCCCGACGCCGCCGGCGCCGCAGCAGACCACGATGTGCAGTTCGGGGTCCTTGAGCAGGGCGTCGATGTCCAGCTGCGGGGCGCTCACCGGACACCCGCCGAGCGGAGCAGACCGGCCAGTTCCAGTAGATCGCCGAGATCGATCGGACCGGGGAGGAGGGGCAGCTCGTACGTCGGCAGCCCCAGCGTCGCCAGTCGTTGCCGGGATTCGTCCTCGACCGAGATCCGCAACGCGTGCGCCACGGCCTGGTCGGTCAGTGCGGCTGCCAGTGAGGTGCCGTCGTGGTTGTCGGAGTCCAGTCCGGCGGCGCGCAGGCCGGCGGCCACCCGGGTGCTGGCCAGTCGCCCGGCGAGCGCTCGCTTCTGATCGGCCGCGGGCAGCAAGGAATCGCGGGCGGCGTTGATGAACACCGCGCCCACCGGCAGGTTCGTCGCCTGCAGGTCGGCGATGGCGTCCATGGTCTCCTGCACGGGCATCTCCTCCAGCAGGGTGACGACGTGGATCGCGGTCTGGCTAGAGCGCAGCACCGCCATCACGCCGTCGCTCTGGGTCTTGATCGGGCCCACCCGGGCCAGCCCGCTGACCTCGGCCGTGACGTTGAGGAACTTCGTGATCCGCCCGGTGGGTGGCGCGTCGAGGATGACCGCGTCGTACACCCGCCGGCCCCCCTCGGTGCGGGTGGCGGCCTCCTTCACCTTGCCGGTGAGCAGCACGTCGCGTAGGCCGGGTGCGATCGCGGTGGCGAAGTCGATCGCGCCCATCTTGCGCAGCGCCCGTCCGGCCCGACGCAGGCTGTAGAACATCTCCAGGTAGTCCAGCAGCGCCGCCTCATCGTCCACGGCGAGCGCGAGCACTTCCCCGCCTCCCGGCGCGATGGCGACCCGGCGTTCGGCGTACGGCAGCGGTGGGCTGTCGAACAGCTGGGCGATCCCCTGCCGGCCCTCCACCTCGACGAGCAGGGTCCGCCGCCCGCCGGTGGCCAGGGCCAGCGCGAGCGCCGCGGCGACCGTGGTTTTACCGGTCCCGCCCTTGCCGGTGACGACGTGCAACCGGGCCGCCGGGAACTCCGCGCTCTCGCCGGCAGTCTCCGCCGCCGGTCGGGGCTGCGTCGCGGGTGTCACCACCGAAGCCTAGGTGGGCCCCGCCGCGCCCGCCGCGCGCCCGCCCCCCGCCCCCTCGCCCTAGCCGCCACGATCTGGTCACCTGAACGTGGCGGGTCCTCGCGGGTGGCCGGCCACCCGCGAGGACACGGCAACGTGGGAGAGGACGGGCTTCGGCGGTCGATCAGACGAGAGGACGGGCTTCGGCGGTCGATCAGACGACGACGGGCAGCCGTTCCAGGGCGCGTTCCACGGCGGCGGCGTCGTGGACGTGGTCGGTCATCCGTCCGGACAGGTAGGCGTCGTACGCCGCCAGGTCCAGATGACCGTGCCCGCACAACGCGGTCAGGATGACCTTCTCCTCGCCCGTCTCGGCGCACCGGCGAGCCTCGTCGATCGTCACAGCGAGGGCGTGGGTGGGTTCCGGCGCCGGGACTATGCCCTCCGTGCGGGCGAACTGGACCCCGGCCGCGAAGCAGTCCGACTGCGCTTTGGCGACGGCCTCCATGAGCCCGAGTTCGTAGATGTGACTGAGCAGCGGGCTCATCCCGTGGTAGCGCAGGCCCCCGGCGTGGATCGGGTCGGGAACGAAGTCGTGCCCGAGGGTGTGCATCTTCATCAGCGGGGTCATCCCGGCGGTGTCGCCGAAGTCGTAGGCGTACCGGCCCTGGGTCAGCGACGGGCAGGCGGCCGGCTCGACGGCGCGGATCACCGGCGCCATCCGGCCGGCCAGTTTCTCCCGGAGGAACGGGAAGGCCAGGCCGCCGAAGTTGGACCCGCCGCCGGTGCAGCCGACGATCAGGTCGGGGGTCTCCCCGACCTTGGCCAGCTGCAGCAGCGCCTCCTCGCCGATCACGGTCTGGTGCATCAGGACATGGTTCAGGACGCTGCCGAGGGCGTAGTTGGTGTCGGCATTCTGCGCGGCGACCTCCACGGCCTCGCTGATCGCGATGCCGAGCGAGCCGGGGGAGTCCGGGTCGGCGGCAAGGATCGTCTTGCCGGCCTGCGTCAGCTCCGACGGGCTCGGGTGGATCGTGGCACCGAACGTCTCGATCATCATCCTGCGGTACGGCTTCTGGTCGTAGCTCGCCCGGACCTGCCAGACCTCGCACTCCAGGCCGTACTGCGCGCACGCGAAGGCCAGCGCCGTACCCCACTGTCCCGCCCCGGTCTCGGTGGTGAGCCGGCGGATCCCGGCGTCGGCGTTGTAGAAGGCCTGCGGTACGGCGGTGTTCGGCTTGTGCGAGCCGGCCGGGCTGACCCCCTCGTACTTGTAGTAGATCCGGGCCGGGGTCCCGAGCGCGGCCTCGAGACGGTGCGCGCGGTACAGCGGGGAGGGCCGCCACAGCCGGTAGATGTCCAGGACGTCGCCGGGGATCTCGACGTAGGAGTCGGTAGTCACCTCCTGGCCGATCAACGCCATCGGGAACAGCGGCGCCAGGTCGTCCGGGCCGACCGGCTCCAGGGTGCCCGGGTGCAGCACCGGCGGCGGCGGCGAGGGCAGGTCCGGAATGACGTTGTACCAGCGGGTGGGCAGCTCGTCCTCGTCGAGCAGGATCTTGTGCCGGCGTGCGGAGGCGGGGGTCATGGCGCGACCGTACGGCGGGGCGTGGCCGGTAGCTAGGGTCAGACCATGACGAAGTGGGAGTACATGACCGCGCCGCTGCTGATCCACGCGACCAAGCAGATCCTGGACAACTTCGGTTCCGACGGCTGGGAACTCGTCGCCGTCATCCCCGGGCCGAACCCGGAGCAGCTGGTCGCCTACTTCAAGCGGGAGAAGCAGTGAGCGGCTTCCGGGAATCCAGCAGTGAGCGCCAGCGAGCGGCTTCCGGGGATCCAGCCGTGAGCGCCAGCGACCGGTTGGCCGAGCTGGGCCTCACCCTGCCGGCGGTCGCGGCACCGGTCGCGGCGTACGTGCCGACGGCCCGGACCGGCAACCTGGTCTTCACCTCGGGGCAGCTGCCCTTCGTCGACGGCGCGCTGCCGCGCACCGGGCGGGTCGGCGCCGAGGTCAGTGCCGAGGACGCCACGGCCGACGCCCGGCAGTGTGCCCTCAATGCCCTGGCCGCGGTTGACGCCGAAGTGGGGCTGGACAACGTGATCCGGGTGGTGAAGGTGGTCGGCTTCGTCGCCAGCGCCGCCGGTTTCACCGGCCAGCCCGGCGTGATCAACGGCGCCAGCGGTCTGCTCGGCGAGGTGTTCGGCGAGGCCGGCAGGCACGCCCGCAGCGCGGTGGGGGTCGCCGAACTGCCGCTGGGCGCGCCCGTCGAGGTCGAGCTGATCGTCGAGGTCGCGGCGCGGTGACCCGGACCCTCGGTACCGGCGGCCCGGCGATCGGACCGATCGGTCTGGGCTGCATGGGGATGTCGTGGGCGTACGGCGAGGCCGACGAGCAGACCGCCACCGCCGTCATCCTCCGCGCCCTGGACCTGGGCGTGACCCTGTTCGACACCGCCCAGGTGTACGGGCCGTTCACGAACGAGGAGCTGGTCGGCCGAGCGCTGGCCGGTCGGCGCGACGAGGTGGTCCTGGCCACCAAGACCGGCCTCGTGGTCAGCGGCCCGGACCGCCAAATGACGCGCGACGGCCGCCCGGAGCACGTCCGGACGTCCCTGCGCGAGTCGCTGGGACGGCTGGGTACCGACCGGGTGGACCTGTACTACCTGCACCGCGTCGACGAGAACGTCCCGCTCGAGGACACCTGGGGCGCGCTGGCCGAGTGTGTGGCCGACGGCACCGTGCTGCGGCTGGGCCTGTCCGAGGTGAGCGTCGAGCAGGCCGAGCTGTGCCACCGCATCCACCCGGTGTCGGCGATCCAG
>JBBPYA010000048.1:0-3702 GCA_038200385.1 Mycobacteriales bacterium
CGTGCGCGGAGTCCGACAGCAACGCCAGCGAGGAGACCCGCAACCCGACGACCACCTGGATGACGAAGGTCACCAGGCCCAGCCCGACCACCAGGCCCAACCGATGGACGTAGCGGGCCGAGGCGCTCGTGGCATTCGCCGACGAGGCGTGACCGTGGCTGTGGCCGTGCCCCATCGTGCCTCCCTCCGCCGTCCGGCCATGGTTGCCTTCCTATGGCGATATTCGCATACCTGCACATCGCAGCTTCAGAGCGGACCCGGGTATGGCGCGGCGGCCGCGGACATCCGCGGTAGTCCTCGGCGCGAGGCCGGGAACGGAGCCCGGCGGCTATGGTCGTGCCGATGAGCCTCGCGCTGCCCTCCGGTTGGCGGCCGCCCCGCTACGGGCAGCAGACGCTGGCCGAGCTGCTCCCCTCGTTGGCCGCGGTGCTCGGCGTTCCCGCGTACGACGACGTGCTCGGACTGTCCGGTTCCCTCCCCGACGTACGCCGGATCGTCGTCGTGCTCATCGACGGTCTCGGTCGGGCGAACCTGGCCGGACATTCAGACGTCGCGCCGACGCTCGCCGGTCTCGCGGATCCCTGCGGGGGACTCGACGCGGTCGCCCCGACGACCACCCCCGCCAACCTCACCAGCCTGAGCACCGGACGGCCCCCCGGCGAGCACGGCATCGTCGGCTTCACCGTCGCCGTCCCGGGCAGCGGGCAACTGCTGACCCACATCAGCTGGGGCACGGATCCCGATCCGCGGCGCTGGCAACCGCTGCCCAGCGTGCTGGCAGCAGTCGAACCGACGGCTACCGGCGCGGTCGTCGGCCCGGCGGCGTTCCTGGGCCGCGGCCTGACCACCGCCATTCACCGGGACGTCGGCTACCGAGGCACCGTGAGCGCCGGCGACGTCATCGCCGGGACCGTCGAGGCCGCGAGCGCAGCCCCCCGCACGCTGACGTACGCCTACCACGGCGACCTCGACACAACCGGGCACGTCCGCGGGTGCAGCCACCCGTCCTGGCGTGCCCAGCTCGGCCTGGTCGACGCGATGGTCGCGGCGATCCTGGCCGGGCTGCCACCCGACGCGGCGCTGCTGGTGACCGCGGACCACGGGATGATCGACGTTCCTGCCACCGGCAAGGTCGATCTCGACGCCATCGACGGCGAGGACGGCGAACTGGCCAGGCAGCTGGCGGACGGGGTGGCCATCGTGGCCGGGGAGCCGCGGGCGCGCTACCTGCACACCCTCCCGGGCGCGGCGGTCGAGGTCGCCGCTGCGTGGCAGGCCATGCTCGGTGACCGGGTCGTGGCGATGTCCCGCGCGGAGATGATCGAGACCGGCCTGGCCGGCGCGCGGGTCACCGCCGACGCGGCGGCCCGGATCGGTGACGTGGTCTGCTGGGCGGCACCCGGAACTGCCTTCGTCCAGTCGCGCCGCGATCCCGGGGCCGCCGCGCTCATCGGGTACCACGGGTCACTGACCGAAACCGAACTCGCCGTCCCCCTGCTGCTCGGCCGTCCCGGTCGCTGACCTCGCGAGTCCGGGTCCCGGCAGAGGGACTACGACGGGCGGCGCCCGGCCCGGTAGGCGCCGGCGAGCGCTGCGGCGTCCTCGGCCAGCGCCGCCGGTAGGTCCGGCCACCCGCGGTCCTTGACCGCGGTCCGCCACCGCAACCCGACCGCGGCGCCGACGAGCGCGCCGAGGCCTCCGATAGCCGCACCGGCCGGACAGCTGGTGGCATCGCGCCAGGCCAGCGCGGATCCGCCCACGGCCCCGATCACCACCCGCGCGGCGATGGCCTGGGGTGCGAACCGGCTGGGGGCGCCGGGCAGCTTGTCGGCGACGAGTTCCCCGGCCACCATCCCGGCCGTCGCCAACCGGGCACCGCGGGATTGCGCGATCTCGATCGGCCGCGGGGTCCAGGACCGGCGCTCACCGAAGGCCACCCCGGCAAGGCCCAGCGAGGTCCGCGCCCCGGTCGCCACTCCCAGCAACGCCGGCCCGATCAGCTCCCGTGCCCGCATCGGCATCTCCCTCGTCCTGCTCCCACGCCACCGTGGCGGTGGCCGGCCCAGTCCACCATGCCGCTACATCCACCCGGACCGCCGTACCCGGGCACTGCCTACGGGCCGAGCGGCGGTGGGACGGCCATCGGCGCCGGCGTACGCGGTCCGTCGGCGAAGCCCTCCGCGGACCGTCGGACGCCGAGCCGGCCGAGCGGACCCGCAGTGACGGTGAGTACGGGCAGCACCCACAGCGCCGCCGGCAGTGACGACAGTTGGGCCAGCCCGCCGATCATCGCCGGACCCGCGATGAACCCGACGTAACCGCAGGTCGACACGGCCGCGATGGCCGGCCCCGCCGATCCAGGGCCCTGACCGGCCGCGCTGAACAGCACCGGGACCATGCAGGACAGCCCGAGCCCGAGCAGGGCGAAGCCCACGACCGCCACCGGGGCGGTCCCCGCCAGCAGGCCGGCAGCCAGGCCCACACCGCCCACTCCGGCCAGAAGCAGCAGCAGCCGTTGCCCTCCGAACCGGTCGGTGACCCGGTCACCGGCCAGCCGGCCGGCCGTCATCGTCACGCTGAATGCCACGAAACCGGCTCCGGCCAGGCCCGGTGTGCTGCCGAGGTCCTCGCGCAGGTAGACCGCGCTCCAGTCAGCGGCGGCGCCCTCGCAGGCGAGCGCGGCGAACGCCGCCGCCCCGAGCAGAAGCAGCCGGCCTCCGGGCCGGGCGAACAGCGGCGCGGGCCCGTCGACGTTCGGCGGATCGGGCAGCAACCACCGGGTCGCCGGCAGCACCACGAGCAGCAGCACCAGACCGGTGCCGCCCAGCGCCGTCGAAACCGGGATCTGCCAACCGGCCGCGACGCTGCCGAGGACCGCCCCGACCAGCCCGCCGAAGGAGAAGCCGGCGTGCAAGGAGGACATCGTGGCGCGCCCCCGAGCCCGCTGCACCGTGACGCCCTGGGCGTTCATCGCCACGTCCAGGGCGCCGAAGCTGATCCCCCAGCCGAACAAGGCGAGCCACAGCAGCCCGAGGTTCGGTGCGAGTCCGATCAGGAACGGCGTGACCGCGAAAAGGGTGAGGGACACCCGGGTCGCGGCCGCGCTGCCGAAGCGGCCCGCCGCAGCGCCGGCCAGCGACATGGACAGCAGCGACCCCACAGCCGGGGCGAGCAGGGCGACACCGAGGGCACCGACATCCAGGCCAAGATCCGCTCGGATGTCGGGGATGCGGGGTACCCAGGAGCCGAACAGCAGCCCGTTCGCGGCAAAGATCGCCGTGATCACCCACCGCGCCCGCACGCTGCCAGCAAAGCACCCGCGGAACCCCGCGTTCACCTGGGCGGTGTTGGATGGCCGGCGTTCGTTCTCAGCAACTGGAGAGGCAACGTGGCCGACGACAGTGGCCGGATCGTCGTGTCCGGGCTGACCAAGACCTTCGGCAAGGTCCGGGCCGTGGACGACTTGTCCTTCACGGTGGAGCCCGGTTCGGTGACCGGATTCCTCGGTCCGAACGGCGCCGGAAAGACGACGACCCTGCGGATGGTGCTGGGCCTGATGGTCCCCGACCGCGGCAGCGCGTCGATCGGCGGGCAGTCCTACGTCGACCTGCCCGAGCCGATCCGCCGGGTCGGCGCGGTCCTGGACACCTCCTTCCACCCGGGCCGTAGCGGGCGAAACCACCTGCGCGCTTACACCGCCGC
>JBBPYA010000049.1:0-8884 GCA_038200385.1 Mycobacteriales bacterium
CCTCAAGATCACCCTGATGCGCAGCACGCTGCACGCGGTCGCCGCCGCGGATCACCCGGACTTCTGGGCCGCGCACGCCGGGACGCTGCGCCGCTACCGGCCCGGCCCGTCGCTGCTGACCGCGCTCGGCGTCACCGAGGACCAGCTCACCGCCGCGGTCGAGGCGGCACTGGCCCACGCGACCGAGGCGCGCACGCACGGCGAGCTGACCGCGCACCTCCGCGACGTACTCGGACCCGTCAACGACCCCGGATGGTGGTGGGCGGTGGCGCCGTTCACCCGGATGTCCCGCGTCCCGGACGTCAGCGCCTGGCGGTTCGGCCAGCGGGTGCGCTTCCGCGCTGCCTCGACGCCGCACTCCGAGCGGACTGAGCCGGAGTCGCTGCAATGCCTCGTCCGGAACTACCTGCGCGCCTTCGGGCCGGCCACCGTCCACGACGTGGCGACCTTCAACCGGCTGGCGATCGGTTACGTCCGCCTCGCGATTGAGGGCGACGAGCTGCTGGTGCAGCACACCGGCCCGGCCGGTGAGCCGCTTTACGACGTACCCGACGCACCACGGCCGGACGGAGACGTCGCCGCCCCTCCGAGGTTCCTGCCCATGTGGGACAGCATCCTGCTGGCCTACCGCGACCGCACCCGCATCATGAGTGCCGAAGTCCGCCCCCATGTCGTCCGGCAGAACGGTGACTTCCTGCCCACAATCCTGGTCGACGGCCACATCGCGGGACTGTGGCTGCCCGCCGAGGACGGGATCGAGGTCCGCGCCTTCGGCGAACTCGACGAGTCGACCTGGGCCGCGCTCGGGGACGAGGCAGCGGCGCTGCACCGGTTCCTGACCGCGCGCGACCCGAGGGTGTACGAGCGGTACCGGCACTGGTGGGCCCACCTGCCGCCGCTATCGACCCGAATCCTGTGAGCCGCACCGTCGACGTACCGCCGTTCGAGCCCGGACCGGGCGTACGTCGTCCGCACACCCACGCTGGTTAGGGTCGGCGCATGCTGCTGTCCGACCGCGACATCAGGGCCGAGGTCGACACTGGCCGGCTCGCCCTCGATCCCTACGACGCCGGCCTGGTGCAGCCCTCCAGCATCGACGTCCGGCTGGACCGCTTCTTCCGGGTGGTCAACACCTCCCGCGACACCCACATCGACCCGGCCGAGCACCAGGACGAGCTCACCAGCCTGGTTGAACCGGCCGGCGAGGACGCGTTCGTCCTGCACCCCGGCGAGTTCGTGCTCGGCTCGACGCTGGAGATCGTCACCCTGCCCGACGACCTGGCCGGGCGGCTGGAGGGCAAGTCCAGCCTCGGCCGGCTCGGGCTGCTCACCCACTCGACCGCCGGCTTCATCGACCCGGGCTTCACCGGGCACATCACGCTGGAGCTGTCCAACGTGGCGAACCTGCCGATCATGCTGTGGCCCGGCATGAAGATCGGGCAGCTGTGCCTGTTCCGGCTGTCCAGCCCGGCCGAGTTCCCCTACGGCTCGGCGGTGTACGGCTCGCGGTACCAGGGCCAGCGCGGCCCAACGCCGTCCCGGTCCTACCGCAACTTCACCCGCGCCACCACCCGATGATCATGGCGATCTGCCGGCCAGGACCGACGAACTCCCATGATCACGGTGGTGGCGCGGCGGGCGCGGCGGGCGCGGCGGCGGCGGCGGCGGGCGGGCGATGAAGGTCGTCATCGTCGGGGGTGGGCACAACGGCCTGGTCGCCGGGTGCTACCTGGCCCGCGAGGGCTGCGAGGTCGTCGTCCTGGAGCAGTCCGACCGGGCCGGCGGCGGGTCGCGCACCGAGGAGACCGTGCCCGGCTTCCGCTTCGACACCCACTCCGCCGCGCACAACATGATCAACATGACGGCCATCCCGGCCGAACTCCTGTTGGCCGAGGCCGGCCTGGACTACCAGGAGATGGAACCGTTCGCGGCCGGCTTCTTCGCCGACGGCCGGGTGGTCCGGTTCCACCGCAGCATCGAGCGCACGGTGGCCAGCATTGCCGAGCACGACCCGGCCGAGGCCCGGCGCTACGCCGACCTGATGGACCTGGCGCTGCCCCTAGTCGACGTCGCTGTCGCCGGGATGTCCACCGCGTCCACGCTGTCCGGCGCGCTGCGGACCGGGCTCGGTCGCAGCGGCCAACTCGTGAAGGCGGTACGCCGGTTCGGCGGGGTGTCCGGGCTGATCCACGGACTCGTCGCGCCGTACGGCGGACTGCTCCGCACCCACCTCGGCAGCGACCTCACCCGGGCGCCGGTCAGCGCCTTCGCCGCGCACTCCTCGGCCGGCCCGGAACTCGTCGGCGGCTCGTTCTACGCCCTGTGGCAGGCGGCCTACCACCGGCACGGGCAGTGGCACGCCCGCGGCGGCTCCCAGGGGTTGACCGATGCGCTGCTCGCGCGGCTGGACTCCTACGGCGGGACCGTCCACACCGGACAGACCGTCACCTCGATCGACGCCGCCGGCGGGCGGGTCCGCGGAGTCCGCCTCAAGGACGGCCAGTACGTCCGGGCGGACCGGGTGGTCACGGCGATCGAGCCGAAGACGGCGCTGCTGGACCTGTGCGACCCGCCGCTGTCCGGACCGGCGGCGGCCGAGCTGCGCGCCGTACACCGGGGAAACGCCGTACAGCTGGTTGTGCACCTGGCGACGACGGCGCTGCCGGCGTACCCCAACGCCCAACCCGGCGACTGGAACGGCCTGCAGTCCCACGTCGACTCGATGGACGAGCTTGCCCGGGGCTTCCACGCCGCCGAGGCGCAGCGGCTGCCAGACCCTGTCCCGACGTACGCGTTCACGACGTCGGCACTGGACGACTCGCTCGCCCCGCCCGGCCAGCACACCGTCTACCTTGCCTGCCCCTGCGCACCGTCCACGGTGGAGGGTGGTTGGGGGAAGCACGCCGAACCGTTCGCGCAGTCCATGATCGACTCGATGGAGCGCCACGCCCCGGGTTTCCGGGAGACGATCGTCGGCATGTCCATCCGTACGCCGGAGCTGATGGCGGCGGAGTTGATGTGGCCCGGCGGGCATCCGATGGTGCTCGACATCAGCCTGGACCAGCTCGCGTTCTTCCGGCCGACCCGACGGTTGGCCGGACACAAGACCCCGATCGAGGGCCTGTTCATCTCCGGCGGCGGTACCGCGCCGACCGGCGGGATCGCCGGCGTACCGGGCAAGGCCGCGGCGGCCGCCCTCCTGGGCAAGCGGCTGCCCTCCGCCGGCCGGCCCTAACCGCAGATCTCCCCGGGGGTCTCCGACGCGATCCGGGCGGCGCCGGTGAGGAACCGTCGTACCGTCGCCAGTTCGGCGGCAGTGAACCCGGCCGACAGGTTCACAAGCTGATCGATCAGCGGCCCGAAGAACGCCCAGCCGAGGTGCCTGGCGCGCTGCTCCACGAGAAGATCCACCCGACGCCGGTCGGTGACGTCCCGTTCCCGGCGTACGTAGCCGGCTCCCACGAGACGGTCGATCAGCGCGGTGACCGAGGCCGAGTTGAGGCCGAGCCGGTCACCGAGCCAGCCGGGGCGCGCCGTGACGCCGGCGCGGTCGGCGTCGAGCAGCTGGATCAGCGCCCGTAGGTCCGTGGCATGCAACGCGTGCGCAGCCGCGAACCGGGCCCCCAGCAGGTCGAGGTCTACGGTGATCCGTCGCAGCAGGTGCACCATCTCCAACTCGGGCTCCGCAGCCATCTCGCCAGTCGCTCCTTCATCGAGTATCTTGCTCATCGAGACAATATCGGCCCGAACGCTGGGAGCCCGGGTGACCCGACCCGCAACCGCCTTCCGCTCGCTGGCCGGCGAGGCCGCCTTTGCCGCCGCCTACGACGCCCTGCTCGCGCGCTGGCCGGGCCAGACCGAGACCCGGGATCTCGCCGGAGAGTTCGGCATGACCCGGGTGACGGTCTGCGGTCGGCCCGGGAGCCGCGCACTCGTCCTGCTGCCCGGTGGTGGGGCGACCGGAATGGCCTGGTTCGCCAACGTCGCCGCCTGGGGCCGCACCCACCGGGTGTACGCCGTGGACCCGCTCGGTCAGGCCGGCCGGAGCGTCCACAGTGGACGCGCCCCGCGGACGGCCAACGACCTCATGGTCTGGCTGGACGGCGTGTTGGACGCCCTGGCGCTGCCGGAACTTGCACTGGCGGGGCACTCCTACGGCGGGTGGATCGCCCTGCGCTACGCGCTGCACGCACCCCAACGGGTACGCCAGCTGATCCTGGTGGATCCGACCACCTGTTTCGTCGGGATGGCACCTGCGTACCTGCTGCACGCTGTCCCGATCCTGCTGCGACCCAGCGGACGGGGAATGCGTCAGCTCATCCGATGGGAGACCCGGAAGCGCCCGCCGGACCCGGACGTCGTACGGCTCGCCGAGCTGGGCGCCAAGCAGTTCCGTGCGTCGAAGGTCGTCATGCCGACCCGACCTGGCGAGGACGAACTGGTAGCCCTGCATACGCCGACGTTGCTTGTGCTCGCAGGTCAGTCCCGGTGCCATGACATCGGCAGGCTCGAGCAACGCGCGAGCCGCGTGCTGCCCGACGTCCGCAGCGTCGTACTCCCGGATGCGTCCCATCACGGGCTGCCCTCGCTCGGCGCCGCGCGGCTCGACTCGGCGGTCGCGGATTTCCTGGCCGCCCGCTGAGCCCCGGGGGTCCCTGAACGGCTCCGTGAGAGGCTGCCGGGCGTGGATCTGGGTCTGACCGGAAAGCGCGCCCTCGTGACCGGAGCCTCACGGGGCATCGGTCGGGCCATCGCCGCCCTGCTGGCCGCGGAGGGGTGCGACCTGGCGGTTTGCGCGCGCGGGGAGGAGGCGCTGCGGGAGGCGGACGAGCAGTTCCGGGCCTCCGGCGTACGCGTGCACACCGCCGCCGTCGACGTCAGCGACGGGGACGCCCTCACCGGGTTCGTCACCGAGGCCGAGCAGGAGTTCGGCGGCCTGGACGTCGTGGTCTCCAACGCCTCCGCGGGGGGCGGGATGAGCGGCCCCGAGCAGTGGCCGGCCAGCTTCGAGACCGACCTGATGGCCTTCGTCCGGCTGGCCGAGGCGGTGACCGAACCCCTGGCCCGGTCGCACGGCGCGCTCGTCGTCGTCGGTACGACGTCCGCCCTGGACACCTCGGGACCATCCGGGCCGGCGTCCTACGGCGCGCTCAAGGCGGCCCTGCTGCATCACGCCAGCGCGCTGGCGCACACCCTGGCACCGCAGGGCATCCGGGTGAACGTCGTCTCGCCCGGGCCGATCGAGTTCCCGGGCGGCTCGTGGGATCGGCGCAGGAACGATGCCCCCGACTTCTACCGCTCCATAAGGGAGCGGATCCCGCTCGGCCGGCTCGGGACGCCCGAGGAGGTCGCCGCCGCCGTGGTTTTCCTGGCCTCGCCGGTGGCCGGCTTCTGCGCCGGCGCCAATCTGGTCGTCGACGGCGGCTTCCTCACCCGCGTCGACACCTGATTGGCGCCGCGGCCCCGGCCGACCGACGTTCCAAACCCGCCCCTGGACCCCGCGCCTAGGGACCCTGCGCCAAGGGGGTCCAGCCCAAGTTACCCGCCGGTAAGTGCGCAGGAAGGGGCAGGTTCAGAGCCTGATTGCGCCCGTACGACGACGCTTACCCGCGGGTAACCGAAAATCGGGAGGCCGGCGGGCGTCGGCGTCGGTCAGGGGTGGTGCGGGCCGGCGGGGGTCGGCATCGCTTTGGGGATCCGGTGCCAGACCTTCTGCTGGACCAGCATGGTGAGCATCCCGGCGAGCAGGATCACGACGATGTTCGCGGCGAACTGAAGCAGCGCCCGGCGGAACTCCGAGCCGTCGGTGAGCGCGACGGCGAGCGCGACGTTGGCCGCCGCCGGGACGGTGACCACCGAGATGAAGACCCCGACGAGCGCCCCGGTCCGGTCCGCGGTCAGCGACAGCACGCCGGCGATCCCGGCCAGGAAGCCCACCACGATCGTCCACTTGTCCGGCTGGACGATGAAGCCGGTCTGCGGCCGACTCGCGGTCAGCAGCGAGACGTCGATCCACCCGAAGGCACGGGCCAGCAGGGCGAGCAGGGTGCTGATCAAGATCGCGACCGCGAAGCCGACCGCGAACGCGTGCAGGCCCCGGCGCAGCACCCGCGGTCGCCGGTGCACGACCCCCACCGCGATGGCGGCCAGTGCGCTGAACTCCGGGCCGAGCACCATCGCGCCCACCACCAGGACGGCGGAGTCCAAGATGATTGCACACTCAGCGATCAGGATCGCGATGGTCAGGAACGCCACGAACGTGACCGACAGCGCGGACTCGGCGTAGGTCTGCCGGACCACCTGCTCCCAGATCACCGCATCCGAACCGTCGCCGGGAGCCTCCTCCTCCGCCTTCTCGGCCGCGACGCTGACCGAGGTGTCGATCCTCTCCAGGGTGATGGTGCCGATCTTGTCGATGTCGCGGTCGCGGAGCTCGTCCAGGATCACGTCGGCGGTCTCCCGGGCCAGGTCGGCGATCACGACGTCACCGGCGGGGCGGACCGAACAGCCGCGGAGCACGGCGAGGTTGGCCACCCCGACCCGGTCGCGCAGCAGGTCCAGGACGGGCTCGGTGTGCTCGTCGGGCAGCAGCAGCCGCAGGTGCAGCACGGTTGATCAGCCGACGACGGTCAGCTCGAGGGTGGCAACAGTCTTCGCCCCCGCGGCGCCGTACTCGATCAGCGTCAGCTCGAACATCCCGTCCCGCACGGGGGCCTGCACGAGAAAGCTCGGGCTCACGCAGTCGATGAGGCTGTACGCCGGCCCGGCCGGGGTGCTGGTGAAGGGGACCTGCACGTCGGGCTGGCCCTGGACCGGCTCGCCGGCGAGGGTCAGGACGTACTGCAGGTCCTGTGGTCCGGTGCTGCGGACCTGGAAGTTCGATCCCGCCTGGACGGTGGTGGAGGCGACGGCGACCGAGGGCTGCGAGCAGCTGCGGGCGATGGCGAGCTGCCCGTTCGTTCCGCCGCGGAGGAACGCGACGAGCAGGAAGAAGCTCCCCACGGCCGCGAGCAGCACCCACGGTGTCCGACGGCGGTGCTGCATCGGCGACTCGCCGCGGCTGGCCAGCACCCGCTCGTCGTTGATGTCGCGGGCGATGTGCTCGCGGTAGCGCCGGTTGGATTCGGTGAGTTGCGGGTCGACGTGGCCCGGCCCCCCGCCGAACAGGAAGCTCATGGCTGCGATCGTCCCACGACCGGGCCGACGGCGATCGGTACTCCGGCCGAACGCAGCGGGCCCGGCCGGGCCGGTCGGCGCGGCCGGGTGGGTCGGATCAGTCGGTGGCCGCGCTAGCGCTGTCGGCCGGCGCCCGCATCGAGCGCTGCAGGATCTGGGCGACGTCGAGTACCTCGACGTCCTCCCGCGCGCTGCCGTCCTGCTGCTTGGAGGTGACCGCGTCGGAGAGCATCGTGATGCAGAACGGGCATGCCGTCGAGACGATGTCCGGGTCCAGGGCGAGCGCCTCGTCGACCCGTTCGACGTTGATCCGCTTGCCGATCTTCTCCTCCATCCACATCCGCGCTCCGCCGGCGCCGCAGCAGAACCCGCGCTCCTTGCAGCGGTGCATCTCCTGGGTGCGGATGCCCTGGACGGCGGCGAGGACCTCGCGGGGCGGGGTGTAGACCTTGTTGTGCCGGCCCAGGTAGCACGGGTCGTGGTAGGTCACGAGCCCGTCGACCGGCTGCACGGGGGTGAGCCGGCCCTCCGCGACCAGCCGGCCGAGCAGTTGGGTGTGGTGTACGACGTCGTACTCACCGCCCAGCTGGGGGTACTCCCGGCCGAGGGAGTTGAAGCAGTGCGGGCAGGTCGCGACGATCTTCTTCTGCGGGCGGGAACCGAAGGCGGCGTTGAGGGTCTCGACGTTCTGCGCACCGAGCATCTGAAAGACGAACTCGTTGCCAAGCCGGCGGGCCGGGTCCCCGGAGCAGGTCTCCGCGGAGCCGAGTACGGCGAAGTCGACCCCGGCGGTGTGCAGCAGCTCGGCGACGGCCTTGGTGACCTTCTTGGCGCGGTCCTCCAGGGCGCCGGCGCAACCGACCCAGAACAGGTACTCGACGTCGTCGGGGATCTCGCCTTCGACCTTGCGTACGTCGAAGGACAGCCCGCTCATCCAGTCCTCGCGCGACTTCGCGCTCATCCCCCAGGGGTTGCCCTTGTTCTCCAGGTTGCGCAGCATCACGCCGGCCTCGGACGGGAACGCGGACTCGATGAGGACCTGGTACCGGCGCATGTCCAGGATGTGGTCGACGTGCTCGATGTCGACCGGGCACTGCTCGACGCAGGCGCCGCACGTCGTGCACGACCACAGCACGTCGGGGTCGATGACGCCGCCCTGCTCCGCCGTACCGACCAGGGGCCGGTGCGCCTGCTGGTCGTTCGATCCGATCACTCTCGGGTAGCCGGACTCCGGCACCGAGTGCGCCCGCTCGTCGGGCTCGACGATGAAATCGGGGACCTGCTCAGGGGTCTCCCGCTCACCGAGCAGGTAGGGGGCCTTCGCGAACAGGTGGTCGCGCAGGTCCATGATCACCAGCTTGGGCGACAGCGGCTTGCCGGTGTTCCACGCCGGGCACTGGCTCTGGCAGCGCCCGCACTCGGTGCAGGTGGCGAAGTCCAGCATCCCCTTCCAGGTGAAGTCCTCGACCTTCGACCGGCCGAACGTGTCGTCCTCGCCGGGGTCCTCGAAGTTGATCGGGACGCCCTGGGACTCCATCGGCAGCAGCGGGCCGAGCCCGTCGGGAAGCCGTTTGGTCGCGACGTTGAGCGGGGCTAGTCCGATGTGCAGGTGCTTGGAGTAGGTGACGAGGACCAGGAAGCCGAGGATGATCGCGACGTTCAGGAGGAGGAAGACCGTCTCGATGACCTCGTTGGCGCTCTGACCGAG
>JBBPYA010000050.1:0-14945 GCA_038200385.1 Mycobacteriales bacterium
CATCCAGGTGGCCACGATGTCCGGGTTGGCCTCCACCCACTTCTTCGCGGCGGCCTCGGGGTCCATGCCGTCCTGGGCGATGTACTTCGCCACCAGGTTCTGGTCGTCGTTGGTCCAGTTGAAGTTCTTCACCAGGCTGTACGCCGGGCTGCTGGAGTCGGCGAACTTCGTCGAGACGATCTTGTCCAGCGTGTAACCCGGGTAGTCGCAGGCCACCTTCTGCGGGTCGCTGTCGCAGCCCGGCGTGTACTTCGGCAGATCGACCTTGACCAGCGGGACCTCGGACAGGAACCACTGCGGTGCATAGAAGTAGCCCAGCAGCGGAGTCTTCTTCTCCTGGGCGTTGCGGAAGGCCTGGATCAGCGCCGGCTCGCTCCCGGCGTACACCACCTTGAAGTTCAGGTTCAGGTTGGTCACGAGGGCCTCGTCGTTCGTGACGAACGAAGGGTCACCGTCGAGGAGCTGACCCTTGCCACCGGACTCCGAGGTCTTGAACAGGTCGGCGTACTTGTTCAAGTTCTCCCAGTTCGTGATGTCCGGGTACTTGTCGACCATCCACGGCGGCATGTACCAGCCGATGACGCCCATGTTCCCGTTGGGCCCGGCGTCCTGCGCGGTCTTCTGGTCCTGAATGTACTTCGTCTTGAGGTCGTCGTGGCCCCAGTTCTCGATCACGACGTCGACCTCACCGCTGCCGAAGCCCTGCCAGGCCACCTCCTCCTTGAGGTTCTTGTACTCCACGTTGCAGCCCAGCTTCGAGGACGCGATGTAGCCGACGACGTGCGCGGAGGCTTCGTAGCCGACCCAGGGGTTGATCGCGACGTTGAAGTTGCCGCAGTTCGCCCCGCTCTCCGGGGTGGCTGCGGACTGGATGTTCCCGCCGCCACACGCGGACAGGACCAGAGCCCCGGCCGCGGTGAGCGCGGCGAGGCGAAGTACCCGTGATCGTGCTGTTCTCACCAGTTCTCCTTTCGCGACCGGAGTGCGGTCCCGGATGGGTTTCCGCCGCCCGCGAGCGGGCGGCAGGTGGTCACCGCCGCCCCATGCGGGCGGCAGCGTGTCGGGTGATGCGGTCGAGCATGATGCCGAGCGCGACGATCGCGATCCCGGCGGCGAGGCCCTTGCCGAACAGCTGGCCTTGGCTGAAGCCGCTGACGACGGTGTAGCCCAGCGCCCCGCCCCCGACCAGGCCTCCGATGACCACCATCGACAGCACGAAGAGCAGGCCCTGGTTGGCGGCCAGCACGAGGGCGTTGCGGGCCATCGGCAGCTGGACCTTGGTGATGATCTGCATCGTGCTCGAGCCCGCGGACTGCGCCGCCTCGACGGTCGTCGGCGCGACGCCACGGATCCCGTCGGCCACCAGCTTGACCGCGGCCGGAGCGGCGTAGACGACCGCCGCCACGATGGCGGTGAACCGGCCGGGACCGAACAGTGCCAGCGCCGGCACCAGGTAGACGAACGGCGGGATCGTCTGGCCGGCGTCCAGGAGTGGACGCAGGGCGGTGTCGGCGCGCTTGCTGCGCCCCATCCACACGCCGAACGCGACCGCGAACAGCATGACCAGGACGGTGGCCACCAGGGTCATCGTGAGCGTGACCATGCCGTCCTGCCACAGGCCGACGGCGTAGATCACGGCCAGGCACACCGCGGCGGTGATCGTCGGGCGGAGCCCTCCGAGCAGAAACGCGACTACCAGCAGTACGGCGGCGACCAGCCACCACGGCGAGTCGGCGAGCAGGGACTGGAACGGGTTGAGCAGCGCGTACGTGATGCCGTTCTTGATCGCTCCGGTCACCCCGCTGAACGTTCCGGTGAACCAGTCGGTGACCGTATTGACCAGCCGGGCCAGCGGATTGCCGAGGTCGGGCAGCCCGCTCGGGTCGGCCGCCCACAGGTAGGTGCGGGACAGGTAGATCGCGACCGCGGCCACCACGGCGCCCGCCACCAGGCCGATCCGCCGCACCCTCGGGTCGCGGGCCGCCCGCCGGGCGTTCTCGGCCCGCTGGCTGGCTGCCGTCGTGGTCCGGTCCAGCATGATCGCGGTGATCACGATCGCCAACCCGGCGACGAACGCGCTGCCGATGTCGAGGGTCTGCAGTGCCTGGATGACCGGCTCGCCGAGCCCAGGGCCGTCGATCAGCGCCGCGATCGTCGCCATCGACAGGGCGGCCATGATGGTCTGGTTCAGCCCCACGACGATGGTCCGCTTGGCCATCGGCAGCTGCACCGTACGCAGCAGCTGGGCACCGGTGGAGCCCATCGACGTGCTGGCCTCGATCGTGGACGCGCTGACGCTGCGCAGCCCGTGCGCGGTGATCCGCACTACCGGGGGCAGCGCATAGATCAGGGTCGCCATCACCGCCGCGGCGGCGCCGATGCTGAACAGCAGGACGAGCGGGAGCAGGTAGACGAAGGACGGCATCGTCTGCATCACGTCCAGGACCGGCGTGACGATGGCCGTGACGGGCTTGCTGCGGGCCATCGCCACCCCCAGCGGGATGCCGACGAGGACCGCGATCAGGACCGCGGCGAACGTGATGATGAGCAGGTCCAGACTCTGGCCCCAGTACCCGAGCAGGCCGAAGCTGAGCAGGCTCAGGGCCACCAGGACCATCGACCGGACGCCGGCCACGGCGTAGGCGACCCAGGCCAGCAGAGCCAGCACCCCGAGCCAGCCGATCTCCGGGACCGGCCGGGGGAACGAGGGCTGGCTGACCAGATGTTGCGCGGCGTTGATCGAGGCGTTGATGCCGTCGCTGATCCCGCCGACGACGACGTTCAGGAAGAAGTTGGTGTTGCGGGCGGAGTCGAAGGCATCGCGCAGGTCGTTGAGCCGGCTCTGGAAGTCGGTCAGCGTGGCGCGGCCGAGCGGCAGCGTCGCGACGCCGTGGAACAGCCGCCACCCCACGACCCAGACGACGAGAGTGCCGAGCAGCAGCAGCCCGGTACGCCGCGCCGGCTCGGGGCGGGCCTGCTGGACCGGGGGCTGCGGATCCGGGGCGGCCGGGGCGGTCGGCCGCTCGGCAACGGTGGTCATGGCTGCACCTCTGCTCCGGGTCGGGTCATCAGGACTCCTCGGCGACGATCACACGCAGGATGTCCTCCCGGTCGACCACGCCGACGAGGTTGCCGCCGGAGACCACCCGCGCCGGGTGGGCTGAGGCGAGAACCTGCTGGGCGGCGTTCTTGACCACCGTGTCCGGGCCCATGATCGGACCCTCGGAGGACTCACCGGGCCGCGGATCGCGCATCACCCACCGCAGCGTCAGCACGTGCGAGCGGGGTACGTCGCTGACGAAGTCACGGATGTAGTCGTCGGCCGGGGCGCCCACCACCTCGTCGGGCCGGCCCACCTGCACCACCGCGCCGTCGCGCATGATCAGGATCCGGTCACCGAGCTTGAGGGCCTCCTGCAGGTCGTGGGTGATGAACACCATGGTCTTGCCGACCTCGTGGTGCAGCCGGATGACCTCGTTCTGCATGTCCCGGCGGATCAGTGGGTCCAGGGCGGAGAACGGCTCGTCGAAGAGCAACAGCGAGGGGTCCACCGCCAGCGCCCGGGCCAGCCCGACGCGCTGCTGCATGCCGCCGGAGAGCTGGTCCGGGTAGGAGTTCTCGTTGCCGCTGAGCCCCACCAGGTCGACCATCTCCTGCGCCCGCTGGCGACGCTCGGCCTTGCTCGCCCCCCGGATCTCCAGCCCGTAGGCGACGTTGTCGATGACCCGCCGGTGCGGCAGCAGCCCGAAGTGCTGGAAGACCATCGCCACGTGCTTGCGGCGCAGCTCGCGCAGCTGGGCCTGCGAGGCGGAGGTGATGTCCTGCTCGCCCACCGTGACCTGCCCCGCGGTGGGCTCGATCAGCCGCGTCAGGCAGCGCACCAGCGTCGACTTGCCGGAGCCGGACAGTCCCATCACGACGAAGACCTCTCCGGGGGCGACGGTGAAGGAGACGTCCTTGACCGCGACGACGCAGCCGGTCTTGGCCATCAGCTCCGGGCGGGACAGGTCGGCGTCCGGCGTCCCGATCACCCGGTCGGACTTCGCTCCGAAGACCTTCCACAGGCCCTCGACGGACAGCAGCGGGTTGCGTCGGGCCTCGTCCAGGCGGGCGATCCGCGCGGATACCTCGTCCTCGTACGTCGAGACGGCGGCGGTCGGGGTTTCGGTGGTCATGACTGGCCTCCACGCGCAGCGGCAGCGGATGTAGGAGCGGCGGGGGGATCCAGCGGGCTGCCGGCCCGGTGGGAGTACCAGGCAGCCGAGGACGGGGCGAGCGGGGCGGTGCCGAGGATCAGGTCGGCGGACTTCTCGGCGAGCATCATCACCGGCGCATAGATGTTGCCGTTCGTGACGTAGGGCATGGACGAGGCGTCCACCACCCGGAGTCCGTCCACCCCGTGGACCCGCATGCTGGCCGGATCCAGCACGGACTCCTCGTCCACGCCCATCCGGGCCGTACACGAGGGGTGCAGCGCGGTCTCGGCGTCCTTGGCCACCCAGGCCAGGATCTCCTCGTCGGTGCGCACCGAGTCCCCCGGGGACAACTCGCCGGCGTTGAACGGGTCCATTGCGGGCTGGCTCAGGATGGTCCGCGCGATCCGGATGCTTTCCACCCATTCCCGCCGGTCCTGCTCGGTGGACAGGTAGTTGAACCGCAGCGCCGGGTGCTGCCGCGGGTCGCTGGACCGGATCGTCACGCTGCCGCGGGAGTCGGAGTACATCGGACCGATGTGCACCTGGTAGCCGTGCCCCTGGGTCGGCGCGGTGCCGTCGTAGCGGATCGCGATCGGCAGGAAGTGGAACATCAGGTTCGGGTAGTCGACCGTGTCGTTGCTCCGGACGAACCCGCCGCCCTCGAAGTGGTTAGTCGCGCCCAGCCCGCGGCGGAGGAAAAGCCACTCGGCGCCGATCCGCGGCCGGTTGCGCCACCGCAGGCCGGGCGCGATCGACACCGGCTGCTTGGAGGAGAACTGGACGTAGACCTCGAGGTGGTCCTGCAGGTGCCGGCCGACTCCGGGCAGCCCGTGCACGACGGGGATGCCGAGGCCACCCAGCAGGCCGGGGTCACCGACCCCGGACAGCTGCAGCAGCTGCGGGCTGTTGATGGCGCCCCCGCAGAGGATGACCTCGCCGGCCTCGGCGCTGCGGCGTACCCGCCCGGCCCGCAGGTAGTCCACGCCGACCGCCCGCGTCCCGGCGAAGCGCACCTTCGTCGTCAGCGCCAGGGTTTCCACGGTGAGGTTCGTGCGGTCTCGCACCGGGTGCAGGTACGCGCGAGCGGCGCTGAGCCGGCGGCCGCGGTGGATGTTGCGGTCGAAGGGCGCGAAGCCCTCCTGCCGGTAGCCGTTGACGTCGGTCGTGCGCGGGTAGCCGGCCTGCACGGTGGCGTCGAAGAACGCGCCGAAGAGCGGATTGGTCGCGGGACCCCGCTCCAGCACGAGTGGGCCGTCACCGCCGCGCCAGTCGTCGGTACCGGCCAGGCAGGTCTCCATCCGCTTGAAGTAGGGCAGGCAGTGCGCGAAATCCCAGTCCGACATCCCCTCGTCGGCCGCCCAGCGCTCGTAGTCCATCGGGTTGCCCCGCTGGAAGATCATCCCGTTGATGCTGCTGCTGCCGCCCAGCACCTTGCCGCGGGCGTGGAAGATCTTGCGGCCGCCCATGTGCGGCTCCGGCTCGGACTCGTAGCGCCAGTCGTAGAGCCGGCTGCCGATGGGGAACGGCAGTGCCGCGGGCATGTGGATGAACGGGTCCCAGCGGAAGTCCGAGCGGCCGGCCTCGAGCACCAACACCGTCGTACCGGGGTCGGCGGAGAGCCGGTTTGCCAGCACGCAGCCGGCCGAACCCCCACCGACGATGACGTAGTCGTAGCGCGTCATGAGGAGAACCAGTGCTGGGGCGACGGGCGGACGTTGTGCCAGATGTGCTTGATCTCCTGGTACTCCTCCAGGCCGGCCTGGCCCAGCTCGCGACCGATACCGGACTGCTTGTAGCCACCCCACTCCGCCTGCGGCACGTACGGGTGGTAGTCGTTGATCCAGACCGTGCCCATCCGCAGCCGGGCCGCCACCCGCTCGGCTCGGCCGGCGTTGCTCGTCCACACCGCGCCGGCCAGCCCGTAGCGGCTGTCGTTGGCGACCCGCACCGCGTCGTCCTCGTCGGTGAACGTCTCGACCGTGAGCACCGGCCCGAAGGACTCCTCCTGGACGACGGACATCTCGCTGCGACAGCCATCCAGGACGGTCGGGAGGTAGTAGTGGCCCTCGGCCAGGCCGGGCTCGTCCGGCCGAGCGCCTCCGCAGCGCAGCTGCGCGCCCTCGGCCACTCCCGCCTCGACGTAGCGCTCGACCTTGTCCCGGTGCGCCGCGGAGATCAGTGGGCCGGTCTCGGCGGCGGGGTCGAACGGGCCGCCGAGTCTGATCTTGCGGGCCCGCTCCACCAGCTCCCCGACGAACTCGTCGTGGATCGCGGCGTCGACGACGAGCCTGGCCCCGGCCGAGCAGACCTGCCCGGAGTGCAGGAAGACGGCGGTGAGCGCGAAGTCCAGCGCTGCCTCGCGATCGGCGTCGGCGAAGACGATGTTGGGGTTCTTGCCACCGAGTTCCAGGGCGAGTTTCTTCACCGTTCCTGCGGCGGCGGCCATCACCGCCTTGCCGGTGGCCAGCCCGCCGGTGAAGGAGACCAGGTCCACGTCGGGGTGCTCGGTCAGCGGCGCGGCGGCCTCCGGCCCGGTGCCGAGGATCAGGTTGCCGACGCCCGGCGGCAGCCCCTCCTCGTCCAGGATGCGCATCAGCAGGATGGCCGTGGACGGGGTCAGCTCGCTCGGCTTGAGGACGAACGTGCAGCCGGCGGCCAACGCGGGCGCCACCTTCCAGGAGACCTGCAGCAGGGGATAGTTCCACGGCGTGATCAACGCGCAGACTCCGACCGGCTCGCGAACCACCCGGCTCACGACGTCGGGCCGGCCGGTGTCGACCACCCGACCGGCGTGCGCGCCGGCCGCGCCGGCGTAGTGCCGGAACACCGACACCACGTCGTCGACGTCGTACTCGCTCTCGACCAGCCGCTTGCCGGTGTCCAGGGACTCCGCGCGGGCTATCCGGTCCTTGTCCGTGCTCAGCCGGTCCGCGACCCGGTGCAGCAGCCGACCACGCTCGGCAGCCGGCGTGCCCGACCAGGCTCCCTCGTCGAACGCCGTCCGAGCGGCAGCGACGGCCGCGACGGCGTCCGCGGCACCGGCCTCGTCTACCGTGGCCACCACAGCGCCGTCCGCCGGGCAGCGGATCTCTCGCCGCGCACCGCTGGCGCCGGGCTTCCACCGGCCGCCGATCATCAACTCGGCCATCGACCCTCCAGGGTCACCGTCCGCTGTCTGCGTCCCAGCCGGCACCACCCGCTTCCGGGTGCCGTTTCCCGCCGGACCTCACCTTCCCTGCGGACACGCGTTGTTGCGTGACACAGAACACGAACCTTGATGCGCAACAGTGCCCGGCTCCGGCGGCAGCGTCAAGCACTCCTCGGTCATGTCCCGGCCGCGGTCAGGGCCGCCGGGCTCGGCGCGCGCCAGCCCAACCGCTCGGAGACCTCGGCCGCCGCGTCGGTCACGATCGGCACGACCAGGTCCACCCGCTCCCGGCCGAACCGGAACGTCGCGCCGGACAGGCTGATCGAGGCACGCACGTCGCCGCTGGAGTTGCGGATCGGGGCTGCCACGGCCGTCAGGCCGAGTTCGAGCTCGTCCACGGCGACGGCGTACCCCTGCGCCCGCACGTCGGCGACTTGCTGGCGCAGCCGGGCGGCCGAGGTGACCGTGGCCGGCGTGTAGGCCCGCAGCTCGCCGGCGATCGTCACCAGCTCGGAGTCGGGCAGGCCGGAGAGCAGCACCTTGCCGTTGGACGTCGCGTGCAGCGGGATCCGCTGACCCACCCAGTTGTGCGGCTGCAGGGCCGAGGCCCCGGCCACCTGGTCGACGTAGAGCGCTGCCCCGTCGGAGAGCACTGCGAGATTGACCGTCTCCCCGGTCACCGCGGCCAGCCGGCGGGTGATCGCGCGGCTCTCCTGCACCAGGTCGAGGCGGGCGGTGGTGGCGCCAGCCAGTCGCACGATCCCCACCCCGAGGCGGTACTTGCCCCGGTCGGCGTTCTGCTCGACCAGCCCGCGCCGCTCGAGGGCGGAGACCAGCCGGAACGCCGTGGACTTGTGGACCCCGAGTTCGGCTGCGATCTCGGTGACGCCGGCCTCCCCGGATCTGGCCAGGATCTCCAGCACCGTGATCGCCCGGTCCACCGATTGCACGGTGCTCAGCGGCCCACCGGTGTTGCTCATGGCGGAACGATAGTGCACCACGGCCCCGACGGCCGATCCCGGTGCTTCACGGGCCGGTACGGTCTGCAGTCGACAGTGGGGATCCAGGCATGACTCAGCAACCGTCGGTGGATGGCGTCGTGATGTGGTGCGGTGACACCATCACCCGCCGCCAGACGCCGGCCCGGCTGGGCGTGCGGATCACCGGCAGCGGGGGCTACCTGCCCGGCCCCGGGATCGACAACGACGAGTTGCTGGCCTCGACCGGTCTCGCGACCACCGCGGACTGGGTCCGGGAGCACACCGGGATCCAGCGACGGCACTACGCCGGGCCGGGCGAGGCGACCAGCGATCTGGCCACCGCCGCGATCAGGCTGGCTCTCGACGATGCCGGCCTCGACGTGGGCGAGATCAGCCGGATCCTGCTCTGCACGACGACCGGGGACTGGACCTCCCCCGCGGCGGCCAACCGGGTGCAGTACCTGCTCGGTGCGCAGTGCCCGGTGGTCGACGTGCAGTCGGCGTGCGCGAGCTGGATCTACGGGCTGGACATGGGTGCGCGGATGGTGGCCACCGGCCTGCGGCACGTCGTCGTGGCCGGCGCGGACGTCAAGTCACGGTTCATCCGCCGTGGCGACCACCGGCTCGGCCCGGTACTCGCCGACGGCGCCGGGGCCGTCGTCCTGGACTCCCACGACGGCCCCGGTGGGTTGCAGCAGATCGAGCTGTACGCCGACGGCTCCAAGACCGGCCACCTGATCACCCCCGCCGGCGGCTCGGCGCTGCCGGCGACGCACGAGACCGTCGAGCGGGACCTGCACACCGTGGAGCTGGGCATCCCGGGCGGCGTCATCAAACAGCACGCCGTGACCGGGATGAGCCGGCTCACCGAGCAGGTCTGCGCGCAGCAGGGGATCACGGTGTCCGAGCTGGACTGGTTGATCCCGCACCAGGCCAACGGCGCGATCCTGACCGCATTGACCAAGGAACTCGGGTTGCCCCCGGGCAAGGTCGTCAACACGATCCGGCACTCCGGCAACATCGTGGCCGCGACGCTGCCCTACGCCTACGACCAGGTCGCCCGGGCCGGCCGGCTGCGTCCCGGCGACACGATCGCGTTCACCACGGCCGGTGCCGGCTACAGCGCCGGAGCAGCGCTGTACGAGGTGCCGCGGTGACCCGGCGTACCGCCCTTGTCGTCGGGGCCAGTCGGGGCATCGGGGCCGCAGTCGCCCGCCGGCTTGGTGCCGACGGGTACCGGCTGGTCCTGGTCGGCCGGGCCCAGCCCGATCTCGAGCAGGTGGCGGCCGACCTCGACGCCGCGGAGGTGGTGGCGGCCGACGTGACCACCGAGGACGGCACCGCGCGGGTGGTCGAGGTCGCCCGGCGTACCGAGCCGGCCGTCGTCGTGGCGCTGGCCCGCATCCGGGAGCCGTGGACCCGGGTGAGCAAGCTCGATCCGCATGCCCTGGGCCGGTCCGTCGACAGCCACCTCGCCCACCTGGTCGCGCTGGCGCAGGTGGCGCTGCCGCCGCAGCGCGCCGCGGCGTACGGCCGCTGGATCTTCGTCTCCTCCAGCGTGACGAAGATGGGTGGTCCCGGGCAGGCGGCGTACGCCGCGCACAAGCTCGCGATGGAAGGCCTGAGCCGCGCGCTGGCGCTGGAGGAGGGCCGCAACGGGATCACCTTCAACGTCGTCGCCCCCGGCTTCATCGATACCGAGGGCACCCGCGCGGGCTACGAGCCGGAGATGTTCCGGGCGGCGTCGGCGATGAACACCCTGGGCCGGGCCGGTCGGCCGGAGGAAGTGGCGCACCTGGTGTCGGCGCTGGCCGACCCGCTGGGCGGTTTCGTCACCGGTTCCACCGTGCTGGTCGGCGGCGGTCTCGAACTTGCCTGGCCGGCGGCGCTGGCGGCCCGAGCGCCGGCACTGGCCGCCGAGTTCGCTCTCGGGCCCACGCACCGGTGAGCGGACACCGGGAGAACGCCGACACCGCGACCGAACCGGGCCCGCGGGCCATGCGCGGGGGTGCCGTCCGTGGGATCTCGATCGTGGGATCGGCGGTGGTGCTGCCGGAGTCCGGCGCGCGGATGGTGGACAACGCCGAGGCCGACGCCGTCGTCCGGCGGCACGGCGGCCGGCCGATGCCGGCGCAGTGGGTGGCGGCGATGGGCGTGCGACGTCGGCTCTGGACGTCCGTGCCGGGCGAGCCGGCACCGGGTAACGCCGCCACGACCGATTCCCTGCTGGCCGAGGCGATCGACGCGGTGCTGGCCGACAGCGGCGTCGGGCGCGGCGAGGTGGACCTGGTGGTGGCGGCCACCACGACGACGAGCCGGCTGACCACGTCGATGGCGTCGGTGGCGACCGGACGGCTCGGGATGCGCTGCGCGGCACTGGAGATGCGCGCCGGGTGCGCCTCCGCGGCGTACGGGATGGCCACGGCGTACGCCCACCTGGCCCTCGGCGCCGGCTGCGTCGTGGTCGTTGGTGCGGAGACGACGACGAAGGTGGTCCCGGGCACCGGACCGGGTCCGTACCTGGCCGGCGACGGCGCAGCCGGCATCGTGCTGACCCGCAACGACGACGCGGGCAGCGGGCTGGTCGCCTCGTGGCTGTCCGGCGACGGGACGCTGTCCGGCCTGGCCGGTGCGCCGGGCGCGCTACCGCCGAACCAGGCCGACCTCGACGACGACCGGTACAAGCTCGGCATGGACAAGCGCTACGACGACGCGGCGGCGCCGTGGTGGCCGGTCGGCCCGTCCGCGGTGCTGGAGCAGGCCGGCGTGCGGGCCGGCGACATCGACGCCCTGGTGCTGAACCAGGCCAACCGGCCCCGGATCACCGGTACGGCGCAGCAGCTCGGCGTCCCGAGCGGCGCCCTCGTCGACGTGGTCGCCGAGACCGCCAATGCCGGTGCCACCTCGATGCTCATCGCGCTGGACCGGGCCCGTCGGCAGGGCCGGGCCGGCCGCGGCTGCCCGGTGCTGGCCGCGGCGGTCGGCGGGGGTCTGTGCGCCGGCGCCCTCGTGCTCAACCCCTAGCAGCCGGCGGTCAGAGCGGGATGTTGCCGTGCTTCTTGGCTGGTACGTCGACCTGCTTGGTGCGCAGCATCCGCAGTGCGGCCGCGACGGTGAGCCGGGTCTCGTGCGGCGCGATCACCCGGTCGACGTAGCCGCGGGCCGCGGCAGCGTACGGCGTGCCCTGCCGCGCGCGGTAGCGCTCGACGAGTTCGGCGGCCCGCGCCTCCCGCTCGCCGTCCTTGGTGGCGTCGAGGTCCGCACCGTGCAGCAGCGCCACCGCGGACTCCGCTCCCATGATGGCGATCTCCGCGGTCGGCCAGGCCAGGTTGATGTCCGCACCGAGATGTTTGGAACCGAGCACCGCGTAAGCGCCGCCGTAAGCCTTGCGCAGCACGACGGTGACCAGCGGGACAGTCGCCTCGGCGTACGCGTAGAGCAGCTTCGCGCCCCTGGTCAGGATCGAGGTGTGCTCCTGCTCCACGCCGGGCAGGAAGCCGGGCACGTCGAGCAGGGTGAGGACCGGCAGGCCCATGGCGTCGCAGAACCGGATGAAGCGCGCGGTCTTGTCGGAGGTGTCACCATCCAGGGCGCCGCCGATGTGGGTGGGGCGGCTGGCCACCACCCCGACCGTCGACCCGTCGATGCAGCCGAACCCGACCATCAGGGCCCGGCCGTAGAGCTCGCTGATCTCCAGGAAGTCGCCGTCGTCGAGGACGGTGCGGACGACGACCTCCATGTCGAACCCTGCGGTCGAGGAGTCGGGCACGATCTCGTCGAGGGCGAGGTCCTCCGGAGTGAACCGGGCGGGTCGGACGCCGGCGAAGTGCGGTGCGCCGTCCCGGTTGTTCACCGGCAGGTACGCCAGCAGCGTGCGCACCCAGTCGATCGCGTCGTGCTCGTCGGAGCCGAGGTAGTGCGCCGTCCCGGTCACCTCGCAGCACAGCCGGGCGCCACCGAGTTCCTCGTAGGACGGCCGGTGGCCCAGTGCCCGCTCGATGACCTCCGGGCCGGTGACGTACATCTGCGAAAGCCCGTCCACGACGGCAACGAAGTCCGACAGCGCCGCGCCGTACGCCGCGCCGCCGGCGCAGGAACCAAGGTTGATCCAGATCTGCGGGACCAGGCCCGACAGTTTGATCATCTCGCGACCGATCTCGGCGTAGGACGCGAGCGCGTCCACGCCCTCCTGCAACCGGGCGCCGGCCGAATCGCTGATCGCGACTACCGGGCAGCCGATCCGGCCAGCCAGCTCGACCACCTTGCGCATCTTGTGGCCGTGCATCACCCCGAGGGATCCGCCGAGGACGGTGGCGTCCTGGGCGTACACGGTGATCGGCCGACCGTGGACGCGGGCCGACCCGGCGACCACGCCGTCGCCGTAGGCCGGCTCCTTGTCCTCCGGGTCGGCCAGCGGGCTGAGCCCGAATTCGTCGAGTTCCAGGAAGCTGCCCCTGTCCACCAGCAGCTCGATCCGTTGCCGTGCCGACAGTTTTCCGGCCAGCTCGCGTCGATGCTGCGCCCGCTCCGAGCCGGGCTGCTGCGCCTGCCGGCGCCGGGCGTAGAGATCCAGGACCCGGTCGCTGGTGCTCACCGGCCGGGACCCAGATGCATGCAGGCACTGTAGGTGGCCCTGCGTGACGGGCGCACCGATGATTGCGCCCGGACTCAGTCCCCCAGTTCGGCCCTGCGGCGCACGACGTACTCCTCCAACTCGGCCCGGACGCCGTCGTCGAGGGCCGGCTGCTCGTAGGCGTCCAGGGTGGACTGACAGATCTTGCCGGCGCGCCCGTTGGCGTCCGCCGCGCCGCCGCGCATCCAGCGCTCGTAGTTCTCCGAGGAGGACAGCATCGGCCGGTAGAAGCAGGTGCGGAAGCGCTCCATCGTGTGCTCGGCGCCGAGGAAGTGGCCGCCGTGCCGGACCTCGTCGTGCGCCCCGAACGCCAGTGACGCCTCGTCGATCTCGAGCGGGGTGAACTCGTGCCGCAGCATCTGCAGCAACTCGACGTCCACGATGAACTTCTCGTAGCCGGCCACCAGGCCACCCTCGAGCCAGCCGGCGCTGTGCATCACCCAGTTCACCCCGGCCAGGAACGAGGGCAGCAACGTCATCAGCGCCTCGTAGCCGGCCTGCGCGTCCGCCACCTGGCTGGAGGTCAGGCCTCCCCCGGAGCGGAAGGGAAGACCGAAGCGGCGGGCGATCTGGCCGGTGCAGAGCAGCCCCATGGCCGATTCCGGCGTACCGAAGCACGGTGAGCCGGACTGCATGTCGATGTTGGACAGGAACGAGCCGAAGATGACCGGGCAGCCGGGTCGGATCAGCTGGGACAGCGCGATCCCGGACAGCGCCTCGGCCATCTGCTGTACCAGGGTCGCCGGGATCGTCACCGGGGACATCGCGCCCATCAACAGGAACGGCGTGAGCACGACGGCCTGGTTGGCCGCGGAGTACTCGAACTGCGCCTCCAGCATCCGGTCGTCCCAGCGCAGCGGGGAGTTGCAGTTGATCAGGCTGATGCTGACCGGGGTCTGGTCGATGACGTCGCGACCACCGAAGAGGATGGAACTCATCTCGATGGTGTCCCTGGCGTTGACGCCGGAGACCACGTTGCCCATGTAGATCTTGTCGGTCAGGGTCTGCAGGGCGTACGTCATGTCCAGGTGCCGGGAGTCCAGCGGGGTGTCGTTGGGCTCGCAGACGACGCCACCGGCGGAGTCCAGGACCGCGAAGGACTGCGCCAGCTTGGTGAAGTTGCGGAAGTCCTCCATGGTCGCGTCCCGCCGTACATCGCCCTGGCGCACGAAGGGCGGTCCGTAGACGGCGCCGAAGCTCATCATGTCGCCGCCGATGTGTACCGACTGCGCGGGGTTGCGGGCCGCCACGTCGAACTCCCGCGGGGCCTTGGCTACCTGCTCGAGCACGAAGTCCGGGTCGAGGAACACGGTGTTGTCCTCGACCTTCTGACCGGCCTGCCGGAACAGCTCCAGGGCCCGGTCGGACATGAACTCCACGCCGATCTCGGTCAGCAGGCGCCGCCATCCCCCGTCGAGCACCTGCATCGCATCCGCGGAGAGCACCTCGTAGCGGGGCATCGTGTTGCGGAACATCCGGCCTCCTCAGTATGCGGTCGCCTTGACGGCACGCGCCGGCGATCCTAGCCTCACAGTGTGGGACTGTAGTGCCACAGTATGGTCTAGCACAGTAGGGTGTGGCCCAGCACGGACCAGCTTCACCCTGATCGGCGCCGACCCCAGGACAGGATCCGACAGAGCGATGAGCGGCACCCAGGCGATCGATCGCGCGGCCGAGTTGGTCGCGCTGGTCGTGCACGCCGACCGGCCGCCGAGCTTCGTCGATCTGGTCGGGGAGACCGGGCTGGCGAAGTCCACGGGGTGGCGACTGCTGCAGGCCCTCGAGCGGCATGAGCTCGTCGAGCGCGACGACGACGGTTACCGGCCCGGAGCCCTGTTCGCCCAGTACGCCGCCCGGCACGACCCGATCACCGAGCTGGACCGGCTCGCCGAGCCGACGCTGCGCCGGGTGAGCGAGCTGACCGGCGAGACGGTCAACCTCGCGGTGCCCCGGGGCCAGTCGGTGATCCAGGTCGCCCAGGTGGACTC
>JBBPYA010000051.1:0-2945 GCA_038200385.1 Mycobacteriales bacterium
CTCGGCGCTGGATGGCTAGGCAGGCAGGATGCCGTCCAGCCAGTCGGTGATGATCCGGTAGGCGATCGAGACCGGGGGCGGCAGCCGGCGGGTCGGCGGCTGCTCGGCCACCTCGGCGCGGGTGAACCAGCCCGCCTCGGCGATCTCCTGGTCGTCCAGGTGCAGCGTCGGGTCGCCGGTGACCCGCGCGGTGAATCCCAGCATCAGCGAGCCGGGGAAGGGCCAGGGCTGGCTGCCGGTGTACCGGACGTCGGTGACCGTGACCCCGACCTCCTCGGCCACCTCGCGGGCGACGGCGGCCTCGGCGGACTCCCCCGGTTCGACGAAGCCGGCCAGGATCGAGAAGCGACCGGTGGGCCACACCGCCTGCCGGCCGAGAACGCACCGGTCCGCCCCGTCGTGTACCAGCATGATGACCGCCGGATCGGTGCGCGGGAACTGGTCGTGCCCGTCGGCGCACCGGCGCAGCCAGCCGGCGTCGGTGACCTGCGACGCCCGGCCGCAGACCGGGCAGAAGGGGTGCCGGTCGTGCCACTGGGCCAGCGCGACGGCCTGGACGACGAGACCGGCCTCCAGTTCCGGTAGCAGGGCCCCGACCTCGCGCAGGCCGAGCCACTGGTCGGTGCGCAGGTCCCGGTCGGCACGCACCGCGGCGTACGGCGTCCCGTCGTGCTCACCGAGGAACAACCAGCCGGCATCGTCCACAGTGGACCCGTCGCGCCAGTCGACCTGCGGTCCGGCGTCGGTCTCCCGGACCGGGACGGCGTAGTCGGGGTCCACCACCACGATCCGGGCCCGGGACCGGTTGACGCGCAACCAGTCGGTGTCACGCCGCCGCATCCCTGCGCGGTCGTGGTGGGCCCGGGACAGCAGTGGACGGCGGTCGAGCTCACTGCTCATTCGGTGGTGATCTCGGCGACGGCCGCCAGCTGCGGCCCCACCGCCGCGGCGTCCCCGACGACGACGGTGATCAGTCCCGACGGGGCCAGGAACCGGCGCGCCTGTTCGAGGACGTCGTCGACGCTCACCGCCAGCAGCGCCTTGCGGTAGGCCGCGAGCCAGTCCAGGCCGAGCCCGAAGCCGGCCAGGCCTACCAGCGTCGAGGCGAGGCCGGCCTGGGTCGAGGTCGATATGGCCAGTGTGCCCAGGACGTAGTGCCGGGCGTCGTCGACCTCCTGCTGGCGCACCGGCAGCGTCGCCATCCGGCCGAGTTCGTAGTGGGTCTCCAGCAGCGCCGGCGCGGTCACCGCCGTCGAGACGTCGGCGTCGATGGAGAACGTCGAGCCGGCCTGGCGGTGCTCGACGGCGCTGCGCGGGGTGTAGGTGTAGCCCTTGTCCTCCCGCAGATTGGCCACGAAGCGGGAGGAGAAGTAGCCGCCGAAGACGAAGTTGGCCAGCTGCAGCGCCGGGTGACCCGGATCCGTCCGGGGCGCGGCCGGGCCCCCGAGCCGCAGGCACGACTGCACCGCCCCGGGCCGGTCCACGAGCAGCAGCGCCGCGGGCCGCTCGACCGGCGGAGCCGGGTAGCGCGCCGGCGCACTGCCCGCGCTCCAGCCGGCCAGCGCGCCCTCGACCGCATCCAGCGTCCGCTGCGGGTTCAGATCGCCGACGAGGACCAAGATCGCGCCGCCAGGCTGGACCCGGTCGCGGTGCAGCCGGCGGATCCTGGCAACCGTCAGCGAGGTGACGTCGTCGGGCTCGGGCATGGTCCGGCCGTACGGGTGCTCGCCGAACAGCCGCCGCGCCCGGGCGGCACCGGCGATGACGCCGGGTTGGGCGCGGGCGATCCGCACCTGCTCGGCCAGCCGGCGCTGCTCGCCGTCGACCGGTTCGGCGGGATAGGCCGCGCCGGTGAGGATCTCCGCGAGCAGGTCCAGCAGCGCCGGCAGCCCCGAGCGAAGTACCGTCCCACCGATCGTCAGCCGGTCGGCGTCCGCGGCCACCCCCACCTCGGTGCCGAGTTCCTGCAGGGCCTGGACGAGTTCAAGTTCGGTGCGGTGCGCCGTGCCGAGCAGCAGGCTGTTGGCTAGCAGCGCCGAGGCGGACCGGTGGGTCGCGGTGCGGCCGGCGAACGGGATCTGCAGCCGGACCTCGACCAGCGGCACGCCGTCCATCCGGACGGCCAACACCTGCAGCCCGGAGTCCAGCTGCCGCTGCGCGCTGGTCGGACGCCGGGCGGCGCGGCTGGGCCCGAGCGCCGGCAGCGTCGCCAGCTCGCTGTTCCCGCGCGGGTCCGCGCCGCTGCGCTCGCTCAGGTCCCCACCGGCCGCCGGGCGGCGGACGCGGCCGCCCCTGGCGCGCCCGCTCATGCGGCCCGTCCGGCCACGAGTTCGAGTACGGCCCGCCGTTCCGGGCGCAGCGTGGCCGCGGCCGCCTGGACGGCCGGCCCGTCGACGGCGGCGAGCAGTGCGGGCAGCTCGGTGAGCAGCTCCGCCCGCCGGTGGACCAGCTCCAGGGCAGCGAACTGCAGGGTGCGGCCGAGCACCGAGTCGGCCTCGCGCAGCAGCTGGACGGCCAGCCGGGCGTTGACCCGCCGCAGCTCACCGACATCCGGCCCGTCGGTGGCCAGCCGGTCCAGTTCCTCGTCCACGGCGGCCCGGATGCGCTCGGCCGGGACCTCACGCGGGTGGTGGGCCTGGATGGTCAGGCTGACCGGGTCCCGGCTGTCGAAGGGGTCACCGAACAGCCCGAGGTAGGAGGTCTGGCTCAGCGCCGTCCGGTCCCGGCGGACCAGCCGCTGCTCCAACCGGGCGGCATCGCCCTCGGACAGCACCTCGGTGAGCACGACGTAGGGCAGGTATGCGGCCAGGTCCCTGACCGGGTCGGGGACCCGCCACCCCATCGCGACCGCGGGTGCCGGCGCGAGCATGTCCACCACGGACTCGCGGCGTTCGACGGTGATCGGCGGCTCCACGGCGTCCGGAAGCGGGCCGGTCGCCCGGCCC
>JBBPYA010000052.1:0-15669 GCA_038200385.1 Mycobacteriales bacterium
ACCGACACCGTTCAGGTCGGAGGCATCGACCAGGCTGCCGGCTACGGCGGGGCTCGTGCGGTGTTCGCCTCCTCGGTGACCGTGGGCGGCGGCGAGTTCGACCTGTCCGCGGGTGTACTGACCGCCTCGACCGGCCTGGTGACTGCGCTGCTCGTGGACCAGCTGGGGGTGAACATCTGGGAGGGCCTGGCCTGGTCGCTGGCCTTCGCACTGCTGGTGGGGCTGCTCAACGGGGTGATCGTCACCATTACGCGGCTGCCCAGCTTCATCGTCACCCTCGGCACGCTGTTCGTGTTGCAGGGCGCCAACGTCGGGGTCACGAAGTATCTCACCGACACCGTTCAGGTCGGAGGCATCGACCAGGCTGCCGGCTACGGCGGGGCTCGTGCGGTGTTCGCCTCCTCGGTGACCGTGGGCGGCGGCGAGTTCCGGGTGGCGCTGCTGTGGTGGATGGCGGCCACCGTGCTGGCCACCGTGCTGCTGGTCCGGACCAAGTTCGGGAACTGGATCTTCGGGGTAGGCGGGACGGCCGCCAGCGCCCGCAACGTCGGCGTACCCGTGCGGCGGACGAAGATCCTGCTGTTCATGACGACGGCCGGCGCGGCCTGGCTCGTGGGCACCATCTCGGTGCTCCGGTTGACCAGCGTGCAGGCCAACTCCGGCCTCGGCGAGGAGTTCAACTACATCATCGCGGCGGTCATCGGCGGCTGCCTGCTCGCCGGTGGCGTCGGCTCGGCGATCGGGGCCGCGATCGGCGCGCTGATCTACGGCATGACCCAGCAGGGGATCGTCTTCGCGCAGTGGGACAGCGACTGGTTCCCGCTGTTCCTCGGGGTGATGCTGATAGCCGCCGTCCTGATCAACGTCGTCGTACGCCGCCGCGCCGAGGACGGTCTGACGTGAGGCCCGAGCCGGACCCCATCGACGACCTGCAGTCCGCGCTGCATCCCTCGGACGAGCACCTGCCAGAGTCCGACGTACCCCCGCACACTCCGCTGCTCGAGGTCCGCGGGCTGGGCAAGCGCTACGGCGGCATCGAGGCGCTGTGCAACATGACCGCCACGGTGAACTCCGGCGAGGTGACCTGCGTCCTGGGTGACAACGGCGCCGGCAAGACCACCCTGATCAAGATCCTGGCCGGCGTGGTGCCCTACGACGAGGGCATCTACTACGTCGCCGGCAAGCGGGTGAAGTTCTCCTCGCCCCGGCAGGCGCTGGACCGCGGGATCGCCACGGTCTTCCAGGACCTCGCCGTCTTACCCCACATGTCGATCTGGCGGAACTTCTTCCTGGGCTCCGAACCCACCCGGGGGGTGTGGCCGTTCCGTCGGCTGGACGTGGAGCAGGCCTTGGACGTGACCGTCGCCGAACTCGCGCGCTTCGGACTGGATGTCCAGGACCCGTACCAACACATGGGGACGCTGTCCAGCGGCGAGCGCCAGTGCGTGGCGATCGCCCGCGCGATCTACTTCGGCGCGCGAGTGCTAATCCTGGACGAGCCAACGTCCTCGCTCGGTGTCAAGCAGGCCGGCATCGTCGTCCGCGAGGTCCTCGCGGCGCGCGAGCGCGGGCTGGGCGTCGTGTTCGTCACGCACAACCCCCGGCACGCCTACCCCGTCGGGGATCGGTTCCTGCTGCTCAACCGGGGGGCCATGGTTGCCAACGTCACCCGGGCCGACATCAGCCTGGGCGACCTGACCCAGCTGATGGCCGGCGGCGCGGACCTGGACCAGCTGACCCACGAACTGGCCGATCACCCCAGCGCCGGGTGACCCCGGACGCTCACCCACACAATCGGCCCCGACCATCCGGCGGGTCGGGCCTGGCGCGCCGCGGGCGGCCCCCTGTAGCTGCCCCATTGTGTGGCCTGGGGCGGTTGGCGACCCGACCCGACCCGGCTAGGCCGCCCACCGCGCCAGCACGGCGCCGATGGTGCGCACGACCCGCTCTGGATGATGGACGATGTCCTCGTAACTGAACCGCAGCAACACGTAGCCGGCCTCGGCCAGCGCGTTGGCCCGGCGACGATCGTCGCGGTAGCGGGCCCGGCCGGAGTGGAACTCGAAGCCGTCGGCCTCGAGAACCAACCACCCGTCGAGGACCATGTCGACCCGCCCGACGCCGCCGATCAGGACCTGCAGCACGAGTTCCCCGAGACCGCCGGCCAGCAGCCGCAGACAGGACTCCAGCGGGGACTCGGCCCGCACGTCGGACGCGGCGACCACCCGGCGCAGTGCCTGCGAGCCGGGTCCGGAGGCGGCGGCGCCGGCCAGCCACCCGGCGTCCAGGCCGCGACTCAGCGCAGCATCACAGATCGCCACCGCCTCCCGGAGCGGCAGTTCGCGGGCGCAGTCCAGCGCGGTCCGGGCCAGAGTGGTGCTGATCCCGTCGTGCTCGCAGGAGTCGAGATCCCGCCGGTGGACGGTGGCCAATCGTAGTCGGGCGTGACCCCAGGACCGTCCGACAGTGACGTGCGGGCCACGGTCGATCAGGACGTGCAGCCCGTGACAGCGGGCCGCCGAGGTACAGGACAGCACGCCGCCCAGCCGCACGGCGGCCACCAGCTCCGGATCGGCACCGGCCACTGCGTAGGCGCCTCGACGCAGCCGATGGACGTAACCCCCTGCCACGCTGCGACGAAGCTTCCGTCGCTCCAGACCGAGCGCCCCCAGCCGCGCCGAGGAGGCGGCCCCACCGCAGGCCGCCAAGGCGAGCACCGTCGGGTCCTCGGTTCCGCGGGGCTCCACACCGACCAGCCTGGGCCGCAACGAGCGTTGTGGAGCGCCCGGTCGGCGAGCTGTGGACAGCCGCAGCGGTGTCCACAGCGAGGCCGACGTCACCCACCCACACAATCAGGATCCCGTACCCAGCCAGTCGCGGCGGACACGCCGCGCCACCGCTCAACAGGGCACCCATTGGTGGCCTGCGGACCGGAGCTCAGTCGAGCAGGTGCAAAGCCTCCGGATCGCAGTCGCGGAGCAGGTCGGTGCAGCGGTTTGCCTCATCGGTCTCGCCGATGTCGCCGGACGCCCGGGCCAGCACGGCCACGCAGCGCAGGAAGCCTCGGTTCGGTTCGTGCGACCAGGGCACCGCCCCGAACCCCTTCCAGCCGTGCCGGCGCAGCGCGTCCAGGCCGCGGTGGTAGCCGGTCCGGGCGTAGGCGTAGGCCTCGATCACCCGGCCACCGGCGAAGGCGTTCGTCGCCAGGTCAGCCCAGACCAGGCTGGCCGACGGGAACCGCGCGGCCACCGCCGCCGGATCGGTGCCGGCCTCGATCAGCTGTACGACGTCGGGCTGGGCCGGCAACCTCGTCGGCGGCGGCTCCGGCAGCAAGTTCTCCCCAAACCTCATGCCGCCATCCTGCCCGACCGGTCAGGACAGTGATGTACCGGCGCTGAGCAGGTCCTCGCAGGCCCGCTGCACCCGGGCGGCCATCGCGGTCTCGGCGACCTTGAGGTAGCTGCGCGGGTCGTACACCTTCTTGTTGCCGACCTCGCCGTCGATCTTGAGTACGCCGTCGTAGTTGTCGAACATGTGGCCGGCGATCGGCCGGGTGAACGCGTACTGCGCGTCGGTGTCGACGTTCATCTTGATCACGCCGTAGCCCAGGGCCTCGCGGATCTGCTCCAGCTCCGACCCGGACCCGCCGTGGAAGACCAGGTCGAACGGCTTGCTGTCCGCGTCGCGGCCCAGCTTGTCGGCAACGACCTGCTGGCCCTGCTGCAGGATCTCCGGGCGCAGCTTGACGTTGCCCGGCTTGTACACGCCGTGCACGTTTCCGAACGTCGCCGCAAGCAGGTACCTGCCGTTCTCGCCGGTCCCGAGCACCTCCGCCGTCCGCAGGAAGTCGCCGTCGGTCGTGTACAGCTTGTCGTTGATGTCGTTGGCGACACCGTCCTCCTCGCCGCCGACCACGCCGATCTCGGCCTCCATCACGATCCGCGCGGCGGCGCAGGCGGCCAGCAGCTCGGCGGCCAAATCCAGGTTCTCCTCCAGCTCGACCGCGGAGCCGTCCCACATGTGGGACTGGAACAGCGGTTCCTTCCCAGCCTCGACCCGCTCCGCCGACACCGCTAGCAGCGGCCTCATGTAGCCGTCGAGCTTGTCCTTCGGGCAGTGGTCGGTGTGCAGGGCGATGTGGACGGGGTACTTGGCGGCCACGACGTGGGCGAACTCCGCGAGCGCCACCGCGCCGGCGACCATGTCCTTGACCGAGGTGCCGGACAGGAACTCCGCGCCACCGGTGGAGATCTGCACGATCCCGTCGCTGCCGGCGTCGGAGAAGCCGCGCAGCGCGGCGTTCAGCGTCTCCGAGGAGGTGACGTTGATGGCCGGGTAGGCGAAGCCCTGCTCCTTCGCCCGGTCGAGCATGGCGTTGTAGACCTCGGGTGTGGCGATCGGCATCGCGATGTCCTCCGTACGGCGGCGGTCACGGACTGGCCACCGCAGTATCCCGCAGCCCTCCGGACCGCGTCAGGTCACCGCCCGGCGGCCTTCCGGGCGCTGATCGACACCGGGTCCAGGGTCGGCGAGAACGGCGGGGCGTAGGACAGGTCGACGTCGGACAGGTCGGCCACGGTCATCTCGTTCCACAGCGCGGTGGCCAGCACGTCGACCCGCTTGCCCGAGCCGGGCCCCCCGACGATCTGCGCACCGAGCAGCATCCCCGAGCCGCGCTCGTGCAGCAGCTTGGTGACGATCCTGGCCGCGCCGGGGTAGTAGCCCGCGCGCGTGCTGGACTCCACCACGGTGGTCTCGAACTCGCGTCCCGATGCCGTCAGCCGGGCCGAGGACAGGCCGGTGCAGCCGATCTCGGTCGAACCGAACTTCGTGATGGCGGTCCCCAACACGCCGGCGAAGCGGGCCGACCCGCCGGCGATGTTCGTCCCCGCGACCCGGCCCTGCCGGTTCGCGTGGGTTCCGAGGGCGACGCTCACCTGCGCCCCGGTGAGCCGGTGCGTCGTCTCCGTGCAGTCACCGGCGGCCCAGACCCCGTCGGCCCGACCCGCCCCGGCGGAGCCGGCGACGGCACACCGCTGGCCGTCGTCGACGGTCAGCCCCCCGCTGTCCCCCGTCGCGAGCCCGGCGGCGGCGCCGAGATCGGCGTTGGGTCGTACCCCCAGACCCAGGACGACCAGGTCCGCGTCGTGCTCGGAGGACTCGGTGATCACCCTCCGGGCGGCGCCGTCGGAGTCGGTCTCGACAGCCCGCACCGGTGCGCAGGTCACGACGTGAATGCCGGCAGCGGTCATCGCCGCGCACACCAGCTCGCCCATGTCCTCGTCGAGCAGCCCGAGCGGCAGCGGATCGGCCAGGACGACCGTCACGTCCAAGCCGCGCTCGAGCAGCATCTCGGCCATCTCGATCCCGATGTAGCCACCACCGAGCACGACCGCCTGCTTCGGGCCGTGCTCGCCGACGGCATGCCTGATCCGCCGCGCGTCATCGAGCGTGGAGACCCCGTACACGCCGGCGGCGTCCAGGCCGGGGACGTCGGGGCGCAACGGCCGGGCGCCGGTGGCAATGAGCAGCTGATCGAAGCCGAGCCGTTGGGCGTCCCCGCCGTCGACATCGCGTACCTCGACCTCCCGGCGGTCCAGGTCGATCGCCGTCGCCTCGGTGCGCATCCGGACGTCGATGTACTGCTTGGAGCGGAACGTCTCCGGTCCGCGGGCCACCAGCTCGTCGAGGTCGTCGACCAGACCGCCGACGAAGTACGGGATGCCGCACGCGGAGTACGACGTCCAGTTGCCGCGTTCCAGCGCCACGATCTCCAGGTCGTCATGCCCCATCGCCCGCCGCGCCTGCGACGCGGCCGACATCCCGGCCGCGTCGCCCCCGATGACCACCAGCCTGCTCACTCCGGATCCGCCACGTCCTCGCGGAGCACCCGCTGGCGCTCGGCGGACTCGTCGTAGCGCGGATCGCGACTGCGGCGGGACCGCAGGAACTCGATGGCGATCGGGACCACGGACAGGGCCACGATCCCGAGCAGGATCAGTTCGATGTGCGTGCTGACAAAGGCGAACTGGCCGAGGAAGTATCCGAGCAGGGTCACGCCGGTTCCCCAGAGCACCCCACCGATGGTTGAGAACGTGACGTAGCGCCGGAAGTCCATCTTGCCGACCCCGGCCATCACTGTGATGAACGTGCGCACGATCGGCACGAAGCGGGCCAGCACGATGGCGCGGTTGCCGTACTTGTCGAAGAACGCGAACGTCTTGTCGACATACTCCTGCTTGAGGAACCGGGAGTTCCGCCGCTCGAAGATCGGCGGTCCGGCCTTGCGTCCGATCCAGTAGCCGACCAGGTTCCCGGCGACGGCGGCGACCGACACGAGCAGGCACATCAGCCACAGCGGGGTGCCCAACGTCCCGGTCGCGACCAACAGGCCGGCGGTGAACAGCAGCGAGTCGCCGGGAAAGAAGAAGCCGACGAGCAACCCGCACTCGGCGAAGATGATCAGCAGGATGCCGATCAGCGCCAGGGAGCCGAGCCCCTGGATGATGTTGATCGGATCGAGCCAGCTGGGTCCGAGCGCCAGAGTGGTCGTCACCGGCCGAGCCTAGATCCTCAGGCTGTGCGCGGCGCCCGGACCGGCCCGCCGCGGCGCGGCCTGCGCCGGCGCGGGACGATTCACCTCGTGGACCCGGTCGAGGCGCTGCGCCGCATAGCGTTCCTGCTCGAGCGCTCCCGCGAGCCGACGTACCGGGTTCGCGCGTTCCGTACCGCGGCCGCCGTGGCCGATGCGCTGCCGCCGGGCGAGCTGGCCCGGCGCGCAGACGCAGGGACCTTGACCGAGCTCAAGGGGATCGGCGCCACGACCGCTGCCGTGCTCACCGAGGCCTGCCGGGGTGAACTGCCGGCGTACCTGGACCGGCTCCAGGGCAGCGCGGGCCACCCGGTGACCGCCGGCGGTGAGACGCTACGGGCGGCGCTGCGCGGTGACTGCCACACCCATTCGGACTGGTCGGACGGCGGTTCACCGATCCGGGAGATGGCCCTGGCCGCCCGGGACCTGGGCCACGAGTACCTGGTGCTGACCGACCACTCCCCCCGGCTGACCGTCGCCAACGGGCTCACCGGGCAACGGCTCGGCGAGCAGCTGGACGTCGTGGCGGCCCTGAACGAGGAGCTGGCGCCGTTCCGGATCCTCACCGGGATCGAGGTGGACATCCTCGACGACGGCACGCTCGACCAGGACCCGCGGTTGCTGTCCCGGCTGGACCTTGTGGTGGCCAGCGTGCACTCCAAGCTGCGGATGGAGGCGGAGTTCATGACCCGGCGGATGGTCGCCGCGGTCGCCAACCCGCACACCGACATCCTGGGTCACTGCACCGGCCGGATGGTGGTCGGGCGGGGTCGGCCGGAGTCCCTGTTCGATGCGGAGCTGGTCTTCGAGGCCTGCCGCCACTTCGACGTCGCGGTGGAGATCAACAGCCGGCCCGAGCGGCTCGACCCGCCGCGCCGGTTGATCCGGCTGGCCGAGCAGACCGGCTGCCACTTCAGCATCGACACCGACGCCCACGCCCCCGGCCAGTTGGACTGGCTGCCCTACGGCTGCGCCCGCGCCGAGGACTGCGCCATCCCGCCCGAGCGGATCGTCAACACCGGTTCCGCCGCCGAGCTCCTGGCCTGGACCGCGAGCCACGGCTGAGGGCCCCGACGGGCCGCTCAGCCGACCCGGCCGACGATCTGCTGGCAGGCGTCGTTGACCGAGCCGCCGGGAAGCTCCAGGTGGTAGCCGAAGAACGAGCACGAGCACGTCTTCGGGCATTCCGCCAACGCCGAGCGCTGGTTCCAGACCGCGACCGCAAGTACGACGATGAGCGCCACGACCACGAACTTGACCAGAACCTTGCCGATCAACGCCACGACGGCGACCGCGAGGAGCACCAGTGCCGCCAGGGCGATCCAGGACATGACGTCGGCAGTCCCCACACTGAGCGCACCAAGGTCCATGCCCCGACGGTAGCCACGGTGGCCGACGGCCAGGACCTCTGAAGGGGTGTTGACAGGCCGGGCTCGGTCAGTCCGCCCGGCTGGACAGCTGCAGCGCGGAGTTCACCAACCCCACATGGCTGAACGCCTGCGGGGTGTTGCCCAGCTGCCGCCCGGAGACCGGGTCGTACTCCTCGCTGAGCAGGCCGACGTCGTTGCGCAGGTCCAGGAGCCGCTCGAACATCTCGGTGGCCTCGGCCCGCCGACCGGTCAGTGCCAGCGCGTCGACCAGCCAGTACGTGCACATCACGAACGCGCCCTCGGTCCCGGGCAGCCCGTCGACGTTCTCCGCCTCCGGCTGGTAGCGCAGCACGAAGCCGTGCTGGGTCAGTTCCCGTCGTACGGCGTCGACGGTGCCGACGATCCGGGGATCATCGGCAGGCAGGAAACCCAGCCGCGGCAGGAGGAGGAGGGCGGCGTCCAGGCCGGTGGACCCGTAGTACTGGGTGAAGGTGTTCCGGTCGGCGTCGTACCCCTTGCTGCACACCTCGCGGTGGATGTCCTCGCGCAGCGCCCGCCAGCGGTCTAGCGGGCCTTCGACCGGCGAGTTCTCCACCGCCGAGACCATCCGGTCGGCGCCGACCCACGCAAGCACCTTGGAGTGCACGAACTGCCGGCGCGGGCCGCGGATCTCCCACAGCCCGTTGTCCGGCTGCTGCCACGCGCCCTCGAGGTGGTCCAGCAACGCCGTCTGCAGGTCCCAGGCGTCCTCAGTCGGGGCGAGCCCCGCCAGCCGGGCGGCGTGCAGGCCGTCGAGCACCTCGCCCCAGACGTCCAGCTGCAACTGGTCGGCGGCGCCGTTGCCGATCCGCACCGGACTGGAGCCTTCGTAGCCGGCCAGCCAGGGCAACTCGGTCTCCGGCAGCCGGCGCCGCCCCGTGACCGAGTACATGATCTGCAGCTCGGCCGGATCGCCGGCCGCCGCTCGCAGAAGCCACTCCCGCCAGGCCCGCGCCTCGGCCTCGAAACCGTTGGCCAACAACGCCTGCAGCGTGAACGAGGCGTCCCGCAGCCAGCAGTAGCGGTAGTCCCAGTTGCGTACCCCGCCGATCTGCTCCGGAAGCGACGTGGTCGCCGCTGCGACCAGTCCGCCGGTCGGCGCGTACGTCAGCGCCTTGAGGGTGATCAGTGAGCGGTGTACGGCCTCCGACCATCGCCCGGAGTACGTACAGGTACCCATCCAGTCGGCCCAGAAGGACTCGGTCTCGCCCAGCGCGCGCAGCGGATCCACGTGGTCCGGCCTCGGCAGGTGCGAGGGCTGCCAGGTGAGTACGAACCCCACCCGGTCGCCGGCGGAGACCGTCAAGTCGGCGTAGGAAGCATTGTTCTTGCCGTGCAACGGAACCGGCGACTCCAGCCATACCGAGTCCGGGCCGGCCAACGCGGTCAGCTCACACCCGTCGTGGCGGACCCACGGCAGGATGGACCCGTAGTCGAAGCGCAACCGCAACTCGCTGCGCATCGCGACCGAGCCGCGCACGCCCTCCACGATCCGCACGATGTCCGGCGCCTGACCGCGCGGGGGCATGAAGTCGAGGACCCGTACCTCACCCTCCGGCGTCTGCCACCCGGTTTCCAGGATCAGGCTGTCCCCGCGGTATCGGCGGTTGTGGCAGGACCCGGCCCCGACCGGCGCCAGCCGCCAGTGCCCGTTGTCGGTGTCCCCGACCAGAGCGGCGAAGCAGGCCGCGGAGTCGAAGCGCGGCATGCACAACCAGTCGATCGACCCGTCCCGGCCGACCAGCGCCGCGGTCTGCAGGTCACCAAGCAGCGCGTAGTCCTCGATGCGGGTCACGAATCGGCCAGCTGCAGGACGACCTTGACGTCGTCCGGTCGGCGTTCCAGCGCATCGGCGAAGTCCGCCAACGGGACCCGGCGGGTGATGAGCCGGGCCAGCCACTGCGGGTCGGCCGCCGCCAGCGCCGTCGCGGCCGCCTCGTAGTGACGGCGGTTGGCGTTCACCGAGCCGAAGACCACGTCGTTCTCCAGCACGAGTTCGCGGTTGATCGTGCCGCCGTCCACCGACATCCGGTGGCCGCCGGAGGAGACGCCGGTCAGGCAGACGATGCCGTTGCTCGTCGTCCGGTCGATGACGTCGAAGACGACCTGCGCGACTCCGGTGCACTCGATCACGATGTCGGCGTCGGTCGGAGCGCTGTCCGGAGTGGAGTGGTACGTCGCACCGAGATCGCCGACCAGGCCTGGTTTCGGGCCTTCCGTCACTTGGTCCAGGACGTGTACGTCCAGGCCGCGCTGCGCGCCGAGCAGGGCCGCGAGCAGCCCGATCGGCCCGGCGCCTGCCACCAGGACACGGCGCGGTGTCCCGCGGGAGCGCGCGCCGATCCGCTCGACCTGGTCCCAGGCCTTGGCCACGACGCTGGTCGGCTCCAGGAGGACGCCGGTGGACTCCAGGGCCGGATCGACCCGGACCAGCCGGTCGGGCTCGAGGCGGAACCGCTCCGCGCCGAAACCGGGTAGGCCCTTGATGCCGTGCTCGGTGTAGCGGCCGTTGCTGCACATGTCCCACTCGCCGGCCGCGCAGTCCGGGCAGGGCACCGGGTCCGGACGCCGGACGAAACCGACGACGAGGTCGCCGGCGCTCAGCGTCCCCGACGGGTCCTCCAGCACCCGACCCAGCGACTCGTGCCCGAGGATCAGCCGGTCCGCGCCGGGCGGCGCTTCGCCGTACTCTCCGGCGACGATCTCCAGGTCGGTCCCGCAGATGCCCAGCGCCAGCCCCTGGACCAGGACCGCGCCGTCGGCCGGGTCGGGTTCGGGAAGCTCGGTGAGGGCCAGGTCGTGGGCGTGGCCCGGCTTGACGGTGAGCGCACGCATGTCAGATCCCCAGATCCGCGACGCCGTACGCCGCCCGCAACTCCAGGCCGGCCGCGGTCACCGCGGCCTGCGCCCCCCGGTCGACGACGAGCGCGACCCCCACGACCTCGGCGCCCTCCGCGCGCACGGCCTCCACCGCGCCGAGCGGACTTCCGCCCGTGGTCGAGGTGTCCTCGACCACCAGCACCCGGCGGCCGGCGATGGCCGGACCCTCCACCCGGCGCATCATGCCGTGCGCCTTGCCCTCCTTGCGGACGACGAAGGCGTCCAGCCGGCCACCGCTGGCGTGCAGCATCGCCGCGGCGACCGGGTCGGCGCCGAGGGTCGGCCCGCCGACGGCGTCGTAGTCCCAGTCCCGGGTCAGCGCCAACAGCACCCGCCCCACCAGTCCGGCCCCCTCGTGATGCAGCGTGACGCGGCGCAGATCGACGTACCAGTCGGCTTCCTGGCCGCTGGACAGCGTCACCCGGCCGCGGACCACCGCGCTCTCCCGGATCAGCTCCAGCAACCGGTCACGGTCCTGCATCCTGGGGACGACCCTTCCGACGGTGGACAGCTCGGCTGATCGTCGCAGGTCGCCCGCGAACCGGCACCGTGACCGCGGGCCGCCCCGACAACCGCGGCGACGACTAGGCTCCGGGGCCACGTCGACAACCTGGGGGGTGCGCGGATGGATCTTCGGGACACCCCGGCCGAGGCGGACTTCCGCACCGAGCTGCGGGACTGGCTGCACGCGAACCTGCCGCCCGACTGGGCGCAGCGCACGCCGCAGGTCGGCCACTTCGACCCGGAGCTGCGTCGGGACTGGAGCCGGCGGCTGTACGCCGGCGGCTACGCCGGACTGACCTGGCCCGTGGAGTACGGCGGGGCGGGCCGGCCCTACACCCACCAGGCGATCTTCCTGGAGGAGACGGCCCGCGTCGGGGCGCCGACCCACCTCGGCGTGATCGGGCTAGGCATGGCGGGGCCGACGATCATGGTGCACGGCACCGAGGCCCAGAAGAAACAGCACCTGGACGCGATCCTGTCCGCCGAGACCATCTTCTGCCAGGGCTTCTCCGAGCCGGGGTCCGGGTCGGACCTGGCCAGCGTCAGCACCCGGGCCGAGCTGGACGGGGACGCGTACGTCGTCAACGGCCAGAAGGTGTGGTCATCGTGGGCACACCTGGCCGACTACTGCATCCTGTTGACCCGATCGGAGCCCGACCAGAAGGGGCACCGCGGCCTGACGTACTTCATCCTCGACATGCACTCGCCGGGCGTCGAGGTGCGCCCGCTGCGGCAGCTCACCGGTGACCCGGAGTTCAACGAGATCTTCTTGTCCGACGTCCGCATCCCGGTCGAGGACATCATGGACGAACGGGGCAACGGGTGGGCAGTGGCCATGACCACGCTGCTGCACGAGCGCGGAACCCTCGGGTTCGCGCTCACCGCGCACCTGGAGGGCAACATGGTTCAGCTGCTGGAGACGGTCCGTGCCGTCGGTGCCGCCGACGACCCGGTCGTCCGCGACCGCGTCGCCGCGCTGTACGTCGAGCTGGAAGGCCTGCGGTACACCAACTTGCGGTCCCTCACGGCGCTGATGAAGACCGGCGTGCCCGGACCCGAGGGTTCGGTGTCGAAGTTGCAGTGGTCGGAGACCAATCAGCGGCTGACGTCGCTGGCGCTGGAACTGCTCGGCCCCGACGGGCAGCTGGACGGCGCGGACGGATTCTGGGGCGGGTTCTGGCAGTACCAGCAGCTGCGCAGCCGCGGCAACTCGATCGAGGCGGGCACCTCGGAGGTGCTGCGCAACATCATCGCCGAGCGCGTGCTCGGGCTGCCGCGGTCCCGCTGAGCCGGTAGGAGCGTCCACGGTGGACTTCGCGTTCTCGGAGGAGCAGGAGATGCTGCGCGCCGCAGCAGGTTCCTGGCTGTCCGACCGGTTCCCGATCGACCGGGTGGTGCAACTGGCCGACGGCGAGCCGGGCTGGGACCCGGCGTCCTGGGCGCAGCTGGTCTCCCTCGGCTGGCTGGACCGGGATCTCGGGCTGCTCGAGCAGGCCGTCCTCGCCGAGCAGACCGGCTACGCACTGTACCCCGGTCCGTGGTGGTCGACGGTCGCCCTGGCCGGCCCCGTGCTCGGTGTGGTCCCGGAGCGGCCGACGACCTTGGCGTGGGCCGAGCCCGGTGCGGCGGGCGATCTCCGCTCGGCGGCCCGGCCGGGTCCGGCCACCATGGCCGACGCCGTGGGTTTGCTGACCGGCACCAAGATCCGGGTTCCCGACCTGGCAGCGTGCGAGTCAGTCCTCGTGGTCGCCGCCGGCCCGGACGGACCCGGGTGCTGGCAGGTCGACGTCGCCACGGCACGGGTGGTCCCCACGTCGACGACGGACCGCACCCGACGACTGGCCGAGCTTCACCTGGACGGCACAGTCGGGCGCCCGGTCGCCCTGGAGCACGGGGTCGACGCCGTGTTGGCCGACGTACGCCGGCGCGCCGGGGCCCTGCTGGCCTGCGAGGCGGTGGGGGTGGCCCAGCGCTGCCTCACCCTGTGTACGGCGTACGCCAAGGAACGCACCCAGTTCGGCCGCCCGATCGGGGCCTATCAGGGGGTCTCGCACCGGATCGCGGACATCTTCACCGCGCTGCAGCTGGCCCGCTCACTCGCCTATCGCGCCGCCGCCAGCGTGAACGACGGCACCGACGACGCCGACCAGGCCGTCACCGTGGCGATGATCTCCGCCGGGGACGCCGCCACCCTGGCTGCGGAGAACGCCATCCAGGCCATGGGCGGCATCGGTTTCACGTGGGACCACCCGCTGCACCGGTTCTACAAGCGGGCGCAGTGGATCGCCTCATTCGACGGCACCGGGCGATCCCGCCGCGCCGAGCTGGCCGCCCAACTGCTCTGATGCCGACCGCCCCTGCGCACGACGGTGCCCCCGACCCGTCGAGCAGGTCGGGGGCACCCGTGGCGCTGAGCCGGATCAGGAAGCCGGCGGGCTGAGCACCTGGTCGATGATGTAGACCGTGGCGTTGGCGGTCTGCACGTTGCCGCAGACCACGTTGGCGCCACCATCGCCGACGGTGAAGCTCTCACCGCTGCCGGAGATGGTCAGGTCCTTGCCCTCGACGGTCTTGAACGTCCCGGCCAGCTGGTCCGGCGACAGGCGCATCGGCAGGACGTGGTAGGTCAGGGCGTCGGTCAGGGCAGGAACGTCGGCCAGCAGGTTGTTCAGGTCGGCCTCGGGGATCGCGTCGAACGCGGAGTTCGCCGGGGCGAAGACCGTGTACTGCGCGTTGGGGTCGTTCAGGGTGTCCACCAGCTTGGCCGCGCTCACTGCGGCCACGAGCGTCGACAGCACCGGGTTGTTGCTTGCCGCGGTGGCGACCGGGTCTGCGGTCATGCCCTGGAAGCTGCCCGGCCCGGAGGCGGGGACGGCGGCGCAACCCGAACCGAAGTTCTGGCCGGCGGCTGCGGCCTCGGTCGTGGCCTGCTGGGACTCGGTCGTGGTCGCCGCGGCCGAGCTGCTGCCGCCCGAGGACCCCGTGGTGGTGCCGGAACTGGTACCGCAGGCGGCGACTGACAGGGTCAGGCCGGCCACGGCGGTGAGCAGGATGGTTCGCATCCTCGTGCTGCTCTTCACCGGTGGTGCTCCTTTCGATTGTGCTGTGGCCGGACGACTGTCGCCCTGGACCGTTCGGACACAGGTGCTCACTGGATGAACACCTGAAGCGTGTGCCAACCCGAGGCCCCGTTGGGGAAGGGCTCAGCCCGTTCCTCGGCCTGCAGGTCGCCGCTCTGGTTGGTGGCGCGGACGGTCAGCGTGTGCTGGCCGGTCTCGGCGCGCCACGGGATGCGCCACTGGCGCCACATGTCGGCATTCGTCTGGGCGGCCAGTTCGGTTTGCTGCCAGGCGCCGCCGTCGATCTGAAGCTCGACCTTGGCGATCCCGACCGTCTGGTCCCAGGCCACGCCGGCGATGGTCAGATCCCCGGCCTTGGTGCCTACGGCTGAGGGCACGTCGATCCGGGACGCCGTCTTGATGGGCGCCTTGGGATCCCACTGGCGCTTGGTCCAGTAGGACTGGACCTGGTCGAAGCTGGTCAGTTCCATGTCGACGAGCCATTTCGTCGCCGACACGTAGCCGTAGAGACCGGGGACGATCATCCGGACCGGGAAACCGTGCTCGGCCGGCAGCGGCTCGCCGTTCATCGCGAAGGCCAGCATCGCGTTCTCGGTCTTGAGGCAGTCCTCGGTCGGTGTCGTGATTGTGAAGCCGTCGATCGCCGTCGTCAGCACCGCGTCCGCGGCGCTGTCCACACCGGCCTCGTCGAGCAGGTTCTTCAGAGGTACGCCGATCCATCGTGCCGCCCCGGCCAGATCGCCACCAACGGTGTTGGACACGCAGGTGAGGGTGATGTCGCGCTCGATCAGGTCGTTGCGCGCCATCAGGTCCGGCAGGGTGAACGTCAGCTCCTTGTTCACCTTCCCGTGGATCCGCAGCGACCAGTCCGTCGGCGAGATCTGCGGGACGTTGATGTTGATGTCGACGCGGTAGAAGTCGGCGTTGTCGGTGATGAGCGGCGTCAGGCCGGGCACCTGCCCGGACAGGTCCGCTCCGGCCGGCACAGCCGGCGCGCTGTCGGCGGGAGTGCCGATCGTGAGCGCGTTCCGGGCCGCGCTGACGTTGAACCTGCGCTGGAGCAACGTTCCTGCGCCACCGGCCACGACAGCAACCCCGGCGGCCGCACCCCCGGCGAGCAAGAAACCGCGCCGGTCCATCCGGTTTCCGCTGCGGTCCCGCGCGGTCAGGCCCTGCCGCAGCGTGTCCAGCAAGCCCGTCGACC
>JBBPYA010000053.1:0-9689 GCA_038200385.1 Mycobacteriales bacterium
GCCGCGGCTTCGCCGGCGCACGTCCGACCGCTCGCGGCCTGCTCGCCGGCTACTTCGACCTGCAACGGGAGGCGCGAGATCCGCGCATCATCAGTGTCTCGCCCTACACCGCACGCCTGTTCGTCCACCAGTTCCGAGTGAGCACGATGGACGAACTCGACGACGACTTCGGCGGGCTGCTCTGCGAGGCCTACCAGGTCGGTGCGGGCGCCCACGTCTCCCGGTGACCGGGCCTGGCGGCCGGGCAGGAACCCGCACGATCCATCTCGGTCGGTCCGCCTGACCCGCTAGCGGATCGGTCTGCGACACGTGCGGAGGTGCGGTTCTGTCGCCCCGCGATCTGCCGCTGTCGGCCAAGATCTGCAGTCGGCGCCGGAGGACGCCGCCGGGTCCGCAGGCGGGACTGAGTCCACCTCCGAGAGCAAACAGCGTTGATCGATGGTGGCGAACTCCTTTGCCCGGCACCGCGGACCGCCGGCAGACGAAGGAGACGTCATGCCTGACCTTCCCTCGCGCCCTGACCTCGGCCAGCTTCGCCGCCAGGCGAAGGACCTCCTGCGAGCGGCCCAGCGCGACGACACAGATGCGGTCGCCCGACTACACGCCGTGTCGGATCGCCTGATCTTCAGCTGCTCGTCGAGGCGTTCAGGCCACCGCGGATGCGATCAGGCGGCTTCGCCCAGCTGCAGCCGTGGGGCGGCGTGGCTGTGGGGCGCCGAGCCGGCCCGCGGCCGCAGCCGTTCACCGCGGGAGAGCCGTAGCAGCTGCCGGGTTCGCTCGGCGATTGCCCACCAGGTCACCCGGACCAGCGACTCACGGACGATGTCGCCGGTCATCTTGCTGGTGCCCAGCACCCGCTCAACGAAAGTGATCGGTACCTCGATGACCTGGTAGCCGGCCCGCAGCGCCCGCCACGCGAGCTCGACCTGGAAACAGTAGCCTTGCGAGGCCACTTCGGTCAGCTGCAGCTCATCGAGGACCTCGCGGCGGTAGGCGCGGTAGCCGCCGGTGACGTCCTGCACCCGCAGACCGAGCGCCCGCCGGGTGTAGGCGTTGCCGGCCCGAGATAGCAGCTGGCGGTGCAGCGGCCAGTTCAGCACCTCCCCGCCGGCCACCCAGCGTGAGCCGAGGACGACGTCGGCGTCGGACAGCGCCCGCAGGATCCGGGGCAGTTCCTCGGGCTGGTGCGATCCATCGGCGTCCATCTCGACCAGCACGTCGTAGTCACGATCCAGGCCCCAGGCGAAGCCGGCGAGGTAGGCCGCGCCGAGGCCTTCCTTGGTGGTGCGGTGCAGGACGTGCACCGAGGAGTCGAAGCGGGCCAGACCGTCGGCGACGTCGCCGGTGCCGTCGGGTGAGCCGTCGTCGACGACCAGCACGTGCGCGTCGGGTACAGCCGCGCGGACCCGGGCGGTGATCAGCGGCAGGTTTTCCCGCTCGTCGTAGGTCGGGATGATCACAAGGGTGCGGTCGGGCATCTCGGGTCAGCTCTCTGCGTGGGCCACGGGTCAGCTGACCGCGGTGGCGAAGACGATGGTGTTGTCCAGGTAGGAGCGCTCGACGGAGTCGAAAGCGCCGCTGCAGGTGATGAGCCGTAGTTGGGCGTCCGGCGTCGGGCCGTAGACCAGTTCGGTCGGGAAGTCGTCCTTGGACGCGGTGACCAGCCGATCGACCCGGAAGGTCACCGTGTCGCCGTCGGAGAGGCCGACCTGCACCTCGTCGCCGGGGGCCAGGTCAGGCAGGCGGTAGAAGATCGCCGGCCCGTCTGCTGCGGAGTCGACGTGCCCGGCGATGACCGCCGGGCCCTGCTCCCCCGGCAGCGGCCCGTCGGCGAACACCCCGGCCTGGGCGAAGTCCTGTGGGGCGGCCAGGGTGCCGTCGGGCAGCAGGCCCAGCTGCTCCAGCGGCGAGGCCTCCACCCCGATCGCCGGGATGACCACAGAGGTCGCGGTCACGTCGGAGGCGGCTGGCAGCGGTGCCGGGCCGGTCGGCAAGGCCGAGGACGGCGCCGACGTCGTGGGCGCCGGGGCCGATACCGACGGCTGCCCGGCGCAGCCAGCCAGCACCATCAGGGTCAGGGCGGCACCGGAGGCCGTGGTTGCCCACCTCATGCTGCTGCCTCGACCGGTGGACAGCCGCCGAGCGCGTCGTCGGTGAGCATGAAGCGGCCCAGCGCCGCCCACGCCCCGCCGTAGTAGGTCGGGGTCAGCTGCTGCAGGTGGTCGGCGTCGACCAGTTCGTCGGCGGCCCGCGAGTTCTCACCGGCCGCGGCCACCGCGGCGGCCTGACCGACGGCCGCGACGACGGATTCGGTCTCGCCCATCGGCGAGCCGCCGAGGTCCAACTCGGCGACGTCCCCGCCCCGGTCCAGGGCGTCGGCCATGTCGGCGGCCAGCACCCGGTCGGCCCGGTCGCAGGACTCAGCGAACCGGATCGGGGTGCGGGCGGCGTCGTAGCCGTAGCGGACGCTCTGCCCGCGTCCCTGCACTCCGGGCATCGCCTCGACCCGCCCGTCGGCGTGCACCTGCGCCCAATCCGGGGGCAGCGGCGACTGGTCGAGCAGGGCCGCCGTGATCCTCTGGCTGCCCTCGTCGAGCTCGGCCCACCGTGGGTCGCCGGATGCCTCGGCGAGCACGGCGGTCGCGACGGGTGAGGCGTAGCTGGGGTTGTAGCTGTAGGGCTCGGTGCTCGCCCACTGACCGGCGGTCAGGATCCGACCGGCGCCGGTCCGCACCGTATCCAGGTCCAGCACCGCCTGGCCCAGCGCCACCCCGTCGGCGGTGAAGGCCGGGTCCCCGAAGTTTGTACCGGCCAGGATCAGTGCCCGGGCGGCGTCGAGGTCGGCATCCGAGGCGGACGACGGGTCGACGACGTCACCGTCCTCCCACCGCCAGCTCAACAACCCGTCTGGGCGCTGCAGGTTCGTCTTCGTCCAGTCCCAGACGGTAGAGAACGTCTGCCGGTCCCCGACGCCGACCGCAACGAGCAGCGCGTAAGCCTGGCCCTCGCTGACGGTGTCTCCGCCCTGGTCGGTGCGTTCCACCCGGCCGTCGTCCTCGACGTAGTCGGCCAGGAACGCCGCCCCGGCTTCATTCGCGGTGTAGATCTGCAGGGCGTCGTCGTCGGCGCCGGCCGACGGGGTCGACGCGCCCGGCGTCCGGTCGCGGGCATCGTCGCGCTCAGTGACGAGACCAGCTAGCAGACTGGCGACGACGACGGCGGCTGCGCCGACGGCCACCAGCATGGTGACCGAGCGCCGGCTCACCGCAGGGCCGCCCGGGTGGCCCTGCGGCGGACGGCCACCAGTGCCCCGCCGGTGAGCAACACACCGGTCAGCACCAGCGCGGCGGGCAGGGTCGAGGTGTCCGGCGCCCCGATCGACGGCCCATCGATGACCGACGTGGCGGCGGAACCGCCCCCGGTCTCGACTCCGCCGGCCGGGGTCATCGCGCCGACGCTGGAGGAGTCGATCGTCGCCTCGATGGAGAGGTCGTTCCCGCGGTCGAGCACGATCAGGGTGCTGACGGTGCCCGGCTGCACGGTGACCTCCGTCGTGGTCGGCTCCCCGGATGCACCGGTGAGCTGGATCGTCCACACCCCGGGAGCGATCGCGGCGTAACCGGTGGCGGTGCCGAACGCGGCGTCCTGGGCGATCAATGGGCCGCCGGCGGCCTGCACGGTGACCTCCGGGGAGGAGACCGAGGCCTGGACCAGCCGGATCCGACTCTGTCCGTCAGCCGGCGCGGTCAAGTCATCGGTGAACACGGTGCCGGTGAGGTCGATGTTCTTGCCGACCGCGGCGACCGTGTAGGCGGTGCCGGCCTCGACGGTGACCGCCTGGGTGACCACCGGGGTGGCGCCCGGGGAGCCGCCGGCCGGGAGCATCGAGGCGGTGTACGTGCCGGCCGGGACCCGTTCGTAGGCCGAGATGTCGCCGTAGGCGACGTCGGACAGAGCGAGCATCGACTGGCTGTCGCTGAACGCGGTCAGCGAGACGTCTACCGCAGGGGTGTCGGGGGAGAAGTGCGCCAGCCGGACCCAGCCCTGTCCGGAGTCCGGGGACGGGGCGTCCTCGGCGGAGACCGGGCTGGCGAACACGGCCAGCCCGGTGAGCAGCAGGCCGCTGAGCGCGGCCAGCACGCCCAGCCGGGCATGCAGCCGCGTGGGACTCGACATTGAGGATGACACGGTGTTGGCCTCCTGGATCGGTGCGGTCGGGTTGGGGGGTCTCGGGTCCGAGTCGTGGCGACGGCGAGTCAGGGGGTGCCCACCGGGAGGACGCCGTCGGTGCCGACCAGCGACCAGGTCACCAGCAGTCCGTCGTTGGTCAACTCCACCGAGGCCGGGGCGAATGCGCCGGGCTGGCTGGTGAGGTAGTCGGCGAGCTGCGCGGCGGTGTCCAAGTCGCCGGCGAGCGGTCGGCCGTCGACCGCGCTGACCAGCACCTGGCGACGCGGCAGTTCGGTGTCGTTCTCGCCGGCGACCGGCGGGGCGTCAGCGACGGTGAGCTGGCCGACCGCGCCGGCCGCGGCGGGTAGCGTCGTCAGAGCGCGGCCGTCGACCCGGCCTCCGGCGGTCAGGTCGCGGGCGGCCGAGGAGAAGGTCAGGTCGGTGTTCTGCACCAGTTCGGCGCCGGCGGCTTCCCGGGCCGTCTGTTGGGCGGCGCGGGCGGCGTCGGCTGCCTGGGCGCCAGCGGGGTCGACCCGCAGCACCTGCACCCGCTGGTCACCGGTTCCGAAGCTGGCCACCTCGGTGGCGTTGTCGATCGTCTCGGCGACGATGGGGAACCCGTCGGGGAAGGTCCGCAGCGAGTCCGTGGTGATCACGTAGTCGTAGTCCGACCAGCCGTTGGGAGCCAGCGCGGCGACGGCGGGGTCGGTGTCCACCTTGTAGTACCAGACGACGTCGTCTGGGTCGTAGCCCGCGCGGACGAGGTCGACCCACATGGCGTCGTCGACGATCAGCCGCTGGTCGGTGGGGACGTTCTGCTCGATCCAGGCTTGCGCGTCGGCTGTCGGGCGGTCCAGGTCGGCCCGCAGCAGGCCGCGGAGCTGGACGAACCAGATCGGCGCGGCCACCGCGGCGGTCGCCACGGCAAGCAGGGTGGTCACCGCGATCCCGGTCCGCCGTCGGAGGGGGCTGCGCCGAGTCCGCGCGGCCCGCAGGCTGGTCTCGACCGCGCCGGTGATCAGCAGCGCCCCGAGCGGGAGCAGCGCGATGACGTAGGGCACCGGCAGGTACCCCGGGCGGAGCATGAACGCGACCAGGAACAGCAGGGCACCGGCCAGCGGCCACAGCCGCCGGTTGCGCAGGGCGACCAGGGCCGCGATGGGCGTGGCCACGATGAACACCGGGTCCAGCTGCCACCACTGTCCGAAGGTGACCCGGGACAGGCTCGATACGTCGAACAGCGAGCCGCTGGCGTCCCGGCCGACCAACTGGAAGGTGACGCCGTCCCACAGGCTGTTGCGGTCGGCGCCGGGCAGCAGCTCCCCCTTCAACGTGGCCAGCAGGGCGTACGAGCCGCCCACCAGGGTCAGCACCGCGGCCGCGACCGACAGCGAATAGCGCCTCGTGGTGCGGTCGGCTCCCCGCCACAGCTGCCAGGCCAGGAACGGCAGGAACAGCAGGTACGTCTCCTTGGACAGCACCGCCACGGCGAAGGCCGCAGCCGCAGCGGCGTAGGCCAGCAGCTGCCGGCGCGGAGCCAGGGCCAGCACGAAGGCGGCCAGCAGCCAGGGGGTGGCGATGTTGTCCAGGTACACCGAACGGTGGAACTGCACGGCCAGCGGAGACAGCGCGAACAGCGCCACCGCGGCTGCCGCCGCCGGTCGGGAGAACCGCAACCGCCGGGCCAGCAGGAACAGCAGCACCGCCGAGGCCAGGGTGGCCATCACCATGAACTCGCGGCCGGCCATGACCGCGGAGCTGTACCGCGACAGCGCCCCGGTCAGCTGGAACCAGGCCGACATCTGGATCCAGCCCAGCGGCGGGTGGTCGTAGAAGTACGCGTAATGGGTGAGGGCGCCGAGGTCGGAGACGGCGAACGCCTGGGCGACGTAGGTGCCCTCGTCGTCGAAGCGCTGCGGGATGCCGGTCATGTTGACCGTCTGCACGACCCCGGCGAGGACGAACACCGGGGCGAACCAGGTCAGCGATGCCCTGTGCCGGCTCGACCAGGACCTCAGCCGGGCGATGCGGCCGGGCTCGGTGGGTGGCTCCACCAATGCAGCTAGCGCTAGCCGCTCCAGAGTGCTGGTGGCCATCAGGCTGCCTCTCGTTCCGACAGGTCGGGGACGACGGTCAGCGCCCGGGGCGTGGCGCGGGCGGTGGCCCCGGTGCGGTGAACGTTGGAGTGCTCGGTCTTCTCCCACGACCCGTCACCGCGTAGCTCACGGACGACGGAGCGGACGGCGGCGGCGGCCAGGAAGACCTGAAAGGGGAACGTGCCGAGCAGCAGCCGGGCGTAGTCCCGGAGCCGGATCTTGATGCCGTAGACCCGGCCGAAGTCGCCCAACCCGGCCGTCTCGACCACCAGGCCCACCAGCGTTGGGGCAATCGGCAGGAAGGTCAGCAGCGCGGCCGCGGTGGGCACCTTCACCGTCAAGATCAGGACCAGTGAGATCGGGATCATCAGCCCGGTAAAGGCCTGCAGGAACGGCATGGCCAGCAGGTAGCGGGCCATCAGCCGCTGCCGCCGGGTGGGCAGCTTGCGCCACTCACCCTTGCGCAGCACCTGCAGGAAGCCCTGGTTCCACCGGGTCCGCTGCTTGTACAGGGACATCAGCGACCCAGGGGTCTCCTCACGGGTGGCGACCTCGGGGTCATAGGAGACGACAACTTTCGCGCCGTCGGTGGACAGCCGGACACCGATCTCGCAGTCCTCGGCCAGGCACTCGGGGTCCCAGCCCCCGGCGCCGCGGATCAGCTCGGTACGGAAGAAGACGGTGTTGCCGCCCAGCGGGATGAACCGGGCGTTGGCGTGGAAGTGCAGACGGCTGCGGAACCAGAAGTAGTACTCCATGCAGTTGCGCAGCGCCCACCAGCTGGTGTGGATGTTCATCAACTGCACGCCGCCCTGGACCACGTCGGCGCCGGTCTCGACGAACCGCGAGTCGATCAGCTGCAGCAGCTGCGGGTGCACCTCGTCCTCGGCGTCAAAGACCCCGACGATGTCACCCCGGCAGTGCTCGAGCGCCCGGTTGAGCGCCTTGGGGTTGTTCTTCGGGACGCTGTCGTCCACGACCACCCGCACCCGGCCGGGGTTCCGGCAGGCAGCCGCCCGGGCGACGGCCTCCGTGCCCGGGTCGTCATGCCCGACGATCGCGATGACCTCGAAGTCGGGATGGTCCAGCACGGCCAACGCGTCGAGGGTGTCGCCGAGCACCCCCTCCTCGTGCCGGGCCGGGACGAGGAGAGAGAACGACCGCTCGGGCTCGCGCCGCACCCGGGAGAACCCGGTGGCTACCAGCGACTGGGGCGTGCGCCAGGCGTGCAGCATCCACGCCACGGTGGTCATCGCCACCCCGGTCAGCAACAGGGACACCAGCCCGAGCAGGGCCAAGCCGGCGATCTGCCACGCGCTGAGCGCGGGGCCGGTTTCCGTCCTCGTCGGGGCGTCCTGCACGCTTGTCGGGTCGGTTTCCCTGAAGGGTGCCGGCGCCGACGGCAGGATCGGGTCGTCGGCGGCCAGTACGGACGTCGTCGCGGCAACCATGGTGGTCGCGACCGGGTTCGGGGTCGCGGCCGCCGCCATCGACGGCGCCGCAAGAAGGAAGAACAAGGCAAGTCCGGCGAACATCGGCGCTCGACCACGACGGCACGCCGGTGCCGGTCGTGCCAGAGAACCGGCGACGTCCGTAGGTCCGGGGTCACGGGACACGATGAGCCTCACGGTCGGTGATCAGATGCCTTATGCGTTCGCCCCAAGCAAGGCTCGGGTTCATCCGTTCGCGCGTTTGTGAACGTCATCACAATCGTTACGGGCATGGCCCGTCACCCAGCGTGCGCGCCACTACACCGTCTGGTCGTCGACGTGTCGACGGCCGAAAGCAGCCGGCGAAAGACAAATCCCAACGGTCGCCGCCCAGGACCGTGACGCCGGCCACGCCGGACATCCGAGCAGCGCCGCCACGGCGAAGACGTCGGTGACCAAGCGCCAGTCGTCCGCCCCATCGGGGCCAACCAGTGCCAGGCTGCTGCAATCCACCGCACGCCTCATGCTCAAGGAACTCAGTGCCTTCGGCGTCGTGGGCGCCGCCTGCTTCGTCCTCGACATCGGGCTCTTCCAGCTGCTCTACGCCCACCTGGAAGTCGGGGCAATCACGGCTAAGCTGCTCTCCACGCTGGTGGCGATGACAGTCGCCTACTTCGCCCACCGGTTCTGGTCGTTCTCCCATCGAGCCCGCACCGGACTCGGACGGGAGTACCTCCTCTTCACGGGGATCAATGGGCTCGCCCTCGTCCTGGGACTCGCAATCGTCGCGCTCGTCAGGTACCCGCTGGGCCAAGACGGCGCCCTCGTCCTGCAGATCGCCAACATCGGCTCCATCTCCGCGGGGACCGTCATCCGCTACCTGAGCTACCGCCGCTGGGTCTTCCCCGCTGTCCAGCCGAGTCCGCCACCGAACCACGAGGCCACGGATGGGAGGGGACCGCACACCTCCGCCGCATCGGATGAAGTAGCCGAGGCCCGCTTGAGCAGGCACTTCACCCCGATGCCGTAGCTGGCGGTAGGACGCGTCAAGTGCCTGTCCGGGGCATCCAGACGAGTTCACGGCGGCACTGTTGGATGGGGTGGTCGAGTTATTCCTCGCGCAACTGCCGGACCCGATCCAGAGCCTGGACTGGCAAGTCCAGCTGCGCTCCAGCGCGCACGACTTCCGCCGGCTTGCACTCAGCCATCCCCACGTGGTGCCGCTGTTGGTCACCCGGCCGTTGTCCCGCCCGCTGGGGCTGCAACCGCCGGGGGTGCTGCGGCCGGTGGAACAGATGCTGACCCGGCTCATCGGCGCCGGCTTCGCTCCGGTGACAGCCCTACACATGCACCGGGCATACACCGGCTGCCTGTACGGCCACATCCTCACCGAGCTCCAAGAACTCATCGCCGACCCCGAGGAGACCGACGACCTACTCCGCCTCGGCCTGCATCAACTCCCAGCCGGCGAGTTCCCGGTGTTGCGCAGCTTGGCCTCAGTCCTGGCCGGCTACGACGGCGCCGCCGAGCTGAACCGAAGCCTCGACACCCTGCTCGCCGGCCTGGACGCCCAACTCGCCACCCACTCAGGCGCCATCGGCAGCTGAGACGACCCGCCCCGCGCAGCTGCCACCCGAAGCTCCCAGGCCGCCTGGCGGGCCGAGGCGAGACCCTCGGTCGAAAGTTGAGGGCAACCGGGCAGCCGCCCGACCAGGTCAGCCCGCAGCTCCTCAGCCAGCCGCGCCGCCTGGCCGGTGCTGTACGGATTGAAGATGAGGACAACCCGGTCGAACCGACCCACGACCAAACACTAGAACGTCCCAACATCCACCTGCGCATGCGCCGAGTGGATCGCCGTATGAGGAACGGCCTGCGGGACGCCTCACGGATCAAGCGACGGCGAAAGCGCTCGCGATCGACTCGATGTCCTCGGGTCTGTCCTCTGGTGCAGTGACGCGCAGCACAGGTTGCCCGCCGTCGAGCAGGACGGTCC
>JBBPYA010000054.1:0-4114 GCA_038200385.1 Mycobacteriales bacterium
CCGCGGCAGCCGAGGCCGAGGTGCGGGCGCTGCACCCGGACGCCTCGCTCGAGATCGTCCCGCTGGACCTCGGTGAGCTGGCCTCCGTCGCGGCCGCGGCCCGACAGATCCTTGCCGCGCACGAGCGGATCGACATCCTGGTCAACAACGCCGGTGTGATGGCGATGCCGGAGCGGCGTACCGCTGACGGCTTCGAGATGCAGCTCGGTGTCGACCACCTCGGCCACTTCGCGTTCACCGCGCACCTGCTCCCCGCCGTCCTGCGGGCCGAGGCCGCCCGCGTCGTCACCGTCACCAGCACCGCCCGCTTCGCCGGGCGCGCACTCGACCCGGCCCGCCCCCACCTCGACGGCCGGTACGGCGCCTGGAAGTCCTACGGGCAGGCCAAGCTCGCGAACTTCCACTTCGGGCTGGGCCTGCAGCGCAAGTTCGTGCGCGCCGGCGTCGTCGCGCAGAGCCTGATCGCCCATCCGGGTCTGTCGAACACCGACCTGCAGGCCCGGACCGTCCGGGAGGGCGGCGCCGGCCTGGGCGGCACGCTGTCCTGCCTGCTGGTCTCGGCGACGGGGATGTCGGCCGAGCAGGGCGCGCGGCCCCAGCTGCGGGCCGCGACCGATCCGCGGGCCCACGGCGGCGAGCTGTACGCGCCGCGGTTCGGCACCAACGGCCCGGCGGTCCGACGGCCGGTACTGCGCCGCTTCGACCTTGAGCGCCGGATCGACGAACTCTGGGAGATGTCCGAGCGGGAGACCGGTGTCGTGCTCGACGTCGGTGCGGCCCGCGCCGCGCTCATCGCGTGAGGACGGCGCTGGACCGGGCGGCCGCCGTACGCCGGGCCCTCGTCCGGCTGGTCGCGCGTCACGGGTTCCACGGCGCGTCGATGGGCGCCGTGGCCGCCGAGGCGGGTGTCGCCACGGGTACGGCGTACGTGCACTACGCCTCCAAGGAGGAGCTGGTTCACGCGACGTACCTCGAGGTCAAGCACGACCTCATGGCGGCCGCGTTCGACCGGATCGATCCGCACGCTGCGCCCCGCGAGCGGTTTGGGCAGCTCTGGCACGGCGGGTATGACTACCTGGCCGAGCAGCCGGACCGGGCGCGCTTCCTGGTCCAGGTGGACGGTTCGCCGTTCGCCGGGGCGGCGCACCGCAAGGCGATGGCCGCCGACGGCGATCCGCTGGTCGCCTTGCCTGCGGTCGCCGAGCTCGTGGCGCAGTTCGTGGCGCTGCCCCACCCGCTGCTCTACGACCTGTCGATCGGCCCGGTGGTCCGGCTGGTCGCCTCGGGCCAGCCGCTAGCGCGCTCGGAGGTACCCCTGCTGATCGAGGCCTGCTGGCGCGCCGTCACGGCCTGAGCCGCCGGGTCAGCCCGACATGACTGTGCCCTGCAAACCCGGCGCGAGCCAGGGCAGGAAGACCACCGCCACGGCCAGGGCGAGGGCGGCCACGCCCACGGCCCGGGAGAAACCGGGGCCGACGGGAAGCAGCTTCTCCACGACGACGACCGCGGCAAGACCGACCATCGCCCACAGGTTCATCAACCCGAACGCGGCCAGCAGTGTCATCAGCAGCCAGCAGCAGCCGAGGCAGACTGCCCCGTGATGCGCACCCGCACGCAGGTCGCGGGTCCGGCCCTGCCATGAGGCGTAGCGCAGCAGCAGCCCGAACGGCGTCCGGCAGGCCGCCAGGCAGCGGTCCTTGAGCGGGCTGAGTTGGTAGAGCCCGGCGGCGGCGAAGAGCACCGCCGCGACCGCCGTGCCGACCGCCGGACGCCCGTCGACGAGGCGGGCCGCGCCGAGCACGAGCGCGTACGCAGGCAGCCCGGCCGCCGCCCACACACCGAGGTAGCCTGCGGTGAACGCCGCCATCCGGGGCACCGACCGGGTCGACCTCGCGTACATGGAGGCCATCGGAGCGGTCGCCGGCAGCATCATCGCGGCCATCATGACGATCCAGATGCCCTCGAAGGCGACCAGTCCCCGGCCCATCGTCCCGGGCATCGCGCCCATGTCGCCCGAGCTCCGGACGACCCGCAACCACGCCACGCCGGCGACCACGAGCAGGCCGCCGGCGGCGGCGTACGACGGGGCGCGCCTGGTGGCCAGCGACGTGGTCACGCCGACCAGGTGAACGGCGCCGAGTGACCGTTGCGGCCGCCGAAGTCCCAGGACCTGCCGTACACCTCCTTCCCGGTCGCCGGGTCGCCTTGGCCACCGTCACCGTGGTGTTGGCCGGGTGGAACACGCCGGTCAACGCCATCACCGGACCGTCGTCGCCGTACTGCGGGGCCACCTGGTCCTCGACCTCGATGTCGATGGCCTCCCCGATCAGCACGGCGTGCCGCCGGCCGTCGTCGCGGAAGCTGATCGGTACCCGCTCCACCCCGAGCACGGCGCCGATCAACGGGGCCAGCGCAGACATCGGACCGCCGACCTGTCCGGAGAACACCTTGCCCAGCGCGTCGGCCTGCGCGTCGTCGGACCGGCCGTCGATGTACAGGCCGACCTGCCAGTCGCCGTCAGCCATCACCCGCGGGGCGTCCGCGAACACGGCGACGGTGCGGTCGGAGACGTCCAGCCCGTCGATCTGGCCCTGGTCGACGTGGAAGGCCAGCGTCACCTGGCAGCGTTCGTTGTCCGCCGGTGCCGTCAACCCGGACGCGGTGCACGGGCAGACCGCCTCGCAGTTGCAGCTCTCCAGATACGTTCCGTTCAGTTCCCAGCTCATGGTTGCCTCCCCAACGCGGCTCGGTCGTCCGCTGTCACGTTCCTGACTACGGGTCGGAGCCGGCCGCGGGTATAGGGGGAATCCCCTACTGCTCGTCCTCCGGGCCCGATCGGCGCGAGTCCCAGCCGTCCTAGTCGGTGCCGCCGTGCGAGACCGCCCAGGCGGCCACCTCGGCCCGGCTGCGCGCTCCCAGTTTGGCCATCGCGTTCTGCAGGTGGATCTCGACGGTCTTCTCCGCCACTCCGAGCGCCGTACCGATCTGCCGATTCGTCCGGCCCGAGGCGACCAGAACGGCGACCTGGCCCTCCCGACGAGTCAACACGGTGGGCGGCTCGCGATCGGGGTCGGGTGGCACCCGGCCGGCGGCGACCGCGGCGGCCAGTTCGCCGATCTGGGCGGAGGTCATCCGCCGGCCCGACTGCCGGACGCGTTCGGCCGGCTCGGCCCCCAGCGGGCGGACCAGGGTCCGCTCGACGGCGTCGACCCGGTCCCGCTCGGCGTCGGACAGCGGTGCCGCCAGCCGCTCGCGCTGGGCCCCCGCGGCGCCCAGCAGCCGGGCGGCGGCCTCGTACGACGCGCGCTCGCGGGCCACCTCCGCCAGTGCCTCGAGGCACTGCGCCACCCCGCGCAGGTCCTCGATGTCCTGGAACGTGCGCAGCGCCGCGCCCAGCTGCAGGCCGGCTTCGTCGAGCTGACCCCGCCGGCACAACGTGGTCCCCAGCCCCCACGCCGACCAGGCAGCCGCCCAGGGGTAGTCCAGGTCGCGGAAGTCGCGCAGGCTGGTGCGCAACAGGTTGGTGGCCGCGCCCAGGTCGCCCTGGTCGCGGGCGAGCAGGCCCAGGTCCTGGTGAGCCCACGCGACACCCTGGACGTTCCCCAGCTCCCGGAAGCCGGACTCGGCGAGGTGATGCCAGCGCGCCGACTCGTCGTAGCGCCCGCAGGCCCGGGCGCAATGCCCCAGGAACGCGCTCGCGACGCTGCTGCGGCGTACGTCGCCCAGCGCCTGGCTGGCGGCCAGCCCACCGTGCAGCAGGGTCTCGGCGCGGTCGAACTCGACCCGGCTCCAGGCCAGCATGCCCCCGGCCACCCGTGCAGCGGCGCCCGCGCGGCTCCCGTCCGGATCCCCCACCCGAGCGAGGACGTCGGTGACGAGGCGGTCACCGGCACCGAGATGGCCACGGGTGTAGCAGTACCAGCCCAGCGCGGCGGCCAGCGCCAGGGCGTCCTGCTCCCGGCCGGTCGCCAGGCTGTGCTCCAGCGCGACCCGCAGATTCGCCTGGTCCAGGCCGATCCGTCCCCACCACTGACGTTCCGCCGGGAGACCCAGGGCCGCCTCGAACTGCACCGCCAACTCGGCGTAGTTCGCCGCATGCCGGGTCCGGGTGTCC
>JBBPYA010000055.1:0-13827 GCA_038200385.1 Mycobacteriales bacterium
GCGGGCCGCGGTGATCGACCCTCGGGCGGGGGACCGAACCTGCTGACCCTGGCCACCATGCAGGAGGCCCTGCACGGCGACGAGTTCGACGCGGTCCTGATCGTCAAGGGCGCCGCGGCCTCGGCGACCCAGCTGGTCGACGACCGGCCACTCCGCTTCGCCGATCCGCTGAGCATCATCAGCTCCGCGACCGTCTCCTACCTGGTCGTCGACCGCCGCAACGGATCGAAGGCCCGCTCGGGCGGGCTGGCCCACGGTGTGGCCCAGGTCCACGGGAAGATCGGTGATCAGCTGACGTTGCCGACCTGACCCGGCCGACACCGGACGGTCAAGCGGGACCGGGTTGCCACCGCGCGTAGACGCAGAATGTGATGCCCAGATGCGTGAAGTCGTGGTCCCGCACGAATCCTTCGCTCTCGTACATCGCGCGGGCGGCGGTCATGATCGAGGCGGTGTGAAGCCCCACTCCCGGTACGCCGTCGCCGCTCGCCCGCCGCAGACACTCCCGGAGCAGCCGCCGTCCGATGCCACGCCCGCGCCAGGCCGGGTCGACGGCCATCCCGCGCACCACCGCCCAGCTCTGCGGCGCGTGCCGGTAGTCCCTTGGCCCCGCCGGCAGGTAGGTTGCCGTGCCGACGACGATATCCAGGACGGTTGCCACCAGCGCGATACCCGGCGCGTCCGGGCCGACGATGCGGCGCAGCGCCGCGGTCATGTTCGCCCACTCGACCGGGTCCAGCTGCGGCTCGTACTCGGCGTAGGACCGCAGCACGAGATCCACGACGGTCCTACGTTCGTCGGTACCGACCGGACGTACGAGCAGGTCCCGGTACGCCGCGGACGGCGTACCGGGACCTGCTGGCGAGCGGTCGCTCAGGTCAGGAGACGCCGAGCTTCTCCGCGGCCATCCGGGTGCCCTCGACCCGCGCGGTGATCTTCTGGAAGGCCACGTCCCGGGCGAAGTCCGGCGAGCCGTGGTTCGGCTTCTCATCGATGCTGAACGGCGAGAATCCGCAGTCGTCGGTGGATCCGAGCTGCTGCTTGTCGATGAAGTCCGCGGCGCGCACGAGCCGGTCGCAGACCTCCTCGGCCGATTCCACCCGCGGGTTCAGCGGGTTGATCACTCCGAGGTAGGCCATCTGGCGCACGCCCTCGGCGTCATCGCGCATGTTCATTGCGATCGACTCGTACACGGGGTCCTTGTCCCGCTCCGAGGCCAGCTGGATCAGGAAGTAGCCGGCGTTGATCTTGAACATCTCAGGGAGCAGGTTGTTGTACGGCACGTCGGCGGAGTGCACGGAGTCCCGGTCGCCGCCGGGGCAGGTGTGGACACCGATGTTGGCCCGCTCCTCGGCGCTGAACCGGGCCATCACCCGGTTGTTCAGGTCGATGAAGTGCGACAGCAGGCCCGCCCCGGTCCACGGGTTGCGCGGGTCCTCCCGGGTGGCCAGCCGACCTTCGGTGAAGTCCACCGAGACGCGCGCTGCGCCGGCCGCGAACGCCTCGCGGATGTCCTTCTCGCACTCGTCGATCAGGGCGGCCTCGAACTCCTCGCGGGGGTAACCCTCGACCGGGTCCTTGAGCGGGTACAGCAGGGCCAGCATCGACGGGGCGATGACGGCCTGCTTCATCGGCTTGTTGGCGTACGGAATCGACTTCTTGAGCGCGTCGGCGGCGTACTGGTTGTACTTGAACGGCCCGCTCTCCAGCTTCGGCAGCTGCCGGCCGTGCCCGTCGGCGAAGATGGCGAAGTACTGCCCGCCCGGGGCGAGGCCCGGCGCCAGGCCGGTGCCGGCCAGGGTGTCGGCAATGGGATAGGTGGCGAAGGAGGACCAACGCTGCTCGCCGTCGGAGATGATCGGGGCGCCAGTGGCCTCGTAGCGGTCGATGGTGTCCTTGACCGCCTCCTCCTGCAACTCCTCCAGGGCATCCTTGCCGATCTCACCGGCGTCGTACTTGGCGTAGGCGTCCTGAAGCTTGGAGGGTCGTGGCATCGAGCCGACGGGCTCGGTCGGAATCCCAGTGGCCGTTCTGGGGTCGTAGGTCATACTGCCGCCTCTCCTGGATGTCGTCGACCGAGCGGACGCCCGGCCTACTGAGTTCGATACTGCCGAAGTGCGACCGCAGCGACGCGGGTTTTGGCGCAACCGCGGTCGCCCAGGCCCGGAGGGCAGGATCTCGACGCCCGGTACTGCAGCCGCACCTGTCCTGCCCTCGGTGCGATGGCGTCCTCCTGGCACCCAAAAGTGCCGACTGCCCGTGAAAACGCAGAGAGTGGAACGTACTGCGGGTTTCCGGACATCGTCAACCACGAGCACCGGGCGCCGGAGCGCCCAGGCGGTGTCTAGGGTCGGGGCGTGTCCTGGTCGGCGTACGGGTCCTTCCTGCTGCTCGCCGTCGTCCTCGTGCTGATCCCCGGGCAGGATTTCGCCGTGGTCACCCGCAACACGCTGACGTCGGGACGGTGGCGCGGTGCCTGGTGCGCGGTCGGCGTGACCTGCTCCAACGTCGTGCAGGGAGCGCTGGCCGCGGCCGGGATCAGCACCCTGCTGGTCCGGGCCCGGCCGGTCTTCGAGGCGGTCACCTGGCTCGGCGTCGCCTACCTGGGCTACCTCGGCGTGCAGGCCATCCGGTCGGCCGTCCGCGGCGAGTACCCTGCGGTGAGTCCTGGACGCGGGCGGGCCGGCAGCGCGTTCGGCGGCTGGCGGCAGGGGTTCCTGTCGAACATCACTAACCCCAAGGTGCTGGTGTTCTATCTCGCCGTGCTGCCGCAGTTCCTGCCCGCGCAGTCCGCGGCGGCCGTGCTGTTCCTGTTCGCAATCAGCCACGCGCTGCTCGGCCTGGTGTACCTCGGCGTGGTCGCCGTCCTGCTACACCGCGCCCGCCGGGCCCTGCAACGCCGGCGGGTCCGCCGGATCATGGACGGCGCGACGGGTACGGCGCTGCTCGGCTTCGGGCTCACCCTGGCGGTCGAGGCGAGTTGAGCCGAGCCCGCCAGGTCGGGGCCCCCGCGGACCGACGCCCGGTGCCGGCGCGCCCGGCAGGACTCGAACCTGCGACCGGCTGCTTAGAAGGCAGCTGCTCTGTCCACTGAGCTACGGGCGCTGCGTAGCGCAGCCTACCGGCGGCCGGGGTGGCCAGCTCGTGCCGACGGATCGGCTTGTTTCGGCTCAGCCAGGATTGACCGGACCGACGCGGTCCAGGAAGGCCTCCCGGTCCACCACCGTGCGGGTGATCCGGCCGCGGCCGATCGTCGTGCCGTCGCCGTGGGTCGCTTGCACGTCCAGGACCACCTGCGCGCCCTCGACGCTGGCCACACTGGCCTGGATCGAGACCCGGGCGCCGACGGCGGAGGGCCGCAGGTGCGCCAGCTCCACGGCCGATCCGACGGAGGTGTCGCTGTCACGCAACGCCGGACCCAGCGCCGCCACGGTGACCTCCTCCATCCAGGCGAGCAGGCGGGGAGTGCCCAGTACCGGCACCGACCCACTGCCGAGGGCCCGGGCGGTGTCCAGCTCGACGACCTCGAAGACCCTCCGGGCCTGCAGGCCGACGGCCATCAGCGCGGGCGGGGAACTCACGACGCCGAATGTAGCTGCCGCCGCAGGTCCCGTCGCGGCGATGGCCCGGACCCACCGTGGCAGGATCGGCACACCGCCCAGGAAGGAGTGCTGATGAGCCAGCCCGTCACCGCTGACACCGTGCGCGCCGACGCCGCCCGACACCTCGGCATCGGCCAGGAGCAGCTGATGCCCGGCGTCCTGCTCGCGGACGACCTGGGTCTGGACTCGTTGGCCGGCATCGAGCTGTCGATGTCGCTGGAGGACCGCTACGGCATCAACATCACCGACGACGAGCTGTCGGAGGTCTCGACGTACGGCGATCTCGAGCGGCTGGTGCTGGCCAAGACGGGCGCCCGGTGATCGAGGCCCGCGACGGTCGCCGGGTTGTCATCACCGGGCTGGGGGTGCTGGCGCCGTGCGGATCCGGTGCGGAGGCGTTCTGGGCCGGATTGTCCCGTCCCACCGAGCCCGCGGTGCAGCGCCGGATCGACGACTTCGACCCGTCCGAGTGGGGGATCAAGCACGTCGAGGCGCGCCGGCTGGACCGCTTCGCCCAGCTGGCCGTGGCCGCGGCAACCCAGGCGCTGACCGACGCCGGGATGTCCCTGGCGGAGCCTGGTTACGACCCGGCCCGGTGCGGGGTGGTGCTCGGGACCGGCATCGGTGGCGCCTACGCTTGGGAGTCCCAGACCCAGGTGCTGCTGGAGAAGGGCCCCGGGCGGGTCTCGCCCCTCGTCGTACCCACCGTCATGCCCAACGCCGGAGCCGCGAGCGTGTCGATGCGGTTCGGCTGGCGCGGGCCCGTCGAGACCGTGACGACGGCATGCGCATCCGGGACCCACGCGGTGGCCAACGGCGCCCGGCTGGTGGCGGCGGGCCGCTGCGACGCGGTGCTCGTCGGCGGCTCCGAGTCCTGCCAGACCGGGGTGATGACCAACGGGTTTCAGAACATGAAGGCGCTGTCGACCACCGGGATCTCCCGGCCGTTCGACGTGCAGCGGGACGGTTTCTGCTCCGCCGAGGCGGCGGCCGTCCTGGTCCTGGAAGAGGAGTCGGCGGCGCGGGCCCGGGGGGCGACGGTGTACGCCGAGGTGGCGGGCTCGGGTTCCAGCGCCGACGCACACCACATCACCGCGCCCGCCCCGGACGGCCGCGGGGCGATCGCCTGCATGCGGGCGGCGCTGGCCGACGCGGGAATCGACCCGGCGGCGGTCACCCACGTCAACGCGCACGGCACGTCGACCCAGCTCAACGATGCGGCTGAGGCGTTCGCGGTCCGGGAGGTCTTCGGCTCGAGTCGCCCGGCGGTGACCTCCATCAAGGGGATTACCGGGCATGCGCTCGGCGCGGCCGGGGCGATCGAGGCGGTCGCGCTGGCGCTGAGCTATCACCGCCGGCAGCTGCCGCCGACGATGGGAGTGGACACCGTCGACCCGGCGTTCGACATCGACCTCGTGCGCGAGCCGAGGGACTGGGTGCCCGGCCCGGCGATCTCCAACTCCTTCGCCTTCGGCGGGCACAACGGATCGGTGGTCTTCCTCCCCGCCTGACGGTCGGTGGGCTCGCTATCCTGCGTTAGTGATCCTCACGGGTTCCGGTTGGTGGCTGTCCTAGCGGCGGCTACTCGACCTGTCCTCGTCCGACGTGGTCCGCCCTTCCGAGGCGGACCCGGGACGGATCCGGCAGCGGTGGACGGCCTGACCCCAGGGAGCCCCCCGATGTCCCGATCCGCACCGCCCGACCCGCACCCTGTCCCGAGTCGCCCCGCCCGGCGGCTCACCGGCGTCCAGCCCACCGGCCCGCTGCAGCTGGGCAACCTGCTGGCCGCGATCAAGCCGATGGTGGACAGCCAGGACGACGTCACGACCGTGGCGCTGGTCGCCGACCTGCACGCCCTCACCGTCGAGCACGATCCCGGCGCCCAGGCCGACCTCACCCTGCACGTCGCGGCCGTGCTGCTCGCCGCCGGGCTCGACCCGGCGCGGTCGATCCTGGCCGTCCAGAGCCACCTTCCGGAGCACCCGAGCGCGCACTACCTGCTGGAGAGCGCGACCGGGTACGGGGAGGCGGCCCGGATGATCCAGTTCCGGGAGAAGTCGGCCGGCCGGGACTCCGTCCCCCTCGCGCTGCTGAGCTATCCGGTGCTGATGGCCGCGGACATCCTGCTGTACGCCGGCGACGGGCAGCTCGTGGAGGTACCCGTCGGCGAGGACCAGGATCAGCACCTGGAACTGGCCCGCACGCTGGCGCGCCGGCTCAACCGTCGCTACGGCGCGACACTCGGCGTACCGGGGGTCCGGCCCTTCGCCGGGGCCCGGATCATGGACCTCGCCGACCCGAGCCGGAAGATGGACAAGTCCAACCCCTCGCCGGCCGGCGTGCTGTTCGTGCTGGACCCGCCGGAGGCGGTCCGGCGCAAGGTGGGCCGCGCGGTGACCGACGCCGGAGCCGGTGTCGGCTACGACCCGCTCACCCGGCCGGGCGTGAGCAACCTGCTGGAGATCCTCAGATGCCTGCTCGGCCGGTCGCCGGCTGAAGTGGCGACGGCGTACTCCTCGAACTCCCGACTCAAGTCCGACCTGACCGAGGCGGTCATTGCCGTGCTGCAGCCGCTGCAGGAGGCCTATCGCGAGATCCGGTCGGATCCCGCGGAGCTGCGCCGCGTCCTCGCCGGCGGCGCCGACCGGGCGCGGGCGCTGGCCGCTCCGACGCTGGCCGCCATCCAGGATGCCTTCGGCCTACTGCCGCCCGGCTGATCGGGTGCGCTCCCGGCCGGCCAGCAGCGCGACCAGGGCCAGCCCGAGCAACCCGGGCACGAGCAGGAACGCGCGGTGCGTACCGCCGGCATCGGCCAGGAAGCCCAGCAGGAACGGCGCCGTCCCGATCGCGAACCCGGCACCGATCGAGGCCAGCCCGGTGGCCGTGTCCGGCCGCCCCTCGGACGCGGCGATGACCCGGCTGATGGCCAGCGGGAACTGCACCGACAGCCCGAGTCCGAGGACGAGCAGACCCAGCAGCGACAACCACAGGACCGCACTCGACCAGAACGCCAGCCACCCCGCCGCGGCGAGCAGCAGGCTGCGGACCAGCAGCCAGTCTGGGCTGCGCCGGCGCGCCCACCAACCCCCGACGAAGCGGCCCGCCGTCATGCCGGCGACCAGCGCGGCCACCGAACTGGTGCCGACGGCGGCGCTGACGCCGACCTGCTCGCGAAGCAGGTCCGAGGACCAGAACGTCAGGGAGAATTCCGTCCCGATGCACAGCACGAGGACCGTCCAGGCGGCCCAGTACCGCTGCGGCATCGCGGCGGCCCGCCACCGTCCCGGCCCGGCTCGCGCGGACCCGGACGGACGGGGGAACGGGATCCGCAGCGCGACGGCTGCCAGCGCCAGTGCCGCGACCGCCGCCACCAGCAGGCCCGCGCGCCAGCCCAGCCCGACGGCGGCCGCGGCACCGATCACTACCGGGGCGAGCAGCCCGCAGCCGGCCGCGAGCGCGTTGGCCTCGCTGACCGCCGCGGGGCCGAGCAGCTCGTGCTGGTGGGTCAGCACGGCGGAGTGGGTGTTGACCACGCTGGAGCCGAAGGTGCCGGCGATCAGCGCGCCGGACAGCGTCACCCACGTTGTCGTCCCACCGAGGTACACGATCGTGCCGACGCCGAGCCCGAGGAGCCCGACCCGCAGGGCCACCGCGCGACCCAACCGGCCGACCAGCAGCGGTCCGCCGAGCCCGGCTAGCACCGCGCCGACGGCGAGCGCCGTCCCGTGCAGGCCCGCCACTGCCCGCGACACACCCTGGTCGGACCCGACCAGCGACACCGTCGGACCGAAGCCGTACAGGAAGTAGCCGTAGACCGCCATGCTCCCGTAGACGAGCCAGGTCACCCGGTCCCGAACGAGCGTGCCCACGCCCGGAACCTACGGCCCGGCCGGTCACGGCACCTGCGGCGCCTCGGCGTACGGGCGGAAATGGCCGAAGACCGCCGTCCAGCCCGCGGTGTTGCGTTCGCGTCGGTCCGACGCGTCCGCGCCGAGGCGGTCCCAGCCGCTGTGGACCAGCTCGACCGTGGTGCCGCCGCTGCCGTTGCCCACGAACGTGAGTTGTACGTCGGTGGCCTGCTCGGCCGTGGTCCCGAGATGCCACCGGAAGCCGAAGTGCAGCGGTGGATCGAAGCGGACCACCCGACCCCAGTCGACCTCCACCCCGCCCCGGGCCCGCTCGAAGATGCGACCGCCGAGCCAGGGTTCGATCACCGGTCCACGTGCTCGGCTCCGGTCATGGTGTGTCCCCGCGGCCACCACAGCGCGATCCGGCGGGTCCAGGTCTCGAAGGCGTGCTCCGGGGAGCAGTCGATCTCGAAGGCCAGCAGCAGCGGCGCGGTCACGGTGCCGGGTCGGGTCGCTTCGGCGCGGTGTTCTGCGCGGCCAGCCGGAAGCGGGAGATCGCGTTGCCCCACACCCCCTCGAGGTAGTCCCGGAGCACGGGCAGGCCCTCGTCGTGCAGCCGGTAGATCCGCCGGGTGCCGTCGGCGTGCTCGGCGACCAGCCCGGCCTCCTTGAGAAGTCGCAAATGTCGGGACACCGCCGGGCGGCTGATCGGCAACTCGCCGGCGATCTCGCCGACCGAGCGCTCCTCCCCGGTGAGCAACGTGAGGATCGCCCGGCGGTGCGGGTCGGCGAGCGCCTCGAACACGGTGGCGGCGGAAGACGTCGGCGGCATTCCGTCATGGTAACTTGCTCGTTACAGTAACCGGGGTTCGACACTTGTCTGGAGGGTCCATGACTACGACCGTGTGGGATCGGCAGCGCGTGGAGCGCGAGCGGCTGGTCGGCTACCTGCGCACCCTGCCCGAGTCCGCCTGGGACGAGGGCTCCCTGTGCCCGGACTACCGTGTGCGCGACGTGGTGGCGCATCTGATCGCCGGGGCGAGGAGTACGCCGCCCCGCTTCCTCGCCGACATGGTCACGTCCCGGTTTGACTTCCACGCGGCCATGCGCAAGGCGCTGATGCGGCATGGGGACGGATCGCCGGCGGAGTTGGTCGCGCGGCTGGAGCGGGCCAAGGACGCGAAGGCGCGACCCGGCGGGAGCTGCTTGGCGAGATTGTTGTGCATAGCGAGGACATCCGCCGCCCGCTCGGAGCCGGACCCGGCGACTACGACCCGGCCAGTGTCCGGGTGATCGCCGACGCCTACGTCGGCACGGCAGGGCCGGTGGGGGCCAAGCCGCGCATCGCCGGGCTGCGGCTGCGGGCCACCGACGCGGACTGGTCCACCGGCGACGGCCCGGAGGCCAGCGGCGTGCTGCTGTCCCTCGTGCTGGCCATGGCCGGGCGCAAGACCGCGCTGGCCGACCTGTCCGGACCCGGCGTCGAGCAGCTGGCGGCCCGCGACTGAGCTGAGTCGACCCCGACCGCGCTGGCGGCCTGCGACTGAGCTGGCTCGACCCGACAGAGCTGGGTCGACCCCGACAGAGCTGAGCAGTCCGCGAGGCGGCTGCTCGCGACTGCGCCACCGGCTCTGCTCCGGGTTGTCCACAGGCTCCGGCCGTTGTCCCCAGATCGCGTCGGGCCGCCCCGCTACAGCGCTTCATGCGGGAACGTCGGTTCTGCCGGACGGTGCGCCGGCGGGCCGTCGGCGCCCAGCCGCGGCCGCGACGAGCTGACGAACGGAGTCCAGGATGTATCAGACGTTGGTCACGGTGATCGGCAACGTGGTCGATCCCCCAAGCGCCGGCTGACCTCGACCGGCATCAGCGTCACCAACTTCCGGCTGGCCGCGACCGAGCGCCGCCGGGACCGGGACAGCCAGCAGTGGGAGGACGGCGAAAACCTGTTCACGAACGTGACCTGCTGGCGGGCCCTGGCCGACAACGTCGCCCGCTCGCTGGTCAAGGGCGACCCGGTCATCGTCCGCGGTCGGCTGTACACCCGGCAGTTCGAGCACGAGGGCCAGCGGCGGATGTCCATCGAGCTCGAGGCGACGGCGGTGGGGCCCAACCTCGTCCTCGGTCAGGTCGAGTTCGCCCGGGTCCGATCCGACGTCGTCACGCACAGCGCGATGGACGACGAGGGCAGGCCCGAGGGGACGACACCGTCGGATCGGGACCCGGACAGCGGGGAGGTGGCCGGCGAGGAGGTGGACGCCGGGGCCGGGACGCCCGCCGAGCGGGGGCAGCAGCGGCCGCGGCGGCTGAACGGGGCCGACCGCGCCCTGACTCCGGTGCCGACCGCCCCCTGACTCCGGTGCGGTCCTGACCCGCCCACGTCGCCCACTGGCCGTCGGGGTCGACACCGACTGGAACAATGGTCGGATTCAGACCGGCAATCGACGGGACACGACGACGACGTGGCGCAGTTCATCTATTCCATGCAGCGTGCGCGCAAGGCGCACGGCGACAAGCTCATCCTGGACAACGTCACCCTGGCGTTCCTGCCCGGGGCCAAGATCGGGGTGGTCGGACCGAATGGCGCCGGCAAGTCAACGGTGCTGCGCATCATGGCCGGCGTCGAGACGCCGTCCAACGGGGAGGCCCGGCTGACCCCGGGCTACACCGTCGGCATGCTCGATCAGGAGCCCGAGCTCAACGACGAGCTGGACGTGCGCGGGAACGTCGAGGAGGGTGTCCGGGAGATCCGGGACGTGCTGGCCCGCTTCGAGACGGTCAGCGCAGCGATGGGTGAGCCGGACGCGGACTTCGACCGCCTGCTCGTCGAGCAGGGCGACCTGATGGAGAAGATCGAGGCCGCCGAGGGCTGGGAGCTGGAAAGCCGCATCACGCAGGCGATGGATGCGCTGCGCTGCCCGCCGGGAGATGCCGACGTCAGCGTGCTGTCCGGCGGCGAGCGACGCCGGGTGGCGCTGTGCCGGTTGCTGCTGGAGCAGCCCGACCTCCTGCTGCTCGACGAGCCGACGAACCACCTCGACGCGGAGAGCGTGCTCTGGCTGGAGCAGCACCTGGCTGCCTACCCCGGCGCGGTGCTCGCGGTGACCCACGACCGCTACTTCCTGGACAACGTCGCGCAGTGGATCCTCGAACTGGACCGCGGCCGGGCCTACCCGTACGAGGGCAACTACTCCACGTACCTGGAGACCAAGACCGCTCGGCTCAAGGTCGAGGGTCAGAAGGACGCCAAGCGGGCCAAGCGGTTGCGCGACGAGCTGGAGTGGGTGCGCCAGAACGCCAAGGGTCGACAGGCCAAGAGCAAGTCCCGGATCGCGCGCTACGAGGAGATGGCCGCGGAGGCCGACAAGTTCCGCAAGCTGGACTTCGACGAGATCCAGATCCCGCCGGGACCGCGGCTGGGCACCGTCGTGGTGGACACCGAGCACCTGGTCAAGGGCTTCGATGGCAGGTACCTGATCGACGACCTGAGCTTCACGCTGCCCCGGGGCGGGATCGTCGGCGTGATCGGCCCGAACGGTGCCGGCAAGACCACCTTGTTCAAGATGATCATCGGTGACGAGCAGCCGGACAAGGGCGAGATCAGGGTCGGGGAGACGGTAAAGCTGAGCTACGTCGACCAGACCAGGGCCGGCATCGACCCCACGAAGACAGTGTGGGAGACCGTCTCCGACGGCTTGGACTACATCAAGGTCGCCAACGTCGAGATGCCGTCCCGCGCCTACATCAGCGCGTTCGGCTTCAAGGGCCCGGACCAGCAGAAGCAGGCCGGCGTGCTGTCCGGCGGCGAGCGCAACCGGCTGAACCTGGCGATGACACTCAAGCAGGGCGGCAACCTGTTGCTGCTGGACGAGCCGACGAACGACCTCGACGTGGACACCCTGTCCAGCTTGGAGAACGCGCTGCTGGAGTTTCCCGGCTGCGCGGTCGTGGTCAGCCACGACCGGTGGTTCCTGGACCGGGTCGCCACCCACATCCTGGCCGCCGAGGACGACGCCCGCTGGGTCTGGTTCGAAGGCAACTTCGACGCCTACGAGCGCAACAAGGTCGAGCGACTCGGTCCCGAGGCGGCCCGTCCACACCGGACGACGTACCGCCGGCTGACGCGGGACTAGGCGGGGTGCCGCACCGCTTCGACGTGATCGTGCGCTGGTCCGACGAGGACCGGCTCGGTCATGTCAACAACGCGCGGTACCTGACGTTCACCGAGGACGCCCGGCTGGTCTGGTTGGCTGACTCGCCGGCGGGCAGCGGCGGGGTGATCCTGGCCCGCACCGAGGTCGACTTCCGCAGTCAGGTGCACTTCGCCGCCGGGGGTCGGCTGGTGGTGCAGACGTGGGTCACCGCGATCGGGCGCTCCAGCGCGGGACTGCGCCAGGACATCCACCGGGTCGACGCACCGGACGGTGTGGCGACCACCGCGGACCCGGCGCAGGTGCTGGCCGACCCGGTGGCCACGACAGCCAACGTCCTGGTCTGCTACGACTACCGCAACCAGCGCTCCCGGCCGTGGACGGAGGAGGAGCGAGCCTGGCTGCGGACGTGGATGGACCAGGAGGGCGGCTGATGGCCCGGCAGACCTACCACTGCCCGATGCGCTGGGGCGATATGGACGCCTACGGGCACATCAACAACACCGTCTACCTCGCCTACCTGGAGCAGGCCCGCGTCGAGGTGTTCTTCAGCAAGGCCCGGGGTCTCGGGGTCGAAGGACTGGCGACGGGCATCGTGGTCGCCGAGCACCGGATCCGGTACCGGCTGCCAATCTGCTTCTCCCCGCAGCCGTTGCGCATCGACCTGTGGGTCAGCCAGATCAAGGCCGCGTCGTACACCTCGGACTACGAGATCTGGGACGAGTCCAGCGGTACGCCGGTGCTGGCGACAACCGCCCAGTCGTTGATGGTGCCCTTCGACACGGTGGCCGGGCGGCTGCGCCGGCTCACCCCGCGGGAGCGGGAGTTCCTCGAAGGCTGCCGTGACGACTGAGCCGGGCACGCTGGCGCTGGCCGGACTCGAGGAGGCCACCGACTGCCGCACGTTCCTCGCCCGGCTGCTGCGACTGGGCGCCGATGCGGTCGTCCGGCTGCGGGAGTGTCCCGGTCCGCCGGAGCTGCCCCAGGTGACCGTCTGGGCGCAGCCGGTCGGTGTCATCGTGAGCCGGCAGCTGCGCGGCTGGGTCGAGCCGGCGGACCGCAGCGTGCGGGCCGCCGAGCTGCTGAGCGCACTGGAGCAGGTCCCGGTCCCGGCCGCCGGCGAGCCGGCCCCGACCGGTCCGCGGCCGGTGCGGCTGCCGGCAGCCCGCGACCAGGACTGGCGCGGGTGGCTGCCACCACCGCAGGGCTGGCTGATGCTCGACGTCGTCCCGGTCCGGGTCCTGGCCGAGCTGGCCGAGCGGAGCGCGAACGCGGTCCGGACGGCACCTGACCCGGTCCGCGCCGGGGAGGCGATGCTCGACCAGCCGGCCCTGCGGGTGTCCCGTCTCGACGAGGAGGTGACGCTGCCCCTGCGGGCGGTCACCGTCCTGGACCGGATGGGCTTCCTCGGGCCCGCCGGGGGACCGGCCGACATCGTCCGGGTCACGTGCACCCGCACCTGGGCCCGGGTCGTCGCCCGGCACGGCACGGTCTACGTACGTCGCGCGCCGGCCGAGCTCCGGCTGGCCTGAGGCCCCATTTCCGGGAGGCGCTCAGCCGGGGGTGTTGACCAGGCTCTGCGCCGCCATCGTCAGGTAGGTCCACAGGGTGGCGTCCTGGGTCGGCGACAGCTCCAGGGCGTCCACGGCCGCCCGCATCCGCAGCAGCCACGCGTCCCGCTCGGCGGCGCCGATCCGGAACGGCTGGTGTCGCATCCGCAGCCGCGGATGACCGCGCTGCTCGGAGTAGGTCCGCGGACCACCCCAGTACTGGATGAGGAACATCGTCAGGCGCTGCTCGGCGGCGCCGAGGTCGGGGTCGGGGTACAGCGGTCGCAGCACCGGGTCTTCCGCCACTCCGGCGTAGAAGTGCCGGACCAGCCTGCCGAAGGTGTCGGTGCCCCCGATCTCGGCGTAGAAGCTGTCGCCGGGCGGAGGCTGCAGGTCGGTCACCGCCCAATCCTGCCTGTCGGGCGGTCCGCGGTCGAACTCAGGGGCCGCTGGTCCGCGGTTGCGGAATCTGCACGCCGCGCCGGTTCAGCCGGTCGCGGACGCCGATCGCGCCCACCACAACGGTGCCGAGGATGCCGCACAGGGTGACGACGATGCTCGGTGCGAGCAGGTCGGCTACGAGGCCCGCGAGCACGATGCCGATCCCTTGCACAGCCTGCAGTCCGGTCGCGACGACCCCGAACGCGCGGGCCCGGGTGGCTGCCGGGATCGCCTTCAC
>JBBPYA010000056.1:0-5575 GCA_038200385.1 Mycobacteriales bacterium
CGCGGCCAACGCGGCCAGCACCAGGCGCAGCGAGATGAAGCTCAGGTCGGCCACGACCAGGCCGCACTCGCCGCCGATGTCGGTCGCGGCGAGGGATCGCACGTTCGTCCGGTCGACGACGGTGACCCGGTCGTCCACCTGCAGCCGCCAGGCGAGCTGGCCGTACCCCACGTCGACGGCGACGACCTCCCGGGCACCGCGGCGCAGCAACACGTCGGTGAACCCGCCGGTCGAGGCACCCGCGTCCAGGCAGCGGCGGCCGGCCACCGCCAGGTCCGGGAAGGCGTCCAGCGCACCGAGCAGTTTGTGTGCCCCCCGCGAGGCGTAGGACGGCTCCCCCGCCGCGCCGTCGAGTGCTGTCACGAGCACGGGGGTGTCCGGGGCGACCGCGGTGGCCGGCTTGCTGGCCGGGAACCCGGCGACGAGCACCCGGCCGGCCTGCACCAGCTCGACGGCCTGCTCCCGGGAGCGGGCCAGGCCACGGCGGACCAGCTCGGCGTCCAGCCGCGCCCGGCGTACCACCGGTCGCGCTCAGACCTCGTCGAGCCCGGCCAGCGCGTCCTGCAGCCGCTCCAGTACGGCGGCGTAGACGGCCGCGTGCCCGGCGACCGGTAGGTGCTCCAGTGCCGCGAGGTCGACCGGAGCAGCGGCGGCCACCGACATCGCGAGCTGGGCCGGTCGCGGCTGCCACTGCGGCACGGCTTGATCAGGCACGGCTGCCTCCGCGGGGGACTGACTTGCGCGCAGTGCTCTTGCGAGGGGCTGTCTTGCGGGCGGTGGCTTTGCTCGCGGCGGACTTGCTCGCGGTGGTCTTGCGGGTCGCGACCTTGTTCGGGGTCGTCTTGCTCGCGTTGGTCTTGCTTGCCTTGGTTTTGCTCGCGGTGGTCTTGTTCGGGGTGGTCTTGCGGGGGGTGGTCTTGCGGGGGGTGGTCCCCTCGAGGGCGGCCACCCGCGCTTGGAGGGCGGCGACGGTGGCGACGAGGGCCGCGTGGTCGGCGGCGGTGACCGCGCCGAGGGCACCGCGGGCCCGGTCCACCTCGTGCCGCACGACCTCGACGAGGGCGGCCCGGTTGGTGAGCGAGGAGCTGATCAGATCCTCGGCGATGGCGCCGACCTGCTCGGCGGTGGCCTCGCCCTGCGCCACGAGAGCACGCGCGGCCGAGGTGGCCCGCGTCCGGGTGACCTCGCTCAACCCGCCGGCCAGCGCCCAGTAGCCACGTACGGCGTCACGCACCATCTGTCCTCCAGCCCGAGTACCGCCAGGCTAACGGCCCACCGACGTTCGGGGCCCGCGACAGGCGCAGCCGATCCGCGCGACCGCAGGACCCAGCTGACGGGTAACCTGCCCGGGGCTCGGGAGGAGTGATGCAGTGGCCACCGTGGCGCAGTGTGAAAAGGCTCTGGAGGAGTTGGCCGCGCAGATCGCGCGGGCCGGGGGGACCGGCGACCAGTGGCTGGAGCGGTCGGTGTCCTGCCGGATCACCGACCTGGACGTGACGTTCGCGGGCCGGCTGCGCGAGGGCACGCTGCACGACATCGTCCGCGCCGAGTCCGATGTCGCCGAGATCCGGCTGGCCGTGACCGGCGACGACCTGGTCGCGCTGGTCGACGGCTCACTGGGCTTCGGGGCCGGGTGGAGTACCGGCAGGTTGAGCGTCAAGGCGAGCATGTTGGACCTGCTCAAGCTCCGCAAGATGCTCTGAGGCGTCCGGTAGGCCGAGCTCGGACAGCACCGCGGCGGCCCCCCGGTCGGCGCTCGTCACCGCGGTCCCGTCGGTGGCCCAGGCCGCCGCGCACAGGGCACGCAAGGCGTCCATTGGGGTCCCGTCCCCCCGCAGCGTGAGGGCTTCGGCGGCACCGTTTACCGACCATCCCCGGCAGTCCCACCGGCCGTCCTGCCCGGTCACCGCCGGATGCACGTCGAGCAGGCCGCCGAGATCGGCGGCGAGGTAGGTGGGGCGGCGCCCGGCCGGCGCGGCCAGCAGGTCGACGGGATGGACGACGCCGGTCAGCACGATCATGCTCGCGCAGCCCACCCGCGACGCCCCGTCGACGTCGGTGTCCAGCCGATCTCCGACGACCAGCGGGGAACGGGCACCGGTCCGGTCGAGGCACTCGCGGTGCATCGCCGGATCCGGTTTGCCAGTCACGACGGGCTGCACCCCGGTGGTCCGGCGTACGACGTCTACCAGCGAGCCGTTCCCCGGCAGCGGACCGTCCGGCGAGGGCAGCGTGCTGTCGGCGTTCGTGGCCACCCAGACCGCTCCCGAGCGAACCGCGCGGCAGGCCGCGGCCAGGTCCCGCCAACTCGTGTCCGGTGAGTAGCCCTGGACGACTGCGTCGACGGGCCCGGCGTCCGGGTCGGTGCGGTCGGCGCGCACCGGTGTCAGTCCGCGCGCGGTGAGCTCCGCGGCAAGGTCGTCGGTACCGACGACCAGCACCCGGGCACCGGGGGCCAGCCGCTCGCTCAGCACCCTGGCGGCGGTCTGCGCGCTCGTGATGACGTCCTCGGGGTCGGCTGGCACCCCCAGCGCGGTGAGCCGCGCGGCGACCGCGGCGGCGCTGTTCGCGGCGTTGTTCGTGACGAACCCGAGGCGCAGGCCCGCGGCGCGGGCGGCCGCCAGCGAGTCAGGGGCGCCGGGAACAGCGTCCTGACCGACGTAGACGACTCCGTCGAGGTCCAGCAGGGCCACGTCGTAGCGCTCGACGAGCGGCTGCTCGCTGCCCGCGGGCCCCGCGGGCGGACGGGTCAACGGCGCGCCGACAACACGGCCCGGGCACCTCGCAGTGCGGTGCCGTAGTGGGTGACGTCGGGGCGCATGGCCGCTGCCAGCGCAAGGTGCTCGACCGCGCCGGCGAAGTCACCGACCCGCGCGGCGGCCAGGCCGAGCCCGAACTGGGCGTAGTCGTCGGCCGGGTTGATGCTGATGATCCACTCGAAGCTGGCCACCGCCTCCTCGTACAACCCGGAGTCGAATTGCGCGCGGGCCAGCGCCTCGCGGACGCTGCGGGAGTCCGGCTCGGCCTCGACCGCGTGGCCCAGGATCACCACGGCGGCGGCCGGGTTGCCCTCACTGAGCAGGTCCACCCCGCGGATGTACCAGTCGTAGACCTCCCCCTGCGGGACGACGTCCGGCGGCGGAGGCGGAAGGTCCTCGAACGGACGGCGCGCCGGCTGCTCCCCGTAGTAGTCGCTGTCCGCGGTGTTGCCTGCATCGCCTGGTCGGCCCACGAGCCGGTCCTCCTCGTCGTCAGCCCGACCGTGTCACACCGGCGGGCGCCTAGGATGCGTGGATGTCGGGACCGGAGTCGACCGCAGCCGGCTTGCCGCCTCCCTCCGGTCTGGTCCTGTCGCCGTTTCGGGCAGTCCGGTACACCACGCGGGACCGGTCCGCCCTGGCGCGGGTGACGTCCCCCGCGTACGACCTCATCGACCCCGATGGTCAGGACGCGCTCGAGCGGACCGATCCGCACAACGTCGTCCGCCTCATCCTCCCACGTGACGACCCCGGTGCGAGCCACGACCGCTACGCGCGGGCAGCGCGCACCTTCGCGCAGTGGCGCGAGGACGGCGTGCTGCGCGCCGACGACGAGTTCGGGCTGTACGTGTACGAGATGGCCGACGGCTCGGCCAGCACCCGCGGGCTGGTCGGCGCTGTCGGTCTGGCCGACCCGGAGGCCGGAATCATCCTGCCGCACGAGAACACCATGCCGGGCCCGGTCGCGGACCGGCTGGCGCTGACTGCGGCGACCGGTGCCAACTTCGAACCGATCGTGCTCGTGTACGACGGCGGTGGCGAGGCCACCGAGGTGGTGCACGGCCGGGTCTGCGACCCGCCGCTGCTGAGCATCACCGGCGACGACGGGGTCACCCACCGGATCTGGCCCCTGACCGACCCGGACGTCCTGCGGCGTGTCGCGGCCGACCTCGCCCCCCGCTCGGCGGTGATCGCCGACGGCCACCACCGCTACGCCAGCTACCTGCAGCAGCGCCGCAACCGGCACGCCGCGGGAGCCGGTCCCGGTCCCTGGGACCGCGGGCTGGCCTACCTGGTGGCCACCGGGGCGCACGGTCCGCAGGTGCACGCCATCCACCGCGTGCTGCCGCGGCTGCCGCTGCCGGCCGCACTGACGGCGGCGGCCGGGGTCATGCGGGTCCGTCCGGTCGCGGTCTCGGCCGAGGGTGCCGCCGGGCTGCTGGCCGCGCAGCCGCACACCGCATTCCTGCTCACCGACGGCACGTCCTGGCATCTGCTCACCGATCCGGCACCCGACGCCCTGGACCGGGCGGCGGACCGCACCCGCTCGCCGGCCACCCGGCAACTGGACGTGAGCATCGTCCACGACCTGCTCATCCGCACCGCCTTCCAGCTGCCCGACGACGAGGCCAACGTCGTCTTCGGCCACGACGTCCCGGCAGCTCTGTCGGCCGTCCGGTCCGGTGGCACCGCCGTGCTGCTGCGCCCCACCGCGGCCGAGAGTGTGCTCGCGGTGGCCCGGGCCGGAGAGCGGATGCCCCGCAAGTCCACCCTGTTCGTCCCCAAACCCCGTAACGGGCTGCTGCTGCGGACCTACGCCGACGAACTCTGAGCGGCTCCTTTCGCGGCGCGGGCGGCGCGGCGAGCGGTCGCGACCTCCACCTCGTAGCGGCTGCGCACGCCGTCACGCCGCGCCAAAACCGTCGCCGCAGCGATCCGGTCAACTCCAGGCAATCCCCCGGGACCCACGTCATGGCCCGCCGACCGAGCGCCGACGTACGCGCCACGCAGTCGATCGTGTCCACCGTGAGAGCGACCCGCCCCGGGTCAGGAGGACGCTGGACTACCAGCCGCCAGGACACCACCGCATCGCCACTGGGCAGCACCCGCTCGGCGGCCGGGGCAGACAGCCGGCCGAGCAGGGACACCTCGTTGCGGTGGATGACAGCCAGGCTCACTGCGGGCTCCCGGGTCCTCGACGGTGCCGGCCAATCGGCCGGCACCGTCCACTCTGCGGGTGATCGCGCCGCCCGTACAGCGGCATCCCGCACGCTGTGGACAGCTCGCCGGGCTGTGGACAACCGGCGCCAGGCCGGCGGCGATCACGATCCGATCTCGTCCAGGCGGCGCTCGGCGTCGGTCTCGCCGTCCTCGTCGGCAGCCAGCACCGACTCGAACCAGCTCCGGGCCTCGGCCCCCCGCCCGGCGGCCAGCAGGGTGTCGGCGTAGGCGTACCAGATCCGCAGCGTCCAGGGCTGGGTCTGCGCCGGCCGCAGGCCCGCGTCCTGCAGCACCAGCAGCGCCGCGTCGAACTCGCCGAGATCCCGGCGGGCGCCGGCTTCGACGATGCGCAGCTCCGCCCGTTCGGCGGGTGGCAGCCGGCGTCCCTCCTCCGACCGGGCAAGCTCGACCGCCCGTGCCGGGCGCCCTAAACCTCGCTCGCAGTCGGCCATCATGGGCAGATGGGTGAGGTCGCCGCTCATTCGCCGGACAGCCCGGAGCTCGGTGAGCGCCTCCTGCCACTGCCCGGCCAGGTACGCCGAGATCCCGACGGCCTCCCGCACCGCGGCCAACCGGCCGGCGGTCCGGCGGGCGGC
>JBBPYA010000057.1:0-4644 GCA_038200385.1 Mycobacteriales bacterium
ACACTCGGCCGGGTGACTCAGACGGCTGCGTGATAGGCGGTGACGATAGTGGCCGGAATCCGACCGCGGTCGCTGACTGTGTGGCCGTTTCGCCGCGCCCAGGCCCGGATCGCCTGGGTCTGCTCCCGATCGGTCGTAGCCGGCCCCCGAGCAGCGCGAACTCCCCCACCACGCGCTGCGGTACGGCTGATCTTGCGGGCCGCGGCGACATACCCGGCGAGCGACTCTCGTATCGCCGCTGCATTCTTGCTGGACAGGTCGATCTCGTAGGCCGTCCCGTCGAGTCCGAAGGTGACCGTCTCGTCGGCTTGCCCCTCGTCGAGATCGTCTACGAGAATTACCTGTACCTTTTGCGCCATGCTCTGCTCCTTGCTGTTGTCCGCTCGGGGGGGATCCTTATTGAATCACGCCGCCGAACAATCCGCTAAGAGGGCCGCACTAAGGGAAACAGGATCGTGTCGCGGATTCCGAGGCCGGTCAACGCCATCAGCAGCCGATCTATGCCCATACCCATACCACCCAACGGCGGCAGTCCGAATTCCAAGGCAGTGAGAAAATCCTCGTCCAACGGCATCGCTTCGGGATCACCGGCGGCGGCCAACCGGGCCTGGCGGACGAACCGCTCGCGCTGCGCGACCGGATCGGTCAGCTCCGAGTAGGCCGTCGCGGTCTCCACGCCGTTGATGTACAGGTCCCACTTCTCTGCCAAGCCGGGCTGCGAGCGGTGCGCCCGGGTCAACGGCGAGGTCTGCTCGGGGAAGTCACGGACGAACGTGGGGTCGAACAGGCCGGGCACGACGAGGTGCTCGAAGAGTTCCTCGGCCAGCTGCCCATCGGTCCACAGCGGTTCGACCTCGAGGTCCACCCGTACGGCGTGTGCCACCAGCTCCGTCCGGGGCGACCCGGGCCCGACCGGCTCGCCCAGTGCCTGGCTCAGCGCACCGAACATCGTGATCGAGGGCCACTGGCCGCCCAGATCGTGCTCGGTGCCGTCGGCGTGCCGCACGACGTGCGACCCGGTCCCGGTCATCGCCGCGTCCTGGACCAGCGTCCGGGTGAGCTCGGCCATGCCGTCGTAGTCGGAGTAGGCCTCGTACAACTCCAGCATCGCGAACTCGGGGTTGTGGGTCCGGTCGGCCCCCTCGTTGCGGAAGTTGCGGTTGATCTCGAAGACCCGGTCCAGGCCGCCGACGACGCACCGCTTGAGGTACAGCTCGGGTGCGATCCGCAGGAACAGGTCGAGGTCGAAGGCGTTCATGTGGGTGCGGAAGGGCCGCGCGCTGGCTCCACCGTGCAGCGGCTGCAGCATCGGCGTTTCGACCTCGAGGAAGTCCCGGGCGTGCAGGGTGTCGCGCAGCGCGCGGACCACCGTGCTGCGCAGGACGGCGACCCGCCGGGCTTCGTCGCGCACGATCAGGTCGACGTAGCGCTGCCGGACCCGGCTCTCCTCACCCATCGGGCGGTGCGAGACCGGCAACGGACGCAGTGCCTTGCCCGTGAGCGACCAACGTTCGGCCAGCACGGACAGCTCGCCCCGGCGGGAGGTGATGACCTCCCCCTCGACGAAGACGTGGTCGCCGAGGTCCACCTCCGCCTTCCAGTCGGCCAGTGACTCCGCGCCGATCCGGTCCAGGGACAGCATCACCTGCAGCTCCACGCCGGACTCGCGCAGGGTGGCGAAGCACAGCCGGCCGGTGTTGCGCGCGAAGATCACCCGACCTCCCAGGCCGACCAGGTGCCCGGTCTGCACGTCCGGCGGCAGATCCGGGTGCAGGTCGCGGACCTGGGCCAGCGAGTGGGTCCGGGGAATGCCGACCGGGTAGGGGTCCACCCCGCGCTCGCGCAGCCGGTCCAGCTTCTCCCGGCGGACTCGCAGCTGCTCGGGCAGGTCGGCATAGTCCTCGGTCTCCGGTGGCTGCGGCACGGGTGCGAGGGTACTGACAAGCCGCGTGCGACCCTGGGCCCGTGACGCAGGCCCGATCCTTCGACGACGCGGCCGCGCTGTACGACGCGACCCGGCCGGATTACCCGCCGACGGCGTTGCCCTGGCTGGTCCCCGACGGCGCGGTCCGGGTGCTGGACCTCGGCGCGGGCACCGGCAAGCTGACCCGGCAGCTGGTCGGGCTCGGGCTCGACGTGGTGGCGGTGGAGCCGTCGAGGCAGATGCTGACCGAACTGCAGGCGGCTCTGCCCGCAGTGGTGGTCCACGAGGCACCCGCCGAGGCCATCCCGCTGCCCGATGCCGACGTCGACGCCGTCGTGGTGGCGCAGGCGTTCCACTGGTTCGACGCCGAGCCGGCGCTGCGCGAGATCGCCCGTGTACTGCGCCCCGGCGGGCAGCTGGGGATGATCTGGAACCGGTACGACGAGCGGGTCGGCTGGGTGGCCCGGCTATCCGAGATCACCGGCTACGCCGGGCGCTTGTCACTCGGAACGGCGCCGGTTCCGGAGCTGCCCGAGCTGTTTGAGGCCGCCGAGACCCGGGAGTTCGAGCATGTGCAGCCGCTTACCGCCGCGGGACTGCGCGAGCTGGTCCAGACCCACAGCGGCTTCCTGGTCGCCTCCGAGGATGAGCAGGCTGAACTGCTTGCCGGGGTCGACGGGCTGCTGGCCGACCATCCGGACCTGAGGGGCCGCGACGAGCTGGACCTGCCCTACTCCACCCTGGTCTGGCGGGCCACCAGGCGATGACCGCCGGTACGCCGGGCCGGAGCTTCGACGAGACCGCCCCGACGTACGCCGCCCGCCGGCCGGGCTACCCGGAGCAGGCGCTGGAGTGGTTGCTGCCGCCCGGTGTACCGCGGGTGCTCGACCTCGGGGCCGGGACCGGCAAGCTCACCCGGCAGCTGGCCGCGCGCGGGCTCGATGTGGTGGCCGTCGAGCCCTCCCCGCAGATGGGCGCGGAACTCGCCGCGGCGCTCCCGGCGGTGACGCTGCAGCCGGGGACCGCCGAGGTCATCCCGCTGCCCGCGGCCGACGTGGACGCCGTCCTGGTGGGCTCGGCGTTCCACTGGTTCGACCAGGACCGCGCCCTGGCCGAGATCCGGCGGGTGCTGCGGCCCGGCGGTCGGTTGGGGATGGTCGGCAACCTGTCCGACGGCCGGCGGGCGTGGGTCGCCGACCTGGACGAGCTGACCGGGGCCGCGCAGCGCCGCGCCGGGCGCAAGCTCGTCCCCGACCGTCCGGCCGGCTTCACCGAGGTCGCCGGCGCCGAGTTCGACCACGAGTTCCCGGTGACCCGCAGTTCGCTGCGCGAGCTGCTGACGACGTACAGCTGGTACCTGCTGCTGAACGAGCCGGATCGCGCGGCGCTGCTGGAGGCCGTGGACCGGCTCGTGACCAGGCATCCGGAGCTGCGCGGGCACGACGAATTCACGCTGCCGTTCGTGGCCCACTGCTGGCGGGCGGTCCGGGTCTAGCGATTGCGCTCGGCCACCAGCCGCAGTCCGATCAACGTCAGGTCGGGTTCATGGTGCTCCAGGGTCTCGGCGATCCCGAGCACCAGTGGCGCCAGGCCGCCGGTGGCGATCACCGCGGGGTCACCGCCGAGTTCGGCGCTGATCCGGTCCACTAGCCCGTCCACCTGCCCGGCGAAGCCGAACACCACACCGGACTGCAGTGCCTCGACGGTGTTCTTCCCGATCGCCGCCCGCGGGACCACCAGCTCCACCTTGCGCAGTTGGGCGGCCCGGGAGGCCAACGCGTCCACGCTGATCTCGATCCCCGGGGCCAGCGCGCCACCGAGGAACTCGCCGCGGTCACTGATCACGTCGATCGACGTGGACGTCCCGAAGTCGACGACCACCGCGGGTCCGCCGTACAGGTGATAGGCCGCCAGGCTGTTGACCACCCGGTCGGCACCGACCTCCTTGGGGTTGTCCACCCGCAGCGGTACGCCGGTGCGCACTCCCGGCCCCACGATGACCGCCGGCCGGTCCGCGTAGTAGCGCTCGAGCATGACCCGCAGCTCCCGCAGCACGGCCGGCACCGTCGAGCAGATCGCGACGCCGGTGACGGCCGCGCCCTCCAGGAGCCCGCGCACGGTCAGCGCCAGCTCGTCGCCGGTTGACTGGGGGTCGGTCTTGGTCCGCCAGGAGCGGGCCAGCCGCTCGCCCTCGAACACGCCGTACACCGTCTGGGTGTTGCCGACGTCGATGCACAGCAGCATCAGCAGGCCCGCAGGTCCAGAGCGATGTCGAGGACGGGCGCGGAGTGGGTCAGCGCTCCGACCGACAGGTAGTGCACGCCGGTCTCGGCGTACTCCCGGGCCCGGTCCAGGGTCAGCCCGCCGGTGGCCTCCAGCTCCACGCCGGGACCGACCGCCGCGACCACGTCCCTCAGCTCAGGCGGAGACATGTTGTCGCACAACAGGAACGACGCGCCGGCGGCGACCGCCTCGCGGGCCATGTCCGCGCTGGTCACCTCGACCTGGATCTCGGTGTCGGGCCAGGCCCGGCGGACGGCGGCGTAGGCCCGGGCGACGCCGCCGGCCGCGACGACGTGGTTGTCCTTGATCATCGCGACGTCGTACAGCCCGAAGCGCTTGTTCGTGCCGCCGCCGCAGCGCACGGCGTACTTGTCCAGCGCGCGCAGGCCCGGCGTGGTCTTGCGGGTGTCCAGTACCCGGGCACCGGTGCCCTCCAG
>JBBPYA010000058.1:0-11382 GCA_038200385.1 Mycobacteriales bacterium
CCGCCGCCGATGTCCAGCACGAGGATCCGCCCCGCGCTCCAGCCGAACCAGCGTCGGACCGCGAGGAAGGTCAGCCTGGCTTCGTCCTGACCGCTGAGCACCTCCAGCTCGACCCCGGTCTTCGCGCGGACCCGGTCGAGGACCTTGCCGGAGTTTGTGGCGTCGCGCACCGCCGACGTGGCGAAGGCGAGCACGTCGTCGCACTGCAACGCCGCCGCCGAGCGCTTCGCGGCCCGAACGGCCTCGACGAGCGCGTCGGCGCCGGCGCGCGACAGCTCGCCGTCGGAGTCGACGTGCTCGGCGAGCCGCAGGACGGACTTCTCCGAGTGCGTCGGCGTCGGATGCCCTCCGCGGTGCGCGTCGACGACCAGCAGGTGCACGGTGTTCGACCCGACGTCGAGGACACCCAGGCGCATCCGGCCACGCTAGCCCACCGGCATACCCTGCCCCCATGCCCGAACCGAGAGCCCGTGAGGTGGGGCTGGACTTCGCCCGGGAGTGGCTGGAGTTCACCGATCCGGGCGACGCCGAGCACGTCATCCGGGCCGACCTGACCTGGCTGTGCTCGGGGTGGACCTGCATCTTCGGGCGGGGCTGCCACGGCATCCTGGCCGACCGACCCGACGACGGCTGCTGCAGCCACGGGGCGTTCTTCACCGACACCGCCGATCACAAGCGGGTCCGCCGCGCCATGCGCGAGCTGGATCCCGAGCACTGGCAGTTCCACGCCGAGGGCCGGCGGTCGTGGACGGAGCGCGACTCCGTGGGCGAGGACGACGACCGCTTGCGGACCCGCCGCGTCGAGGAGGCGTGCATCTTCCTCAACCGTCCGGGATTTGCCGGCGGCGAAGGCTGCGCGCTGCACGCGCTGGCGCTGCGTACCGACCGGCATCCGTTGCAGACCAAACCGGATGTCTGCTGGCAGCTCCCGGTGCGCCGGGAACAGGCCTGGGTCGACCGCGCCGACGACACCCGCGTCCTGGTCAGCACGGTCACCGAGTTCGACCGGCGCAGCTGGGGCTCCGGCGGCCACGACCTGGACTGGTACTGCTCGGGATCCACCGAGGCCCATGTCGGCGCCGAGCCGCTGTACATCTCCTACGGCCCGGAGCTGGTGGCCCTGATCGGGCAGCCGGCGTACGACGAGCTCACCCGACTCTGCACTGCCCGGCTGGAGCGTGGCCTGGTCGCGCCGCACCCGGCCGGTGCGCCGCCGGTCACGGCACGACGAAGTTCAGCAGCAGATAGGTCGCGGCAGCGGCGAGCGCGGCCATCGGAATCGTCAGCACCCACGCAATGAGGATGTTGCCGGCGACGCCCCATCGTACGGCGGACAGCCGCCGGGTGGCTCCGACGCCGAGGATCGAGGATGTGATGGTCTGCGTGGTCGAGATCGGCGCGGCGAACACGAACGCCGCCGTGTAGAGGATGCCCGCCGCGGTCACCTCGGCGGCGAACCCGCGCGGCGGGTCGAGGTCGATGATCCGGCGGCCGAGGGTCCGCATGATCCGCCAGCCACCGGAATACGTCCCTGCGCTCAGCGCGCCGGCGGCCAGCAGGATCACCCACCAGGGAACGTCGAAGCCGTCCTGGTAGCCGCCGATCACCAGCGCCAGGACGATGACCCCCATCGTCTTCTGCGCGTCCTGCAGCCCGTGCCCGAGCGCCATCGCCGCCGCGGAGAGGATCTGGGCCCGCCGGAACCCGCGCATGGCGCGGTGCTGGTTGGCCCGTCGGAAGAGGAACAGCAGCAGGTACATCAGTCCGCCGGCCAGGACGAACCCGACGACCGGCGAGACGACCATCGGAATGACGACCTTGTCCACCACACCGCGCCACTGCACGGTGCCCGCGGAGGCGACGGCGGCGCCCACCAGCCCTCCGATGAGCGCGTGCGAGGAGGACGAGGGCAGACCGTAATACCAGGTGACGAGATTCCAGACGATGGCGCCGACCAGAGCGGCGAACACGACCAGCAGTCCCCGCAGCTCCCGGGGCGGATCGATGATGCCCGAGCCCACGGTGGAGGCGACCTTCGTCCCGAGGAAGGCCCCCAGGAGGTTAAACACGGCGGCCATCAACAAGGCCATCCGGGGCGTCAGGGCCCGGGTCGAGACCGACGTGGCGATGGCGTTCGCGGCGTCGTGGAAGCCGTTGGTGTAGTCGAAGGCGAGAGCAATGGCGATGACCGTGACGATCGCGACGACTTCCACGTCAGCCTCTCCCGGGATCGATGCGCGCGACCGGCACGGGGCACATTAGACACTCCGGCGCCCCCGGCCGTTCACCAACCGGCCACCCCGCTTGCTGGCGCTGCCCTGGCGCTTTCGGTACCGCTCCTTCGACCCGACCGGCGCGCTGCTGAGCGACGGGACGGTCATCCCGCCACACCCAGCAACGACACCGCCATCCAGGCCGTTGGGCTGCAGGGTTTCGCCCAGGCGCTGCGAGGTTCTCCCGGCTGGAGGGCACCGTGTCCGACCGGGGCCGGATCTACTTCACGTCAACGCAGGGCGGCGACACACCACCGGACTGGACTCCCCACCGCCGGCCGGTTACGGCAACGGCCGCGGACAGATCTGGGCCTACGACACCTCCCGGCAGATCCTCGAGCTGCGCTACGGCCCCCGGAACCGGGGTGGGGCACTGCCGGACCCGGGGGTGATCCCGACTACCTGAGCAGGAGCACGACCGAGACCGTCACGCCGACCACCACGATGATCGTCCGGTAGACCGCGGGCGGCAGCCGGCGGCCGATCCGAGGCCCGATCAGGCCACCGACGGCGGCCCCCACGGCGAGCGTGAGCGCGGCCGACCAGGCCACCTCGGTGACAAGGGCGAAGACGGTCGCGGCGGCCAGGTTTGCCAGCCCGGCCAGCGCGTTCTTGGCCGCGTTCAGCCGGGGCAACGTGTCGTCCACCAGGACACCGAGGATGGCGATCAGGATGACGCCCTGCGCCGCCCCGAAGTACCCGCCGTATACCCCGGTCAGCGCGACCGCGCCCCACAGCACCGCGGCGGACCGCCTGGCCGAGCGCTCACGACGTCCCAGCGCCGCGGTGATCCGGGGTTGGGCTGCGACGAGCAGGCAGGCCAGCAGGATCAGGGCCGGGACCACGGCGTCGAAGACCCCGGGCGGCAGTCGCAGCAGCAGCACCGCGCCCAGCACGGATCCGCCCACCGACCCGGTCGCCAGCCGGAGCAGCCGGGACCGCTGTCCCCGCAACTCCGCCCCGGACACCGCCAGGCCGGTGAAGGATCCCGGCAGGACTCCGACGTTGTTCGTCACGTTCGCCAGCAGCGGCGGATACCCCAGCGCCAGCAGGGTCGGGAACGTCACCAGCGACCCGGAGCCGACGACGGTGTTGATGGTGCCCGCGGCCAGCCCGGCCCCGGCCAGGGCGAGGACTTCGGCCACCGACACGAGCGCTGACTGTAGGGCGCCGCCCGAACGCCTGGGTGGCAGCACCCGGAACGCCCCGGCGTACGGTCGCCGGAGGCCGATCCGGCCTCGGGATGGCCGTCGGCCGGAGGAGCAGCAGCGTGCAGGAGTGGGAAGAACCCGGTGCATACGAGGTCGCACCGGACGTGTTCCGGATCCCGTTGCCGCTGCCGCAGGACGGACTGCGCGCGGTGAACGTGTACGCGATCCGGGACGGGGACCGGCTGGTCCTCGTCGACGGCGGCTGGGCCATCCCCGAATCCAGGAAGCAGCTCGCAACCGCGCTGGCCGGCATCGGCGCCGACGTCCGCGACATCACGCGCGTGCTCGTCACCCACATCCATCGCGACCACTACACGCAGGCGGTGGCGCTGCGTCGCGAGTTCGGCGCGCAGGTCTGGCTCGGGCGTGGCGAGCAACCGGCGCTGCGGGCCATCCAGGACCCGGACGCGGTCGGCGGGTCCGCACAGTTCGACCTGCTGGTCCGGCACGGGGCGGAACCGGTCCTCGCCGGCTTGCAGGCTCTCGGCTTCGGGATGCCCATCGACCTCGACGACTGGCAGGACCCGGACGAGTGGCTACCGGCCCCGGTGGACGTCCCTGTGACCGGGCGCACGTTGCGTGCCGTCCCGACCCCTGGCCACACCTCCGGGCACGTGGTCTTCGCCGACCTCGACAGCGGCCTACTCTTCGCCGGGGACCACGTCCTGCCGCACATCACGCCATCCATCGGCTTCGAGCCCGACCCGGCCGAGTTGCCGTTGCAGGAGTACCTGGACTCGCTGCGCGTCGTCCGCGGCCTGCCCGACCTGACCCTGCTTCCGGCGCACGGGCCGACCGCGCCCGGGACGCATCGGAGGATCGACGAGCTGCTCGCGCATCACGCCGACCGGCTGGCGACGATGCATGTCGCCGTCGGCGCGGACCTGCTGACGGCGTACGACGTTGCCCGACGGGTCCCGTGGACCAGGCGGGAGCGCCGCTTCGCCGACCTGGACCCGTTCAACCAGATGCTGGCGGTGTGCGAGACCGGTGCCCACCTCGACCTGCTCGCCGTCCAGGGCCGACTGGTACGGGAGGACGAGGGCGTGCAGCGCCGCTACCGTGCCGCCGACGGGTCAGCACCGAGCTGACCCTCGGTCCCCGTCCCGTTCAGATCCCCGGTTCGCCGTTCGCCGGAAACCTGTTCGCCGTCGCAGATCAGCCGCCGGCGTCGCCGTCGTTCGTCATGGCCGGATCGTCGCGCACCTGCTCGACGGGTGACCCGCCGGGGTGGGCGTCCTCGGGATCGCGCTCCGGGCCGCCGGACCGCGAGCCGTCCGCGGCGACCTCGACGGCCTCCTCGACCGTGCCGCCCGTGCGGTCGCTGTCCGCGGGAGTGGACTCCGGTACCTCGCCACCCCCGACATCCGGTGTCTGCATCGATCCTCCTCCGGGTCGCCGATCGAGCTGAACGTACCGCCGCGGGGGACCCAGCGTTGGCGGATGTCCCAAGGGACCAGCAAGCTGGCCCGGTGACGACTGTCCGGGACGGGTCCGCCGGGGCGCTGGTCCTGGCCGAGATCGCGATCCGGACGGCCGAGCTGCGGGACTCCGACCCGTCGGTACGCGCAGGCGAGGACGACGCGGTGCACCCGATGCGGGTCACGACCCGACGGCTGCGCAGCGTGCTGGCGACGTACCACAGGCTTCTGGACCGCACGGTCACCGACCGGCTCCGGGACGAACTCCGGTGGCTGGCCGCCGTCCTCGGTGCCGAACGCGACCTCGAGGTGATGAGCACCCGGCTGGCGAGGGCGTTCGACGAGACCGGGACCGACGAGGCCGTCCGCCGCTTCGTCGAGGACCTGCTGCGACGGCGGCACCGCGCCGCGCACCGGAAGCTGGTCCGGACCCTGGACACCAAGCGCTACCAGCGGCTGTTGACCGACCTGGCCGGGCTCGTCGCCGACCCGCCGCTGCGGGGTCGGGCGTCGAAGCCGGCGGACCGGGTCCTGCCCGCCCTCGTCGGTCGGTCCTGGCAACGGGTCCGGCGGGCCCAAGAGCAGCATGATTCCGATCGCGACCCGCGGCTGCACGAGGTGCGCAAGGCGGCCAAGCGGGCTCGGTACGCCGCGGAGGTGGCCGCCCCGGTCATCGGCAAGCCAGCGCGCCGATTCGCCAAGGCCCACAAGCGGATCCAGTCCACCCTCGGTCATCATCAGGACGCGGTGGTCTGCCGCGGCCTGATCCGGGAACTCGCCGGGCTCGCCGACGACCGCGGGCTCGGCGCGTTCGACCTCGGCCGGCTCCATGCCGGGCAGGATCAGCTCGCCGACCGGCTCGACGCGGCCTTCACCCGCGACGTGTGGCCGAAGGCGAGCAGGCCCGCACTCCGCCGCTGGCTGCCCTGATTTCGATCCGGTCGCGACGCTCCGCTCTCAGTGGTGCGGGTCGGGCTGCCCCGCGGAAATGTCCATCAGGTGGTACAGCAGGAGCAACTGGCTGACCGCCAGCGGAGCGCTTCGCTTGGCCTGTCCCAACATTCCGAGGGAGTCCGGCCGGGGCACATCGAGGTCCAGCGCCGCCCAGATCGCCTTTTCCAGGGTGTCGCTGTCCTCCTTCGAGGCGTAGCCGTGCACGTGCAGCGCGTCCACGGGTCGACCGTCCTCGTCCCGGATCAGCTTCAGGTGCATCGAGCGGTGGTCCTCGTCGGCCAGCACCCCCGTCAGGTCGGGATGGTTGATCGTCGGGCGCAGCAGCAGCTCCGCGGACAGCGGCGTCTCCGGCGGATCGTCCCGCGTGAGAATGGGAGCGAAGCGCACCACCACGTCGGCGCGTTGGCGCTGGGGCCGGATGAACTCCGCGGACTCCGGCTCCCGACGCGCCAGCTCCTTCTCGACGGCCTCGACGCTGTACCCGCGGGCTCCCGTGTCGCGACCGATCTTCCACGCCCGACGGATCTCCTCGGGCGGGTCCAGGAACACCGTGACGTCGAAGCACGCCCGGGCCAGCTTGCTGAACAGCGGGAGCAGTCCCTCGACGATGACGAACTCACGGGGCTCGATGAGTTCTGGCCTGGCCAGCAGGCCGGTGCTGTGGTCGTAGACCGGCTTGAGAATTGGCTGGCCCATCGCGAGCAGCTGCAGGTGCTGCTCCATGACGGTGACGTAGTTGCAGTCCGGGTGCAGCGCCGTGAACGGCAACTCCTTGCGCTCGGTCCGGTCGTAGCGGTGGTAGTCGTCCACACAGACCGCGGTGGCGCGTTCCGGTCCCAACGCCTGCACGAGACCCCTGGTCAGGGTGGTCTTCCCGGCGGCACTGTCGCCGGCGATGGCAAGCATGATCGGGCGGTGGGTGTGCAGCGGACCGGCTCGCAGCATGCGCATCTGCTTGTCGGGCACCAGAACTCCTTCGGTACGCCGCCCGGGGGCGGGACCACGTCACGGGTCGGTGGTTGCGGGGGTGGATCGGGTCACCGCCGGGCGGGTTGACCCTCCATCTCGGCGGTGTACGTGCCGGCCACCGCTGCGGAGTTGCAGCGGATCCGGTGTGCCAGCGCGGCCTGACCGTCCGCTACCCGGTCCAGCTCCCCGCGCCAGACACTCAGGGCCTCGTCGACGAGGGCCCGCCCGAAGGAGAAGGTCAGCGGCCAGGGCGCGTCCAGCCGGTGGATCTCGGCGAGCCGCTGCGTTGCCGCGACCGAGCCCTGCCCGCCGGACAGGAACGCGATGCCGGCGACGTCGGTCGGGACGACGGCGTGCAGGGTACGAACGGTTGCGGCCGCGATGTCGGCGTCGGACACGTCGTCGGTCGAGTCGACACCAGGCAGCACCATGTTTGGCTTGAGCACGACCGCGTCCAGCGCTACGTCGAGGTCGCACAGCTCCCCCATGACTTCCAGCAGCACGACGCTCGTGACCACCGCGCACCGCTCCAGGCCGTGCGCACCGTCCATCAGCACCTCCGGCTCGACGATGGGGACGATGCCGGCCTCCTGGCACAGGGCGGCGTACCGCGCCAGGGCGTGGGCGTTCGCCCGGATCGCCCGGTGCGTGGGCGTCTGCTCACCGATCCTGATCACCGCGCGCCACTTGGCGAAGCGCGCTCCCCGCTCGACGTACTCATCCAGCCGCTGACGCAGCCCGTCCAGTCCCTCCGTGACCGTCTCGTCCGGGGCACCCGCCATCGGCTTGGCGCCGGCGTCGACCTTGATGCCGGGGAGCAGGCCGCTCTGCACGGTCGCCTCCGGGAAGCCCCTGCCATCGGGCAGGGCCTGCCGGAAAGTCTCGTCGCAGTAGATGATCCCGCTGGCGCCCACGCTGAGCTCGGGTGTGCTGAGAAGCATGGCTCGGTAGGCGGCGCGGTTGTCCGCCGTGGACTCGACCCCGACCTTCTCCAACCGGCCGGACACCGTGCCGACGCTCTCATCCGCGGCCAGGATTCCCTTGCCGGAAGCCATCATCTGCGCGGCGATGCCGGACAGTGCGCTCACGGGTCTCCTCCTTCGCCTCGGCGGACCTGGCGTGCGCGCCGTCCACCCGCGCGTCGTTTCCGGTCGTTCCAGGCTAGGGAGCGCACGGGCGCTGTCCTCCCCTCGTCGGGTGAGGGACGGGGGGACCGCCGCCCGGAACCCACTCCCCGGGTCGGACAACCGCTCCGCTCGCTGTCGCGAGGTCCTACCCTGCGGGCGGTACTGCGTGCTGCAGCACCCACCTGCGCGGGCTCACGGAAGGGAGGACGGGACAGCGTCGAGGCCTCGCCTCGCAGCTCCGACAACCCATGGCTGTTGATCCGCTTCGCCTCGTGCTGGTCGACGACCACGAGATGGTCCGGCACGGCCTGCAGGCGATGCTGGCCCGGTACGAGGACCAGGTGAGCATCGTCGGCGAGGCCTGCAGCGCCGCCGACGCCGAGCGGGTGGTGGCCGACGTACAGCCCGATGTGGTGCTCTGCGACGTCCGGCTCAGCGGGACCAGCGGCCTGGATCTCGCCCGCACCCTGCTGGCCCGCAACGAGACCTGCAAGATCGTGTTCCTGACCGTGTACGACGACGAGCAGTACCTGTACCAGGCGCTGCGGATCGGCGCCTCCGGCTACCTGCTCAAGCGCGTCGGCGGTGCCGAACTCGTGGAGCACCTGCTGCGGGCCGCCGAAGGGCAGATCGTCATCGACCCGATCCTCGCCGGGCGGGTCGCGAAGTCCGCGGCGCGGTTGCAGGCCGGGGAGTTCTGGCCGGGGGCCCGACTGGGCCTGTCCCAGCGGGAGAGCGAGGTGCTCGCCCTGGCGGTGTCCGGGATGTCCAACCGGGCAATTGCGGCCCGCCTGGTGATCGGCGACGAGACGGTGAAGAGCCACCTCAGCTCGCTGTACCGCAAGCTCGAGGTGCGCGACCGCGCCGGCGCCGTCGCGGTCGCCATGCGCGAAGGCCTCTTCCAGTGAGCGAGCCGCCGGCCCGATCCGGTACGGCGTGGCTGGACACCCTCGACCAGGCGCGGCAGCGCGCGCTGCTGCTCGACGTGATCTCGCTCGGGTCCAGCGTCGACGATCTCGCGGCGCTGTCCGCGGCCGCCACCGCGACGGTCGCCAGGGTGTGCGGTGCCGATCGCTGCCTGCTGTACGTCATGGACGAGCACCGCCGGCGGCTGACGGTGTCCGGATCCTGGCCGGCCGCAGCCGGGACCGGGCCGGTGGTCGTCCCGGTGGGCGCCGGCATCGCCGGCTGGGTCGCCAGCCACGTCCGGCCGCTGCTCAGCTCCGTGGCGACCGGCGAGCCGAATTGGCGCGACTCACCGGAGCTGACCGGCGTCCCGGCCGGGCCGAACAGCACGGCGGTCGGCGTCCCGCTCGGCGAACCGGGAGCCGCGCCCTGCGGGGTGCTGGCGGTGGTGCACGCAGACCCAGGTGTGGTCACCGCGCCGGAGGTCGAGCGCCTGCTCGGCATCGGGCGGCTGCTTACTCCGGCGCTGGCGGCCGCCCGGCACCATCAACACCTGCACTCCCGGGAGCTGAGCCGGCATCGCAGTACCGAGGAGTTCGTCGCCCTGCAGGAGAGCGAGCGCCGCCGACTGGCCGCGGAGGTGCACGACGGGGTGGGGCAGCGAATCGTCGGCCTGGCCTTCCATCTGGTGGCTGCCGCGGAATCCTTGGCCGACCGGCCCGGGTTCGCCGCCGCGCAGCTGGCCACCGCGCGGGAACTGGCCGGCCTGGCGGAGGCCGAGGTACGCAGCGCAGTGGAGGGCCTGCGGCCGCCGCTGCTCGACGATCTCGGGCTGGCCGACGCGCTGGCCAGTCTCGGGCGCCGTACGCCCGGTCTGGAGGTCGCCGTCGAGGTCCGGATCGGCCAGGACGTGCTGGCCGACCACGTGGCCACCTCGCTGTACCGGATCGCGCAGGAGGCGATGCAGAACATCATCAAGCACGCCGGGGCGGCGCGGGCCACCATCGAGCTGTACCCCTCCGCCGGGAGCGTCGTCCTGCGGGTCACCGACGACGGGGACGGCTTCGATCCGGAAGACCAGGCCGCCGGCCACGGGCTGCGCATCATGCGCGAGCGGGCCGAGCTGATCGGCGCCCATCTCGACCTCGTCAGCCGACCCGGCGTCGGTACGACCGCGACCCTGCGCCTCCCCCTGGCCCAGGCCGGGTCCGGATAGCCACCCCGACCCACCTCGGCGTACCCACTGCGGGAACAAACGGATGCGGATCCGGTCGCAACACGACCAGATCGGCATCCGTCGGCTGGAAGGTGCAGCGGTTCGGCGCTGCGGCGGGTCAGCGCAGCGGCCCGGTCGGCGGACGGAACCTCGCGAGCCCCTCCGCCGGCACCTCGGACAGCAGATGCCCGAGGAAGAGTTCAGTCGGAGCAGGGACGTCCGGCCGGGAGACCAGATGCCACGGCCGCAGCATCGGCGTACCCGGGGCCGCTACGACTACGAGTCGGCCGGCGGCCAGCCCGGCGGCCGCGGCGGCCCGGGACACCAGCGTGACACCCAGCCCCGCGACCGCGCCCGCGATCACCGCGCCGTTAGCCCCCAACGTCAGCTGGGGTGGGCTCAGCTCCCGGTCGGCGAGATAGCCGAGCAGGGTCTCGCGGGTACCCGACCCGGGCTCACGCAGCAGCCAGGTCGTCTCGGCCAGCGCACCGAGCGCGGTTCCGGACCGCCGCCCCGGGACCAGGCCGGGCGCCGCGACGAGGACGAGTTCGTTGGCGGCCACCGCGCGGCTGACCAGCGGCGAGCCGGCCGGTGGTCGACCGGCCACCACCAGGTCGACCTCGTGTGAGACAAGCCGCCGGAACATGTCGTCCCGCGACCGCACGTCCAGGCTCACCTGAGCCTCGGGATAGCGGCGCCGAAACGTCGTCAGGTACGACGGGATCACGTGCTCGGCGGCGGTCGGTACGGCGCCCAGCCGGACGTGGCCGCGCTGCGGGCGGTCCGCGTCCCGGACCGAGATCAACGCTTCGTCGATCAGGCCCAGGATGCGCTGCGCGTAGTCGGCGTAGATGACCCCCTGGGCAGTCAACCGGACGCCGCGGCCGTGCCGTTCCAGCAGCCGTACCCCGAGCTCGCGTTGCAGCCCGGCCAGCGACGAGGACACCGCGGACTGGCTGACCACCAGCAGATCGGCGGCGTCGCTGACCGAGCCGGCGTCCACGACGGCGAGGAAGGTGCGCAGCTGGTGCTGGGTCACGAGCGACAGCGTCCCATAGGGAAAGACTCATGTCATATGACTGTTTCCGTCATAGACGTCTCATGTGTCTCCCGGCAGACTCGGGGCCAGCTGTCCGGGAACGTGACGAAGGTGGGCGCCGTGGGCACCGAGGACGAGACGAAGGGACGCTGGTCGGCGGGCGTGCAGTCCTACGCCAGCATGGGCTACTACGACGGCGACTACGAGCCCAAGGACACCGATGTCCTGGCCTGCTTCCGGATCACCCCGCAGGACGGCGTCGATCC
>JBBPYA010000059.1:0-2178 GCA_038200385.1 Mycobacteriales bacterium
CGATCGTCACGACGGCGGGGTCGAAGATGTCGATCCGTCGCGTCACCATCGTCTGCAGCGCAATGACGATCTCGGCCGCGACCGGGATCGGGTCCATGGCCTGGTGCGGCGCCGAGGCGTGCCCGCCGGCCCCGCGCAGGACCAGGTGGATGGTGTCGGCGGAGGCGAGCAGCGGGCCGGGCCGGGTGTTGATCGTGCCGCTGCGGAAGCTGGACGTCGTGTGCAGGGCGAACGCCCCCACAGGGCGGGAGCCGCCGACGTCGAGCAGCCCTTCCTCCAGCATGTACCGGGCGCCGTGGAAGCCTTCCTCCCCGGGCTGGAACATGAACACCACCCGGCCGGCCAGCTCCGAACGGCGGTCGGCCAGCAGCCGGGCGGCGCCGGCCAGCATCGCGACGTGCGTGTCGTGCCCGCAGGCGTGCATCCGGGCGTCGACCTCCGAGGCGAAGGCCAGCCCGGTGTCCTCGGTGAGCGGCAGCGCGTCCATGTCACCGCGCAGCAGCACGGTGGGCCCGTCCGAGGCTCCCTCCAGCACTCCCACCACCGAGGTGGTCGTGCCACCGCTGCTCAGCTGCAGACCGAGGTCCGCCAGCTCGGCGAGGATCGCTTCCTGGGTCCCGGGCAACTGCAGCCCGATCTCCGGGCGGCGGTGCAGCCGCCGACGGAAGTCGATGGTGCGGTCGGCGAGGGCCTCCGCCTGGGCGAGCACGTCGTTAGCCATGCGAAAGAGTATGCCGTTTCGACGGCGCGCTCACCAGTCAGCCCGCCAGCCAGGCCGTCCTCTCCCGCCGTAACGGGACCTCGCGGGTGGTCCACCACCCGCGAGGTCACGTCACAATCAGGTGACCTGATCGTGGCGGGGGTCAGAGGGAGGCGTGCATGGACCACACCAGGATCTCCGCGCCCTCGGCGCCGGCGGTGACCCGTTCCCCGGACGCGGCGGCCAGCCGCAGTGCATCGCCGTCGTCCAACCGGGCGCCGCCCTCGACCTCCAGCGCGCCGACCGGGACGAAGACGTGCACGTACGGCGCGGTCGGCAGCGCCACCGACTCCCCCGGCGCCAGCCGGGCGGCGTACAGGGTCGCCTCGCGCTGCCGGATCCGGATCGCGGCCTCGCCGCCGGGCCGGCCCGAGGCCACCGTGACCAGTCCGCCCTTGTCCAACTCGGTCCCGATGTCGAGCTGCTCGTAGCCCGCGGCCTCACCCCGCTCATCGGGGGCGACCCACATCTGGACGAAGTGCACGGGCTCCTCGTGCCGGGCGCCCTCCAGCCGCCAGGAGTCGTTCTTCTCTGAGTGCAGGATCCCGGTCCCGGCGCTCATCCGCTGGGCCAGTCCGGGGTAGATCACCCCGCTGTGGCCCTCACTGTCCTGGTGCACCAGCGAGCCGGACAGCACCCAGGTGACGATCTCCATGTCGCGGTGCGGATGGGTCTCGAACCCGGTTCCCGGCGCGACCCGGTCGTCGTTGTTGACCAGCAGCAGTCCGAAGTGCGTGTTCGCCGGGTCGTAGTGCCCGCCGAAGGAGAACGAATGGTGGGAATCCAGCCAGGGGATCCTCGTCGCGAAGCGACTCGTTGCCCGGCGTACGTCGGTGGTCATGCCCGCTCCTCTCCAGGTCGTTGCTGCTGCAACAATCTGGAGTCCTCCGGATGTTCCTCCTGCGGCGGCGGGTTCGCGTCGAAGACCGCAGCGAGGATCAGCACCAGACCGGCGCCGAAGGCAAAGCCGGCCAGCACGTCGCTGGGATAGTGCGCGCCCAGCGCCATCCTGGTCCACCCCACGGCGAGGACGAGCAGCACCGACCCGACGATGCTGACGACCCGGATCCGGGGCCGCTGGACCCGCAGGAACGCGATGAGCAGCAGCCCGACCAGCGTGACGATCCCTGAGGAGTGCCCGCTGGGGAAGCTCAGCGAGTCCGAGGAGTAGATCGGGTGCGGCAGGTCCGGGCGCATCCGGCCGACCACGTCCTTGACCAGCACTGCGAGCAGGCCGACCGAGCCGCCGGCGACGACCAGCAGCCAGCCCAGCCGGGCCCGGTGCGTCCGGAACGCCCAGACCACCACCGGTGCCAGCACCAGGAAGCGGAACCAGGACGTCCCCGGTGTCGTGACGACGTTGAGCACGACCTGGTACGCCGAGGACCGGGCCGCCGCCGGCTCCAGGGCGTCCACGA
>JBBPYA010000060.1:0-4089 GCA_038200385.1 Mycobacteriales bacterium
TCAACGACGATCAGGTCGGCCACGGCGCCGGTCGAGATCTCCCCGATCTGCCCGGCCAGCCCCAGCAGCCGGGCCGCGGTGGACGTGCCGGCCTGCAACGCCAGGAGCGGCTCCAGCCCGGCGTCGGTGAGGAACTCCATCTCCCGGACGGCGACGACGGTATCCTCGACAGGCTCGCCGGGCGGGTAGTCCGTCCCGGCCACGATCGTCACGCCGGCGTCGACCGCCCGGCGGATGCTGTCCAGGTGGGTCGGGCCTAACTCCACTGCGGTAGCGATCTGCTCGGCGGTGAACGAGTGCGCGGCCATCCAGTCCGGGGAACGGGTGACGCACAGGGTGGGCGTGAGGAACACCCGGCGGCGGGCCATCTCCAGCGCCACCTCGGCGGACAACTGGTAGGCGTGCTCGAAGCAGCGCACCCCGGCGTCCATCGCCTGAGCGATCGCCCGACCCTGACCGGCGTGCGCGACCACGTAGGTCCCGTATTCCGCGGCGGCTCGGACCACGGCCTGCATCTCCTGTTGGGTCATCTGGTCGCCCAGACCCTCCTCGGGATCGGCGATCCCCCCGGTGATGAAGACCTTGATGTGATCCGCACCGGCGGCGAGTTCGGCCCGCGCCTTGGCGTAGAAGTCCCCGGCGCCCTCGGCGTACGCACAGCCCTGACCCGTTCCGTGCCCGCCCTTGGCCGACACCGCGCGGCCTGCGCCAACGATCCGGGGCAGCTCCAGCAGGCCCTCGCTCGAGGCCGCACGCAGCAGCAGGTCGGCGCGGTTGAGCTCGTGCACGCTGCGGACGGTGGTCACGCCGGCGCGCAGCGCGTCCTGGGCCCGCGCCACCGCGCGCAGCGTCGTGATCGCCGGGTTCTCCGCCTCGTCGGTGGCCGAGAACGGGTAGACCACGGACAGGTGGGTGTGGACCGACACCAGGCCGGGAAGGAGATACCGACCCCCGAGCGAACGCACCTGATCGGCCGCCGGCGGGGGCGCCGCGCCGATGCTGCCGATCCGCCCGTCGAGCAGTTCCACGCAGCACTCACGCCGGACCGAGCCGGACATCACGTCCACCACCGAGGCGTCGGTCAGCCACATACGGTCTCTGCCCTCCGGTCCAGCTGCGTTCATGGGAACGATTCCATGAGCACCGTAGGGGTACCGGGGGCACTACCGGAAGGGTGCCGCCCACGAAAATCGGATCTGTGATCGAGCCGTGATCGAGGCCCGGCCTCGGACGCCTCAGAGCGTGAGTGGCGCCGCGGGCAGGTGGCGTCCCCGCGGTTGGGGGTCGACCAGCTGGCTCCCGTCGACCACCACCCGGCCACCCACCAGCACCGTGGCCGGCCAGCCGGTGACCTGCCGGCCCTCGTACGGCGTGTAGTCGGTGGCCATGTGCAGCGTGCCGCTGCTGATCGTGCGCTCGAGATCCGGGTCCCAGAGCGCGATGTCCGCGTCCGCCCCGGGCAGCAACGTCCCTTTCCGGCCGTAGATGCCGTTCAGCTTGGCCGGGGCGGCCGCGGTCACGTCGACGAAGCGCTCCCAGCTGATCCGCCCGGTCCGGACGAACGCGTCGGCCAGCACGACGAGGCGGGTCTCCACCCCCGGCAGGCCGTTGGGCATTACTCGGACGTCCTCGTCGACGGCGGTCTTCTGCGCCGTGTCGTAGCAGCAGTGGTCGCTGCCGACGGTGCTTACCGCGCCGCCGACTAGCCGGGTGGCCAGTGCCTCGACCGTGGCGGCCGAGCGCAGCGGCGGGCAGCAGACGAAGCGCTCGGGGTGCTCGCCGTCGTACCGGGACTCCTCGAGCGTGAGGTGGTGGGTCACGGACTCAGCGAAGGCCCGGATGCCGCGCCGGCGAGCCGTGGCCACCAGGTCGACCGCCTCGGGCGTGGACTGGTGCACGAGGTACACCGGCGTGCCGAGGGACTCGGCGATGGCCAGCACCTCGGCGACCGAGGCGTTCTCGGCTAACTCCGGTCGCGTCTCGTGGTGGTGCCGCGCCGAGATCCGGCCCCGCCGGGCCAACGAGTCCTGCGTGTCCTCGATGATGTGGTTGGCCTCGCAGTGCGCGTAGACCATGCCGCCCAGCGGCCCCAGCGTCTTCATCACCCGGAGGAACGTGTCCTCGTCGGCCATCGACTCGCCGCGGTAGGTGGTGAACATCTTGACCGTGCGCAGGCCCTCATCGGCCAGCTGCCGCAACTGCTCCTCGGTCGTGTCGTCCCACTGCACGACGCTGGCGTGCAGGGCGGAGTCGCACACCCCGTAGGAGGCCTTGGCCCGCTGGGCGCTCGCGGCGTCCGCCGGTGCCTGACCCGGCCGTGGGATAGCGAAGTCGACGATCGTCGTCGTCCCACCGGCGACCGCAGCCGTCGTACATTCCCGGTAACTGTCCAGGGACGTGAACCGCCCCGAGGTGAACCCCACGTGGCAGTGCGGGTCCACGCCGCCGGGCAAGACCAGCCGCCCTCCGGCGTCGATCTCGTCGCCGGCTCCCACCGACCCCGGTTCGACCAGCGCCGAGATCCGGCCGGCCGTGACGACCACGTCGGCTCGGCCCCGCCAGCCGTCGGTGACCACCGTCCCGCCCCGGACCACGAGCTGGGGTGGGGGGGCGGCGCTCATCGCGGGTCCTTCCCGCGCCGCGGGCCCCGGGCGCCGTCCGGCGCTGCGGCCTGGAAGGCCCGCCAACCGCCGAACCGGGTGATGTCCAACCCGCCAGACACCGCCTCGGCGCGGACCACCATGGCGCAGCTGCCCGCGCCGTCGGCCAGCTCGATTACCGAGAGCTCGAGTTCGGGTGGCTCCCCGGGCAGGAGACGTTCCCTGAGGTGCTCGTAGTCCACGGCGTACAGCTCCCCGCGGATCTGCGCACCGCCGTCCGCGGTGGGCACCAGCCCGGGAAAGTCCCTAAAGGACAGGAAGCGGTACCGCGGGGCCGTCGCTGCCTCCCCCAGGAACTCCGCCTCGGCCAGAGCGTGGTGCAGGCTGCCCCCCCGCATCGCCTGCCCGTTGACGAACATCCGGATGGTGCCGGACATGTCCGACCTCCTCGATGGTGATGCCACGGCCGGCTCGTGGGCCGGCTTGCGTTCGGGGCGTCCTCCGGTCGACCGGCCGGGCCGCGAGGTAGAACCCTAGCCCCGGTTTGCGTGCACCCAGTGGAACAGGAGGTGACCTCGTGATGAGGTGATCTTGGTGTTCGTGGTCGTCGTCGCTTGCCGGTGTGAGTCCGGTCCGGGTAGCTGCCAGGAGGCCCGGTAGCAGACTGGCGGCTCGGTCTGGAACGGTCCGGGTCCCGTCCGCGCAGCTCCGGTGTTCCCAGTTGCGAGGCGCACCGAATCCCGTTCGCGCAACCCTGTCGTCGGCGAGTGAAAACTGATCCCCTGGCGGAACTCGAAAGTTGACCCCTCCCGAGATCTGGCTCTAACCGGGCTGGGGAGGGAGCAGGTGCTTTCAGTGGAGGACTGGGCGGAGATCCGGCGGTTGCACCGGTCGGAGCGGATGCCGATCAAGGTGATCGCGCGGGTGATGGGGATCAGCAAGAACACGGTGAAGGTCGCGTTGCGCAGCGACGGGCCACCGAAGTACGCGCGGACGATGCCCGGTTCGATCGAGGACGAGGCGGAGCCGCGGATCCGTGAGCTGTTGCAGGCTTGGCCGACGATGCCGGCGACGGTGATCGCCGAGCGGATGGGCTGGACGAGGTCGATCCGGGTGCTGTCGGATCGGGTCGCGGAGCTCCGGCCGGTTTATCTGCCGGCGGACCCGGCGGGCCGGACGCAGTACGCGGCTGGAGAGATCGGCCAGTGCGACTTGTGGTTCCCACCGATCACGTTGCCGGTCGGGTTCGGGCAGACCCGCGGGCCGACGCAGTTGCCGGTGTTGACGATGGTGACCGGCTACTCCCGCTGGGCGTGTGGCCTGCTAATCCCGTCCCGCCACGGGGAGGACCTGTTCGCCGGCTCGTGGCAGCAGCTGCAAACCCTCGGCGCGGTCCCGCGGGTGCTGGTCTGGGACGGTGAGGGAGCTGTCGGCCGGTGGCGCGGTGGCCGGGCCGAGCTGACCGAGGTCTGTCAGGGGTTCCGCGGAA
>JBBPYA010000061.1:0-5513 GCA_038200385.1 Mycobacteriales bacterium
CTGGTCATTGACATTGTCGGTGTCCGGGCCGGTCTGCTCCGCCGAATCGGGGCCGCCGCTGGTGTTGTCCGGACCGGTCTGGTCGCCCTGCTGGTCATTGACATTGTCGGTGTCCGGACCGGTCTGCTCCACTGAATCGGGGCCGCCGCTGTTGGTGTCCGGACCGGTCTGGTCGCCCTGCTGGACATTGATGGTGTCCGGACCGGTCTGGTCGCCCTGCTGGACATTGTCGGTGTCCGGACCGGTCTGCTCCACGTCGACGGTCGTCGACGTGGACGCGGGCGTGGGCGCCTGCGGTGAGGCCGCCGCGGTCGAGAATCCGACGGCGGCAAGAACCGTCGCGAGCGCGCCGCCAACGGCGAGCCTGCTCTTCTTCTGCATGGTTTCGTCCTTCCAGCAATGGGGGGTGTAGCTGACCTGGTTCACGATGCGCCAACGGCCCTAAGCGTTCCCTGAGCGATTCTGAGAGAACGCTAAGAAGCGCGGCGCGCGGTCGGAGGCTGCCACCGGCCGGGCCGCCTATCCTGCGGCCGTGGACGCCTGTCCGGACGGAGCTACCCGCGGGGGCGAGATCGGTCGATGGTGGCCCCGGCACGCCGGCGTACGCCTGCGGACCTCCGCTGCGGCGATGCTCGTCGTCACCGTCGGGCTGGCCTCGGCCGCCGTCCTGCTGGTGCTCCAACTGCAGCGGGCGCTGCTCGACGGCGTCGACGCCGCCACCGTCGCTCGGGCCCGGGACGTGACCGCCCAACTCGGGCAGGCCGGGGACCCGACCGCCGCTGCACTGCCCGGAACCGGCGATGTCGCCCTGGTCCAGATCCTCGACACCCGCGGCGTCGTGGTCGCGGCCTCGCCGAACGTGACCGGGGAGCCCGCCATCACCGGGCTGCGACCGGCGGCCGGGCAGTTGCTGCGTCAGGACACCCGCACCCCGGTCGGCGATGACGTGTTCCGGGTGGTGGCGCTGGGCGAGCTGAGCAACGGGACCCGCTACACCGTGGTCGTCGCGCAATCCCTGGCCGGTGTGGCGGACAGCGTCCGGACAGTGCTCCGCCTCCTGCTGGTCGGGGTGCCGGCCCTGGTCGTCGTGGTGGGAGGCGTGACATTCCTGTTCGTCGGCCGGGGGTTGCGTCCGGTGGAGGCCATCCGGGTCAGTGTGGCGAGCATCGGCGCCGGCGACCTGGACGCGCGGGTACCCCTACCTCCGGGGCGGGACGAGATCGCCAGGCTGGCCGGCACCATGAACGCCATGCTGGACCGGCTGGCCGCCGCGCAGCACACCCAACGCAGATTCATCGCCGATGCCAGCCACGAGTTGCGTAGCCCGATCGCCACCCTCAAGGCCAGCGTCGAGGTGGCCGACGTGGACCGCGACCCCAGCACACTCGCAGCGGTCCTGGCCACGGTGAGCGCCGAGACCGAACGGCTGGAGCGGCTGGTCGCGGACCTGCTCGTGCTGGTCCGCGCCGACGAACGAGGACTGCAGTTGAGCAGTGCCGACGTCGACCTCGACGACCTGGTACACGCCGAGGTACGCCGGCTGCGCGCGTCTACAGAGCTGCGCGTCGAGGCCTGCGTGTCCCCGGTGCGCGTCCTCGGTGACCCGCACCGGCTGTCCCAGGCGCTGCGCAACGTCGTTGACAACGCCGTGCGGCACGCGCGCACCACCGTAGCCGTCGGCGTGCACCGCGCCGGCGACACAGCGGTCATCGAGGTCGGCGATGACGGTCCCGGCGTCCCGCTCGCCGACCGGGAACGGGTCTTCGGCCGGTTCGTCCGGCTGGAGGAGAGCAGGACCCGCAGCGCCGGTGGCAGTGGGCTGGGCCTGGCCATCGTCGCCGAGGTACTGGCCGCGCACGGCGGCACGGTCCGCTTCGTCGACGGCGCGGAACCAGGTGCGACCGTCCGGATCGAGCTCCCGCTCGCCCAGGAACACGCTCGTGCCGTCAGGAGTGAGCGGGGCTGATCGCGCCGTGGCCGGCGGCTACCTCCGGTCGTCGGTCGGCGGCTGGAAGCGCGCGGTGGGCTCCCGCCCGAGATCGGGCTCAGCGCCCGGCGGCGGTCCGGCGTAGCCCTGCCCGTAGAAGCGTCCCGCCTCCCGGGCCCGGCGGGTGTCGTCCTCCTCCACGAGCCGGTTGATCAGCTGCTGGATCTCATCGGAGCGCGGCAGGTTGTCCAGCACCTGCGGTGGGCCCTCGCCGGCCGACTCGATGGTCAGGGTCCCCGAACCCACGATCCGATCCCAGAGCGACTGCTCATAGGCCACGTCGGTGATCCGCGGGTAGGCCACGTCCTTGCCGTGCCGGTTCAGCACGCCGGTTCGCAGCATGACCCGGTGCGTGGTGATCACGTAGTGCGTGGTCCCCCACCGCAGCACGGGCACGAGCGTGAACGGGACGAGCAGGACGACGGCGAGGACGAGGATCGCCACCAGCAGCGACTGCCGGGAGCCGCTTGTCGGCACGAGGGCGATCCCGAAGCCGGTGAGTGCGGCGACGACGACGAAGACGAGCACTGGCGGAACGAGAGTGATCCAGTGCGGGTGCAGGTGCCGGACGACCTTCTCGTCGGAGGCGAGCAGCTGTTCCGGGTAAGCCAACTGGGTCTCCTCGGCCGGCACGGCGGAACCGGGCGCGGCCACTATCCCGCAGCGGCCGTTGTCGTCACCAGGCCCGAGCCCGCGACTTTTCTGCTTGTATGGAGTCGCGAGCAACGGTAGGCGACAGACCGGCGCCGAACGCCTTGCATGGCGAGCGAGCCGGACAGGGAGCTAGATGGCCGAGTCGCCTTCTCGGCCATCCGATGGGGGCTGCGGATGAGGCATGGTGAGCCGCGCAACTTCGTGCAGCCCTGTCTGCTGCTGCTCCTGCACGAGCACCCCGATCATGGGTACGCCCTGGTCGAGCGGCTTAAATCCTTCCAGGTCGCCGAGGGCGACCCCGGGACCGTCTACCGCGCGCTGCACGCCCTCGAGATCACCGGCGCGGTCCGCTCGGCGTGGGGGCTGTCCGAGGCCGGTCCGGCCCGGCGTACGTACCACATCACCATCGCCGGACGCGCCCAGCTCGACGAGTGGTCGGGGTCGATCAGCGAGACCCGGGAGGCGCTGGAGACCTACCTGGAGCGCTACACCTCCCGCTGTCCCGACCAGCGGCCGGCGCGCGCCAACGGGACCACCCGGACCGAGGCGGAGCGTCGATGACTGCCTCCACGGCGCTGGACCGGGACGCGGTGACCGCGGCCTTCCGCCGCCGGGAGGAGGCCGGGACCGCGCTGGTCGCCGATGCCGATGCGGTGGCGGCGACCTGTCAGGCGATGGCCGTCCGGTTCCACGGCGGCGGCCGGCTGCTGGTGTTCGGCAACGGGGGCGCGGCCACCGACGCCGCGCACCTGGCCGTGGAGTTCATACACCCGGTGATCGTCGGCAAGCGGGCGCTGCCCGCGTTGTCGATGACCAACGACGCCGCGCTGTTCAGCGGGCTCGCGGCGGCCGGCGCGTACGACGACACCTTCGCCGCCCAGATCAGGCTGCTGGCCCGTCCGCAAGACATCGCCGTCGGCATCTCCGCCTCCGGGCACTGCGCGAACGTCGCCGCCGGGCTGGCCGAGGCCACGGACAAGGGACTGCTCACGGTCGCGCTGATCGGGCACAGCAGCACCAGTGCCGGCCCCGACATCGCGGCGACACCCGGCCTGGATCACGTCCTGCGGGCCCACGCGAGCGACGCCCGGGTGGTCAAGGAGGTGCACGTCACGATCTACCACGTGCTGTGGGAGCTGGTTCACGTGTTCCTGGAGCAGCCCGGCCTGCTGGCACCCGAGGTGATCCGGTGAGCGGTCCCGCCGGTCCCGGCGCGCCACGAGCGGCCGTGCCCGCCGCGCCGCGAGCGATCGTGCCCGCGTGCCACGACGAGGTCTGCATCACCTGCTCGGACCAGGCGATCCCGGTGCGCATCCTACAGGTGCTGGCCGACGACATCGCCCTAGTCGACACCGGGCAGAGCGAGGAGCACGTCAGCATCGCGCTGGTCACCGCCGGCGTGGGCGACACCGTGCTGGTGCACGCGAAGGAAGCGATCGCTGTGGTTCCCAGTGCCTGAGCGGCGCCACTCGGAAGGGCACCCGGTGCGCTCGTGACCGGGATGGAGTCGCTCTACCCGTTCCTGTACGCCGAGTCGACCGACCTGGACTCGGTGCTGCGGGCGGCGAGCGCGTCCACCGCGGACAAGGCACGCGAGATCGTCGACCTGCGCAAGGCGATGGCCGAGCACTACGCCGACGCCCTGATCGCCTGCGCGCGGGACATGGTTGCCCGCTTCGCCGCCGGCGGCCGGCTTTTCACCTTCGGCAACGGCGGCAGCAGCAGCGACGCCCAGGCCGTTGCCCAGCTGTTCGTGAACCCCGGCACGGACGGACGGGCGCTGCCGGCCCTGAGCCTGACCAACGACGTCGCCGTGCTCACCGCGCTGTCCAACGACATCGGCTTCGAGGTCGTTTTCGCTCGACAGCTCGCCGCGCAGGGCGGTGCCGCCGACATCGCGGTCGGGTTGTCCACGAGCGGCGGCTCGGCCAACGTGCTGGCCGGCTTCGAGCAGGCGCACCGGCGCGGAATGCTCACCGTAGGGTTCGCCGGTTACGAGGGCGGCCGGATGGCCGAAGCGGACACCATCGACCACCTCTTCGTCGTACCGTCGGCGTCCGTGCACCGGATCCAGGAGGCGCAGACCACGACGTACAACGTGCTGTGGGAGCTGACCCAGCTGGCCCTGGAGTAGCCCGGTGGGCCCGTCCAGGCGAGTGCGGATCCACATCGACGGGATCGTGCAGGGAGTGGGGTTCCGCCCGTTCGTGTACGGGCTGGCGCTCGAGTACGGCGTGGCCGGCACGGTGCGCAACACCGGTGACGGCGTGGACATCGAGGCCGAGGCTGCCGCGGACCGGCTGGACCGGTTCACCGTCGCGCTGCGGTCCCGGCCCCCGGCGCTGGCCCGGATCGAGTCCCTGACCTGCACCGACGTCCCGGCCACTGGCGTACCAGGATTCACGATCGACGGCAGTGCCGGCGCCGGGTCCCGCCGTACCCTCGTCTCCCCCGACACCGCCCCGTGTGCGGACTGCCTGGCCGACCTGGCCGACTCCGGCAACCGGCGCTACCGGTACCCGTTCACCAACTGCACGAACTGCGGGCCGCGCTTCACGATCGTGACGGGCATCCCGTACGACCGGCGGCGCACGACGATGGCCGGCTTCGCGATGTGTGCCGACTGCCGCCGGGAGTACGACGACCCGGGCGACCGGCGGTTCCACGCGCAGCCGGTGTGCTGCCCGGCCTGCGGGCCTTCGCTGCGGCTGCTCGACCGGGCGGGACAGGCATCCGGCGACGACCCGATCGCGGCGGCCGCGCAGCTGCTGCGCTCGAGCGGGGTGGTCGCGGTCAAGGGGCTCGGGGGGTACCACCTGGCCGCCGACGCGGCGGACGAGGCCGCGGTGCACGCGTTGCGCTCGCGCAAGCA
>JBBPYA010000062.1:0-8379 GCA_038200385.1 Mycobacteriales bacterium
CGGGGTGGGCCGTCGGGATTAGGCCGACAGCGCGGGGACAGGAAGGGTGGACAGCACCCACGCGAGCTGGATGCGGTCGGGGCCGGTCAGCAGCGCCGGGTCCTCGCCGGGCAACAGCTCGGTGGTCTGGATGGCCTGCTGCGAGTCCTCGATCGCCTGCAGCGAGGTCGTCAGTGCCAGCACCATCGACGTGCCGTCGGGATTGCTGGCGAGCAGGGCGCCTACGCTCCCCGGCACGACGCGGACCGCGGGCCAGATTCGCTCGACGTCGGCGCGGGCGATCGCCGCGGCCTCGCGCGGGGTCCGCGGGCGGTCGAAGTGCACGAGCTGGCCGTACGCCGGCGCCCCGGTGCCTCCGACATCGTGGTAGCTGGCATCGGTGAAGTGCTTGCCGCCCTTGGTGAGCGGCGACTGGTCCGCCTGGTCGGCGGTGTCCCAGGCACTCACCAGCACCAGCTGCCGGCTGTCCATGGGGCGCAGGACGTACGCGGCCTGCAGACCGGGTCGCTCGGCCAGCTGGGCGATCACCGCGTCAGCGTCGGTGTCGAGGGCGGTAATCCGGACGATCATGGTGGTCTCCTCGGGGGGTGCGGAGGTCAGCCTCGATCGCCGGACCGGACTGGACATCGGTGCTGGTACGTAATCGCAGTACGGATATCCGCGGTTTGCCCCGATACTTCGCTCATGAGCGATGCCGGCAGCGGCCGGTTCGTCGGACGGCGTACCTACCTCGACGAACTGGCCGGCTGGCTGTCCGAGGCGCGTGCCGGACGGGGCCGACTGGTGCTCCTCGCCGGCGAGGCCGGAGTCGGCAAGACGCGCCTGGCCGAGCAGCTGGCCGCGGCGGCAGGGCGAGCAGGTGTCCCCGCGGTCTGGGGACGGTGCCCGGCCGACGCCGGCGCACCCCCGCTGTGGCCCCTGCGGCGGATCGTCGAGCGGCTCCCCGGCGGGCCGTGGCCGGTCCCTGCCGGTGACGAGGAGGGCTTCGGGAGCACGGCCGAGGGCTCCGCGGCCGCCCTCTTCACCAGGTCGGTGCAGTTGGCCGACACGATCGTGGCCGCCGCCCGGCCCGGCGGCCTGCTCGTCGTGGTCGAGGACCTGCACTGGGCGGACTCCGGCACTGTCGCGGCGCTCGGGTTGGTGGCCGCCGAGGTGACCGGCTCGCGGGCCCTCGTCGTCGGCACCGCGCGACTGCCGCTGGAGCCCGGTCTCACTGCGGCCTTGCTGGAGCGACCCGGCGTCGAGCACCGGGTCCTGCGCGGACTGGAGCGCGCGGAGATCGTGGACTACCTGAGCGCGGTCGCCGGAGGGGACGTGGACCACCGCTACGCCGACCTCGTCGCGCGCCAGACCGCAGGGAACAGCCTGTTCGTCGGGGTGGTCGCCCGGCTGCTCACCGAGCGGGTGTCGCTGCGTCGCTACGACGCCGAGGCCGCCCGGACCGCGTTGGCCGGGCGGCCGGAGGTGGCCGCGCTCGCCGTTGCCCCGCTGGGCCGGCTGTCCGACGAGGCGCGCCGGCTCGTCGAGGTCGCAAGCGTGCTCGGCGAGGACGTCGACGTCCCTGAGCTGATTGCCGCCTGCGGGCTGCCGGCGGGGTCGGTGCCCGCGCTGCTGGACGAGGCGGTCCGCGCCGGCCTGCTCAGCCGCCCGTTCGACGATCCCGGGTCCGCACGGTTCGTGCACGCGCTGGTGCGCGACGCGGTCTACGCCGGACTGCACCGGGAGCGGCGCGGTGAGCTGCACCGGGCCGTGGCCCGGGTTATCGCGGCGGCCGCCCCGGACCGGATCGGCACGGTCGCCGGGCACCTGACCCGGGGCGCGTCCACGCCCGAGCAGCACGGGGAGGCCGCGGAGTGCGCGCGGGCGGCCGGGCACGCGGCGCTGAGCGCACTGGCGTACGCCGAGGCGGCCGCCCACTTCCGGGCGGCGCTGTATGGCCTGACGATGGTGGGGACGCCGGCGCCCACGGCCCGGGCGGAAACCCTGCTGAACCTGGCCTTCGCCGAGTACCGCGCCGGATCCTTCGGGTCCGCTGTGCAGCACTGCGTGCTCGCCGCCGGACTGGCCGAGGAGCTGGGGCGCCCGGACCTGTTGGCCCGGGCCGCGCTGCTGGTCGACGGCGTGACCCCGCCGGATGCCGGGGAGGCCCTCGTGGGCCTGTGCCGCCGCGCCATACTGGCGGTGTCCGACATCGACCTCGCCGTCCGGGCCCAGCTCTCGGCCCGGCTGGCGTACGCCGCGGCCGCGGACGGCGACCTGGACGCCGCCGAGACGATGTCGGCCGAGGCGTTGACCCTGGCCGAGCGGACCGCCGCTCCGGCGGCGATCCTGGCCGCGCTACGCGCCCGACAGCTGGCCCTGGCCGGCCCCGGGTACGCCGCCGCCCGGATGCAGCTCGGTGCCCGGGCGATCGGACTCGCCGACCGGGGCGAGCCGATGGCCGCCCTGTGGGGTCGGGTGTGGCGGGTGGATGCGTCCTTCGAGCTGGGCGATCTGGTGGCCGTCGACCGGGAGCTGTCGGAGCTGGCCGGGATCGCGGCCGGGCTGCGCTTCCCGCTGGCCCGGTGGCATCTGGAACGGCTGCGGGCCGCCCGGGAGTCCTTCGTCGGGCGATTCGCGCCGGCCGAAGAGCATGCTCTGGCAGCGCGCGAACTGGCCGCGTCCCTGGACGATCCGAGCCTCGCCGCGCTGCACCTCGCGTTCCTACTGTTCCTGGCCTACGTCCGCGGCGACCGCCTGCCCGAAGGTGACCGACGCGAGACAGCAGCCTTCCTGCGGATGGCCACGGAGAGCCGGCTGCCGATCGCGCTGACCTCCGCGGCGATCGCGCTGGTCTCCGGCGGCGACCTGGACGAGGCGGGCCGGATGGCGCGGCAGCTGTGCTCCGAGGCGCCCGGGTGGCCGAGGGACGGCCGGTGGATCGTGGCGGTCCCGATGCTCGCCGACGTGGTGGCCGACGTCGGTGACGCGCCGTGCGCCGAGATCCTGTACCCCCTGCTAGCCCCGTTCGGCGGACTCGCCATCGCCGGCGGCTCCGGCGCGGTGGCCTGCAACGGATCGGTCTCGCGTGCGCTGGGCCGCCTGGCCGCCGTGAGCGGTCGGTACGACGACGCCGTACGGCACCTGCTCGACGCGATCGGGCAGGAGGAACGAATGGGCGGGCGACCCTTCGTCGCACTCAGCGGGATGTACCTAGCCGAGGTATTGCAGGCCCGGGACGGCGCCGGTGACCTCGCGGCGGCGGCCCGGGAGGCGCGCAGGGCGCTGCGCACGATGCGCGAGCTGCCGATGCCGGGGCGGGCGATGCAGTGCGAGCGACTCATGGCGGCGGTGGAAGCCGCGTCCCGGCATACGGTGCTCACCCCGCGGGAGCGCCAGATCGCCTCGCTGGTCTGCGAGGGGCTGTCCAACCGGCAGATCTCCGACCGACTGTTCCTGTCCGAGCGCACCGTGGAGACCCACGTCAGCCATGTGCTCGGCAAGCTGGGAGGGTCAACGCGGACCGACATCGTCAGTTGGGCGCTGACCGAGGGCGCCGGAGTCTGAGGGCGCCCGGGCGGCATAGGGTGCCCGGGATGGGCAGCCCCGGCGGGTACACCGAGCACGACCGGGCCCGACATGTCGAGGAGGCACCTAAGGGCTCGCGGTCCGCCGTACACCGCTCGGAGTTTGCGCGGGACCGGGCCCGGGTGCTGCACTCCTCGGCGCTGCGCCGGCTGGCCGCCAAGACGCAGGTCGTCGAGCCGGGCTCCGACGACTTCCCGCGGACCCGGCTGACCCACACCCTCGAGGTGGCCCAGATCGGCCGCGAGATGGGGCAGGCGCTCGGCTGCGACCCCGACCTGGTGGACACCGCTGGTCTTGCGCATGACGTGGGGCACCCGCCGTTCGGCCACAACGGCGAGACCGCACTGGACCTGCTGGCGGCGGACATCGGCGGGTTCGAGGGCAACGCGCAGAGCCTGCGGGTACTCGTCCGGCTGGAGACGAAGGTCGTCGACGCCGACGGGCGCAGCGCCGGGCTGAACCTGACCCGGGCCGCGCTGGACGCGGCCACCAAGTACCCGTGGCCGCGACGCACCGGCCGACCCAAGTACGGCGTCTACGCCGAGGATCTCGCCGTGTTCGGTTGGCTGCGGGCAGGGGCGCCGGGGGAGCGGCGCTGCCTGGAGGCGCAGGTCATGGACTGGGCCGACGACGTCGCCTACTCCGTGCACGACGTCGAGGACGGCGTGTACGCCGGGCACATCCCGGTCGCCGCGCTGTCCTCCGCCGAGGAGCGCGCCCGGGTCTGCGACGTCGCCCGCGAGCGCTACGGCGCCGACGCCCCCGACCTGCCGGAGCGGTTCGTCGCGCTGCTCGACCTCGAGGTACTGCGCGCGCTGACCGGCTACGACGGCTCGCTGGCGGGGCGGGCCGCGCTCAAGCGGGCCACGAGCGAGCTGACCGAACGCTTCACCGAGGCTGCCGTGCTGGCGACCCGGGCCGCGTACGGCGCCGGCGCCCTCACCCGGTACGCCGCCGATCTGGTCGTGCCTGACGACGTGGTCGCGGAGTGCGCCCTGCTCAAGGCGGTGGCCGAGCGCTACGTGATGGCCCGCCCGGAAACGGCCCGGCTGCAGGGTCGCCAACGCGAGCTGTTGGCCGAACTCGTGGGCGCGCTGGCCGACCGGCCCGAGGCACTGGACCCGCTGCACGCCGCCGCCTGGTCGTCCGCTGCCGACGACGCCGCGGCCCGTCGGGTGCTGATCGACCAGGTCGCGAGCCTCACCGACACCTCGGCCGTGGCCTGGCACGCCGCGCTCACCGGTAGCTGACCGGGCCGGCCCCCGAGCGGCGTCGGGGGTGCGGGGCAGGATGTAACCATGGCCGGCCGGATCCGCAGCGAGGACATCGCGCTCGTGCGCGAGCGGTCGCCGATCGCCGACGTCGTGGGGGAGCACCTGCAGCTGCGGGCCGCGGGCGGGGGGAGCCTGAAGGGGCTGTGCCCGTTCCACGACGAGAAGACCCCGTCGTTCCAGGTGACCCCGTCGCGGGGGCTGTGGTTCTGCTTCGGCTGCGGGGAGGGTGGTGACGTCATCCGCTTCGTCGAGAAGGTGGAGCACCTGTCCTTCGTCGAGGGCGTGGAGCGGCTGGCCCGGCGGGCCGGCCTCGAGCTGCGCTACGAGGAGGGCGGGGCGGCCCCGGTCCGGCAGCAGGGCCAGCGAGCCCGGCTGGTGGAGGCGCACCGGCTGGCAAAGGAGTTCTACACCGTCCAACTGTCCACACCGGACGGTCAGCAGGCCCGGGACTTCCTCCGGGAGCGCGGGTTCGATCGCGAGACAGCGCAGACCTTCGGCTGCGGCTACGCGCCGGCCGGCTGGGATTCCCTGACCAAGCATCTGCTGGGCAAGGGATTCGGCCAGCAGGAACTCACCACGGCGGGCCTGTCACGGCTGTCCTCCAGGGGGACCTACATCGACCGGTTCCACCGCAGGTTGCTGTGGCCGATCCACGACATCACGGGGGACGCGATCGGGTTCGGCGCGCGCAAGCTGTACGACGACGATGACGGACCGAAGTACCTGAACACGCCGGAGACGCCGATCTACAAGAAGGGCCACGTGCTGTTCGGGCTGGACCTGGCCAAGCGCGAGATCGCCCGCCGCCGGCAGGCGGTGGTGGTCGAGGGCTACACCGACGTGATGGCCTGCCACCTGGCCGGCGTCCCTACTGCGGTGGCCTCGTGCGGCACGTCGTTCGGCGTGGAGCACATCGCCGTACTCCGCCGGCTGCTGATGGACCAGGACGAGTTCCGCGGTGAGGTGATCTACACCTTCGACGGGGACGCCGCCGGGCAGAACGCGGCACTGAAGGCGTTCCGCGAGGACCAGCGGTTCATGGCGCAGACCTTCGTGGCCATCGACGGGGACGGGCGCGATCCCTGCGAGCTGCGGCAGGCCCGGGGGGACGCCGCGGTCCGGGATCTGGTGGCCAGCCGGGAGCCGCTCGTGCAGTTCGTGCTGCGGGCCACCCTGGCCGGCTACGACCTGGACACCGTCGAGGGTCGGGTTGCAGCCCTGGAGAAGTCCGCGCCGCTGGTGGCCGGCATCAAGGACCGGGCGCTGCGCCCGGAGTACGCGCGACGGCTGTCCGGCTGGCTCGGGATGGAGGTGGAGGCGGTGCTCGCGCACCTGCGCACCCTCGGGCGCACCGACCTGCCTCCGGCCGTGGCGCGACCCGCACCCGGGCAGCGGCCGGACCCCCACGACCACGGCCTGTCCATCGAGCGGGAGTCGCTGAAGCTGGGCCTGCAGGTCCCGGCGCTGGCCGGGCCGGTGTTCGACGCGGTGGACGCCGCGGCGTACACCAACCCGGTGTACGCCGGGGTACGGCGCGGGATCGCCTCGGCCGGCGGTACCTCGACGGGCCTGTCGGGGGCGGCCTGGCTGGACGCCGTGGGGGAGCACTGCCCGGCCGAGGTGGTGCGGCCGATGCTCGCCGAGTTGGCCGTCGAGCCGCTGCACGCGGCCGGTGAGGCGGACAGCCGTTACGTGACGGCGGTGCTGTCCCGGCTGCAGGAGCTGGCGCTGGTGCCGTCGGTGACGCAGCTGAAGTCCAGGCTGCAACGGCTGAATCCGGTGGACGAGGCCGACGCCTACCACCGGATGTTCGGGGAGCTGATCGCGCTGGAGGCGCAGGTGCGGGTGCTGCGGGAGCAGGCGCTCGGCGGCCTGCCGGGAGGTGGCCGCCGACCCGTCGGCCGTCCGTGCCGGTCGCGGCGAGGTCCCGGCTGGACGCCGATGAGCGGGTTCTGGCCTGGGCCGTGACCGTCGGGGACGACGCGGTCGTGGCCACGCCGCAGGGACTGTGGCTGCCGGGGGTCGAGCGGATCCCGTGGCACCTGGTCACCCACGTCACCTGGTCCGGGACGACGCTCACGGTGACGGCGGCGGAGGAGGTCGCGCCGGGGGTGCTGCAGAACCTGCCGCCGGTGTCGGTGCGGCTGCCAGAACCAGGCACCGTGCCGGAGACCGTGCAGCAGCGCTTCTACGGCAGCCGGCGGTTCTCCGCCCGGCACCGGCTGTCAGGCGGCGACGGCGTGATCATCGTGGCGCGGCGGGTGCCCGGGGTGGACGGGCTGGCGTGGTACGCGGTGTACGACGATCCCGCGCAACGCGGGGACCCGCTGGTGGTGGCCGAGGTGGAGCGGCTGCTCGCCGAGGCCCAGGAGCTGTGAGCCTCGGGTCGAGCGGTGGTGCCGGTCAGCGGCGGTGGCCGTTGGACGTTCCGCTGTAGCTGTGGTCCCCGCTGCCGAGCTTGGACTTGACCGCCCCGACCGCGGTGTCGGCCTGGGCCTGCAGCATGCCCGCGGCGCCCTGGAAGCTGGGGCTGTCCTTGACCTGCCGCGCCGTACGCATGATCTGCTCGTAGCGCTGCCGGCCGGCCTTGCTGCCCAGCACGTACCCGATGGCGAACCCGATGAGAAGGGTGAGCTTGAACGACATGGTGGGACCGTACTCCGCGCCCGGCCATGGGGTAACCTCGACAACCGCTGCAGCCTCGGCTCGTGGCCGGTCCCCCGTAGCTCAATTGGCAGAGCATGCGACTGTTAATCGCAGGGTTAGTGGTTCGAGTCCACTCGGGGGAGCAAAACCCCAGGTCAGAGGCGAATCCTAGCGTTGCGGCGGCCCCGTGCATCCTTTACTCATCTTTTACTGATGAGGCAGGTGCTGGGGTGGGACGACCTCCGTTGCCGGTCGGCACGTTCGGCAAGGTCCTCTTCGTCGACCAGGCCAACGGCCGGGTGCAGGCCCGGGCGAAGTTCCGCGACCACGACGGCCGAGCCCGGCTGGTGTCCAAGATCGGCCGGTCGCGGGCCGCGGCCGAGCGGGCGCTGAAGGCCGAACTCACGGTCCGGGTCGCGCCGGGTGGCAGCGGTGCGCTGACCGCTGCGATGCGGGTCGACGCGCTCGCCGACGCCTGGCTGGCCGCGGCGAACGGCTGGTCGACCGGGACCGAGCGCACGTACGCCTCGATCGTGCGCAGCCAGGTGAAGCCGGCGCTGGGGCAGCTGCGGGTGCGGGAGGTCAGCCCGGGTGTGGTCAGCCGGGCGCTGGCGGCGATCGCGGCGGGCAGCGGGCCGAGCGCGGCCAAGTCGACCCGGGCGTGCCTGTCGGGGATGTTTGCCCTGGCCATCCGCGACGGTGCGATCGTGGCCAACCCGGTCCGCGACGCGGTGGCCCGGATCAGCGTCTCTGCTCGCTCGCCGCGAGCGCTGACTCCCTCGGAGACGGCTGCGCTGACCGGCTGGCTGCGGGGGAGTCCGCGGGCGGTCGAGGCAGACCTGCCCGACCTGGTCGACTGGATGCTGGCCACCGGATGCAGGATCGGGGAGGC
>JBBPYA010000063.1:0-2462 GCA_038200385.1 Mycobacteriales bacterium
GACACGTCGAGGCCGATCCGGCGCGGGTCCCGCTCGGCCACCGTCCGGTGCAGCGCCTCCCACTGGGACTCCTGTGCCGGGTCCCACACCGGTTCGTACGCCGAGCCCACCGGGTACGGCGCCACCGCGAGGCAGCGCACCCCTTCGGCGGTGCGGTGGACGACGAGGATCGTGCGGCGCCGGGCGCTGAGCCACGTTCCGGGCAGCAGCGCGGCCAGGACGGGATCCTCGTTGTACTCCCGGGCCACCACGATCCAGGTGTCCAGCCCGGCGCGGTCGAGCAGACCGGGCAGCATGGTGTGCAGCCGCTGCTCGAGCCAGCCGTCAAGGATCTCGGCCTGCCGACGCAGCGGCAGCGGGTGGGTCGTCTGCGCAACAGTCATGGCCCCGAGTCTCACACTGCGTCCGGACCGATCCGGGACGGGGCATACCGTCCTGGCGTGGTGATCCGGCGACTGCGCACCCCGGCGCACGACTTCGGTGCCGTACGCCAAGAATTCGAGGTGCCGGAGACGTTCTCGGACGCGGCGTTGGCCGAGCTGTCGCAGACGGTCCCCGAGTCGGGCCGGCACGGTCGCGACGAGACCGCGCTGCCGCTGGTCACCCTGGACCCGCCGGACAGCCGCGACCTGGACCAGGCGATGCACCTGGCCCGGCGGGGCAACGGGTACCGAATCAGCTACGCCATCGCCGACGTTCCCGCGTTCGTGCGGCCGGGCGGGGCGCTGGATGCGGCCACCTGGGAACGCGGGGTGACCGTTTACTGCCCGGACCGGCGTACACCGCTGCACCCCGAGGCGCTGTCGGAGGGGGCGGCGAGCCTGCTGCCCGGACAGGTCTGCCCGGCGGTGCTGTGGCGAATCGACCTCGACGCCGACGGCGCGGTTGTCGATGTCGACCTCGGCCGGGCGCTGGTGCGCAGCGTGGCCAAGCTCGGCTACCCGGCCGTGCAGTCCACTGTGGACCGGGATGCGGCGCATGAGTCCATCGCGCTGCTGCCGGAGATCGGCCGGCTGCGGCAGGACCAGGCCCGCCGGCGGCACGCCGTCGAGCTGAACCTCCCCGACCAGGAGGTGGTGTCCGACGGCGCCGACGGGTGGACGCTAGTCTTCCGCGCGGCGTTGCCGGTCGAGCTGTGGAACGCCCAGATCTCGCTCGTCACCGGGATCGGCGCCGCGCAACTCATGCTTGACGCGGGCGTCGGCATCCTGCGCACGCTGCCACCGGCCCGGGACGAGGACGTCCGCCGGCTGCGGCGGCTGGCCCGGTCGCTGGACATCGAGTGGCCGGCGGAGATGCCACCGGGGGACCTGCTCGCCCGGCTGCAGCCGGACCTGCCGCGGCACGCCGCGTTCACCGAGGAGGCGGCGACCCTGCTGCGCGGCGCCGGTTACGCCGCGTTCGACGGAGCGGCGCCGGAGCAGCCCCTGCATGCCGGCGTCGCGGCGCCGTACGCCCACGTCACGGCACCGCTGCGCCGGCTTGTGGACCGCTACGGCACCGAGGTCTGCCTGGCCCACGCCGCCGGCAGCCCGGTGCCGGCCTGGGTCCGGGACCGCCTCGAGGACCTGCCCGAGGCGATGGCCGGCACCACCCGACGGGCCGGTGCGGTCGAGCGGGCCGTGCTCGACCTGACCGAGGCGCATCTGCTGGCCGGTCGGGTGGGCCAGAACTTCGACGCGGTGGTCGCCGACACCGGCCCCGAGCACGGCACCGTCGTGCTCGCCGACCTCGCGGTCCGGGCCCGCTGCGAGGCACCGGACCTGCCGCTGGGCGAGCGGCTGGTCGTCCGGCTGATCGAGTCGGACCCGGCCGAGCGCCGGGTCCGGTTCGTCCCGGCCTGACCGACCGGGCCGGCCGGTGGGGACGGACACTGTCCCGATGGAGCACGTGGACGACCTCGGTACGGCGTACCGCCCGGATCACCCACCGCGGCGGGTGGTCTCGCTCGTGCCGTCCCTGACCGAGACCGTCGCGCACAGCGCACCGGAGCTGCTGGTCGGTGCCACGGACTGGTGCACGCATCCGGCCGACCTGGATGTGCCCCGCGTGAAGGGGACCAAGTCACCCGACCTCGACGCGGTCCGCGCGTTGCGGCCGGACCTGGTGCTGGCCAACGCCGAGGAGAACCGGGCCAAGGACATCGCGGCGCTGCGCGAGGCCGGCGTGCCGGTGTGGGTGACCGCGCCGGTCACGCTGGACGGTGCGCTGACCGGTCTGGGCCGGATGCTGGCCGCGCTCGGCCTGCCGGCGCCGGACTGGCTGGCTGAGGCCGCCGAGCTGTGGGCCGGGCCGGTCATCATGATGGACCGGCCGGTCGTGGTCCCCATCTGGCGGCGCCCGTGGATGGTGCTGGGTCGGGACACCTTCGCCGGCGACGTGCTGGCCCGGCTCGGGTACACGAACGTGTACGCCGGGCACGCCGAGCGCTATCCCCGGATCGCCGTTCACGAGTTGCGGGA
>JBBPYA010000064.1:0-3773 GCA_038200385.1 Mycobacteriales bacterium
TCGCCGCGGCGAACAACCTGGAGGCGGCCACCTCCGGCGGCGGTGTGGTGGGGGACAACCTGGCCGCCGCCCTGGATGCCGCCCGCGGTGACGCGGCGTACGCGCAGGTGCTCTTCCTCTTCCTCGGCCTGCCGGGCGCGGTGCTGGCCGGGTTGCTGACCGCGACCGTCACCGGTGCCGGGGCCGTCCGCCGGCGCCGGGAACAGGCTGTGCTGCGGGCCCGGGGCGCCTCCCAGCGTCAGCTGATCGGCCTGGCCGCGGTGGAGGCGGCACTGGTCGGGGTGGTCGGCAGCCTGCTCGGACTGGGCGGTGCGGTGTTCGTCGGCCGGTTCGCCTTCGGCTCGGCGAGCTTCGGCGCGTCCACCGGGACCGCCGTGGCGTGGATCGGCGGCTCGGCCCTGCTAGGGCTGCTCATCGCCGCCGCCACGATCCTGCTGCCGGCGCGGCGGGACCTACGTGAGTCCACCGTCGCGGCGGGGCGGATGGCGCTGCGCAGCTCCACCGTGCCGACCTGGGCTCGCTACGGCCTGGACATCGCGCTGCTCATCGCCGCGGCCGTCCTGATCGTGGTCACGACCCGGACCGGGTACCAGCTGGTGCTCGCACCGGAGGGAGTGCCTGCGATCTCCGTCTCCTACTGGGCCTTCGCGGGACCGGCGCTGCTGTGGCTGGGCGCCGGGCTGCTGGCCTGGCGGTCGGCGGACCTGCTGCTCGGTCGCGGCCGCCGTATCGTCGCCGTCCTGATCTCACCCCTGACCGGGGTGCTGTCCCGGACGGTGGCCGCCGGGATGTTCCGGGACCGCCGCCCGCTGTCCCGAGCCGTCGTCCTGCTCGCCCTGGCCGTCGCCTTCGCGGCATCCACCGCGACGTTCGACGCGACGTACGCCCAACAGGCCGAAGCGGACGCGCAGCTGACCAATGGCGCCGACGTCACGGTGACCGAATCCCCGGGGGTGGCGGTCGGCCCGGCCGGCGCGACGCAGATCGCCGCCGTACCGGGCGTCCTCGGTGTGGAGCCGATCCAGCACCGGTTCGCCTACGTCGGCGCCGACCTGCAGGATCTGTACGGCGTCCGTCCGGACACGATCACCTCGGTGACCGCACTGCAGGACAGCTACTTCCCCGGCAGCACCGCCGCGCAGACCATGGCCAAGCTCGCGGCGCAGCCCGATTCGATCCTGGTCAGCTCGGAGACGGTCAAGGACTTCCAGCTCTCGCTCGGCGACGCACTGAAGCTGCGACTGCAGGACAGCCGGACCAAGCAGTCCACCACCGTGACGTTCCACTACGTCGGCATCGTTTCGGAGTTCCCCACCGCACCGCGGGACAGCTTCCTGATCGCCAACGCCGGCTACGTCGCGGCGCAGACCGGAAGCGATGCGGTCGGCGCCTTTCTGGTCGACACCGGCAGCGGGCAGAGCACCGCCGTCGCCGGCCGGGTACAGACCGCGCTGGGCCCCTCGGTCAAGGTGACCGACATCTCCAACACGCGGTCGCTGGTCGGCTCGAGCCTGACGTCAGTGGACCTGGCCGGGCTCACCCGCGTCGAGCTCGCGTTCGCGTTGCTGCTGGCGGCCGCCGCCGGCGGCCTCGTGCTGGCCCTGGGCCTGGTGGAACGGCGGCGTACCAGCGCGATCGTGACCGCGCTCGGCGCGAGCCGTCGCCAGCTGCTCGGAGCCGTGCTCGCCGAGTCCACGATCGTCACCGTCGGCGGTCTGATCGCCGGCGCGCTCACCGGCTGGGCTCTGTCGGGGACCCTGGTCCGCGTGTTGTCAGGCGTGTTCGACCCCCCGCCGTCCGCGCTCGCGGTGCCGTGGATCTACCTCGGCGCGGTCGGTGTGCTCATCGTGGCCACTATCGGCGCGGTCACCGTCGGCGCGGTGCGAATCGCCCGGCGGCCGGCGCTGGCGGTGCTGCGCGAGCTGTAGCGGGGAAGCGGCCCCGGGAATAGCGCGACCGCCCCGGCTTGTCCTACCGGGGAACGAGCGAACATCCACCACGAGAGGAATCAGCACCGATGACGGTACCGACGATCACCCTTCGCGACGGGGTCCAGATTCCGCAGCTCGGCTTCGGGGTCTTCCAGATCAAGCCGGAGGAGACCGAGCAGGCGACCGTCACCGCGCTGGAGGTGGGCTACCGGCACATCGACACCGCGCAGATGTACGGCAACGAGAAGGAGGTCGGCCTGGCGGTCCGCAGCGCCGGCCTGGACCGTGCCGACGTGTTCGTCACCAGCAAGCTGAACAACAACAAGCACCGGCCTGAGGACGCCCGCTGGGCCTTCGACGAGACCCTGTCTGCGTTGGGCTTCGACTACCTGGACCTGTTCCTGATCCACTGGCCGCTGCCGACCCGGTACGACGGCGATTTCGTCTCCACTTGGCAGACCCTGCTGGACTTCCGCAAGGAGGGACGGGTCCGTTCGGTGGGCGTGTCGAACTTCCAGGTGGCGCACCTGGAGCGGCTGGCCAAGGAAAGCGACGAGCTGCCGTCGGTGAACCAGATCGAGGTCCACCCGTACTTCACCAACGACGACGTGCGTCGCTTCGGCGAGGACAACGGGATCACGACCGAGGCCTGGTCACCGATCGCGCAGGGCAAGGTGCTCGACGACCCGACGCTCACCGAGATCGCCGAGCGGGTCGGCCGGACCACCGCGCAGGTCACCCTGCGCTGGCACATCCAGCGCGGCGACGTCGTGTTCCCGAAGTCGACGACCCCTTCCCGGGTCAAGGAGAACTTCGAGCTGTTCGACTTCGAGCTGACCGCAGGGGACATCGACGCGATCAGCGGACTGGACCGGGGCGAGAAGGGCCGGAGCGGCCCCAACCCGGACGAGTTCGACGTGATCCCCGACTGAACTCCTGACCCAGGTAACCGCCGGCTCCCGAGGGAGCCGGCGGTTTCTTGTCGGGGCACCCCCGCTCGAATGGCAGAGCCGGCGCTGCGCCCTACGTTCACAGGCGGTAGACAGCCTCGCCTGACAGGACGGTGTGGGATGAGCGTGCGCGAGCAGACCGGTGAGAGCCCTTCGATCTCCAGCGTCATCCCAGCGCGGATCGACCGCTTGAAATGGGCCCCGTTCCATACCCGGATGGTCGCCGCGCTCGGCACGGCCTGGGTGCTGGACGGCCTGGAGATTACGGTCGCCGGCGCCGTGGCCGCCGTACTCACCGAGGACGCGACACTCGCCCTGACCTCGACCCAGGTCGGTGCGATCGCGACGGTGTACCTGCTCGGTGAGGTGTTCGGGGCACTGGTCTTCGGGCGGCTGTCCGACGCGCTCGGCCGGAAGAACCTGTTCATCATCACCCTCGGCGTGTACCTCGCCGGCAACGCGTTGACGGCCGCCACCTGGGGGAACGGGACGGCGGCGCTGATCTTCCTGTACACCACCAGGTTCATCGCCGGAGCCGGCATCGGCGGCGAGTACGCCGCGATCAACTCGGCCATCGACGAGATGATGCCCGCGCGCTACCGGGGCCGGGTGGACATCGCGGTGAACGGCACGTACTGGTTCGGGGCGATCATCGGCACCCTCGGGACCTATGTGTTGCTCAACCAGGTCGACCTCGCCCTGAGCTGGCGGCTGGCCTTTCTCATCGGCCCCGTGCTCGGGATCGCGATCTGGAACCTGCGCCGGCACCTGCCGGAGAGCCCCCGCTGGCTGATCATGCACGGTCGGGAGGACGAGGCCGAGGAGAACATCGCCCTCATCGAGGCCGAGGTCGAGCAGTCCGGGCAGAGCCTCGAACCGGTCGACGAGAGCA
>JBBPYA010000065.1:0-7123 GCA_038200385.1 Mycobacteriales bacterium
TCGCGGTTCGCGGTCGGAGGTTAACGGCTGCTAACATTCGACGACAGGGATGCCGACAACGACGCCGGGAGGTCGCCGCCATGGACTGGCCGGTGCTTGCGTCGCGGCACGATCCAGGAGACGCCCAGGCGACCGCGAACGCCAAGCGCAACGCCGCCCTGGTCGCCGACCTGCAGGAGCAGCTGTCGGCCGTGGCGCAGGGTGGCGGGGAGCGGGCCCGGACCCGGCACGTGCAGCGCGGCAAGCTGCTGCCCCGGGAACGGGTCGACGCGCTCGTCGATCCCGGCTCGCCGTTCCTCGAGCTGTCCCCACTCGCCGCGCACGGGATGTACGACGGTGAGGCGCCCGCGGCCGGGATCATCACCGGCGTCGGCCGGGTGTCCGGCCGGGAATGCGTCGTCGTCGCCAACGACGCCACCGTCAAGGGCGGCACGTACTACCCGATGACGGTGAAGAAGCACCTGCGGGCGCAGGAGATCGCCCTGCAGAACCGGCTGCCCTGCCTCTACCTCGTCGACTCCGGCGGTGCGTTCCTGCCCCGCCAGGACGAGGTGTTCCCCGACCGCGAGCACTTCGGCCGGATCTTCTACAACCAGGCCACGATGTCCGCCCGCGGCATCCCGCAGCTGGCGGCTGTCCTGGGCTCGTGCACGGCCGGTGGCGCGTACGTCCCCGCGATGAGCGACGAGGCGGTGATCGTGCGGGACCAGGGCACGATCTTCCTCGGGGGCCCGCCGCTGGTGAAGGCCGCGACCGGCGAGATCGTCTCCGCGGAGGACCTCGGCGGCGGTGACCTGCACAGCCGCACCTCGGGCGTCACCGACCATCTGGCCGACGACGACGCGCATGCGCTGCAGATCCTGCGCCAGATCGTGGCGTCCCTGGCGCCGCGGGCGCCGCGTGAGTGGGACGTGGCCACGGTGGAGGAGCCCGCGGTCGACCCGGGCGCCCTGTACTCCGTCGTACCGTCGGACACGAGGACGCCGTACGACGTCCGCGAGGTGATCGCCCGCCTCGTCGACGGCAGCCGCTTCCACGAGTTCAAGGCGTTGTACGGGCAGACCCTCGTGACCGGATTCGCCCGGCTGCACGGGCATCCGGTCGGGATCGTGGCGAACAACGGCATCCTGTTCAGTGAGTCGGCCGTCAAGGGCGCGCACTTCATCGAGCTGTGCGACCGGCGGAAGATCCCGCTGCTGTTCCTGCAGAACATCACCGGCTTCATGGTCGGCCGGGAGTACGAGGCCGGCGGCATCGCCAAGAACGGCGCCAAGATGGTCACCGCGGTGGCCTGCGCGCGGGTACCCAAATTGACCGTGATCATCGGCGGGTCGTTCGGTGCCGGCAACTACTCGATGTGCGGCCGGGCGTACTCGCCCCGGTTCCTCCTCAGCTGGCCGAACGCCCGGATCTCGGTGATGGGCGGGGAACAGGCCGCCTCGGTCCTGGCGACCGTGCGCCGCGAGCAGCTGGAGCGCCGCGGCGAGCAGTGGCCGACCGAGGACGAGGACGCGTTCAAGGAACCGATCCGCGAGCAGTACGAAACCCAGGGCCACCCGTACTACGCCAGCGCCCGGCTATGGGACGACGGCGTCATCGACCCGCTGCAGACCCGGATGGCGCTGGGACTCGCGCTGTCCGCCTGCGCCAATGCGCCGCTGGAGCCGGTCGGCTACGGCGTCTTCCGGATGTGATCGCCCGGTGGGCTCCGCCCCCCGGGTTCCCCCCAACTACGAGGACACGCGTGTTCAGCACAGTCATGGTCGCCAACCGCGGGGAGATCGCGGTCCGGATCATCCGGACGCTGCGCCGGCTCGGCGTGCGGTCGGTCGCGGTCTACTCCGACGCCGACGTCAACGCCCGGCACGTGCGGGAGGCCGACGTCGCGGTCCGGATCGGGCCGGCTCCGGCCGTCGAGAGCTACCTGTCGGCGGCCCGGCTCGTCGCCGCCGCCCGGGCCACCGGCGCGCAGGCCGTACACCCGGGCTACGGCTTCCTGGCCGAGAACGCCGACTTCGCCGCCGCCTGCACGCAGGCCGGACTGGTGTTCGTCGGCCCGCCGGCCTCGGCCATCGAGGCGATGGGCGACAAGATCCGGGCCAAGCAGACCGTGGAGGCCGCCGGCGTACCGGTGGTGCCGGGCCGGCACACGCCCGGGCTGACCGACGATGACCTGGTGGCCGCCGCGGCCGGGATCGGCTACCCGGTGCTGCTCAAGCCCTCGGCCGGCGGCGGCGGCAAGGGCATGCGGGAGGTGACCGGCCCGGACGGCCTGGCCGACGCGATCGCCTCGGCGCGCCGCGAGGCCCGGGCGTCCTTCGGCGACGACGCGTTGCTCGTCGAACGCTTCGTGCAGCGGCCCCGGCACATCGAGATCCAGCTGCTGGCCGACAACCACGGCACCGTCGTCCACCTCGGCGAGCGCGAGTGCAGCCTGCAGCGCCGGCACCAGAAGGTCGTCGAGGAGGCACCGTCGGTGCTGCTCGACGCAGCCACCCGGGACCGGATGGGCTCGGCGGCAGCCGAGGCGGCTCGCGCCGTGGGGTACTCGGGGGCGGGCACGGTCGAGTTCATCGTCTCCGCCGACCGGCCCGAGGAGTTCTTCTTCATGGAGATGAACACCCGGCTGCAGGTGGAGCACCCGGTCACCGAGCTGGTCGTGTCGGTGGGCGGGGAGGCGGCTGAGGGCGGCCTGGACCTTGTCGAGTGGCAGCTGCGGGTGGCTGCCGGTGAGCCGCTGGGCTTCGGGCAGTCCGACGTACATCTGGTCGGGCACGCGGTCGAGGCCCGGGTGTACGCCGAGGATCCCGCGCGCGGCTTCCTGCCCTCGGCCGGTCGGGTGCTGGCCCTGCACGAGCCGGATGGGCCGCACGTGCGGGTCGACTCCGGGCTGCGGATCGGGACCGTCGTCGGGACCGACTACGACCCGATGCTCGCGAAGGTTGTGGCGTGGGGGCCGGACCGGGCCGGCGCGCTGACTCGGCTCGACGCGGCGCTGGCCGAGACCGTCGTGCTGGGGGTGCGCACCAACGTGGCGTTCCTGCGCGCGCTGTGCGCCGACCCGGACGTGGTCGCCGGGAACCTGGACACCGGGCTGATCGGTCGCCGACTGGCCGACCTGGTCGAGGACGAGGTACCCGCCGACGTACCGGCCGTCGCGGCGCTGGCCCGGCTCGCCGAGCTGGAACCCTCCGGTCCGGTGGTCGACCCGTTCGACCTGCCCGGCGGCTGGCGGGTCGGCGAGCCCGCCTGGGCCAGCTGGTTCCTCCGGATCGACGGTGGCGAGCCCCTGGAGGTGCGGGCCCGCGGCCGGGCCGCGGCCGCCGAGGTCGCGGTGGGCGCGGGCGAGCCGCAGCCGGCCGCCGTCGAGCGGCGCGAAGGAGTACTGCGGACGTCGTACGCCGGGGAGATCCGGCGGTACTCCTACGCCCTCGACGGCGACACGGTGTGGTTGGGCCGGGAGGGCCAGACCTGGGTCGTCCGAAGCCGCGAACGGGCGGCCGCCGCCGCACGCGACGCCGCCGGGACCGGCGGCCCCCTGACCGCGCCGATGCCGGGGACGGTGACCGTGGTGAACGTCGCCGCGGGGGACACCGTGGTCGCCGGCCAGCCGCTGCTCGTGGTGGAGGCGATGAAGATGGAGCATGCGGTCTCCGCCCCGGTCGACGGGGTGGTCAGCGAGCTGCTGGTCCACGCCGGTCAGCGGGTGGCGATGGACGCGCCGCTGGCGGTGGTGACGCCGTCGTGAGCTATCGGCTGGACCGGCTGCCCGAGGCGGTGTCGATCTACGAGGTCGGCCCGCGGGACGGGTTGCAGAACGAATCCGCGATCGTGCCGGTCGAGGTCAAGCGGGAGTTCGTCGAGCGGCTGGTGGCCGCCGGCCTGCGCACGGTCGAGGCGACCAGCTTCGTGCACCCGAAGTGGGTGCCTCAGCTGGCCGACGCCGAGGAGCTGGTCCCGCTGCTGCCGGCCGCGGACGGCGTCCGACTGCCCGTGCTGGTACCCAACCAGCGGGGTCTGGAGCGGGCGCTCGCCCTCGGCGTACGCGACATCGCGGTCTTCGCCAGCGCCACCGAGACGTTCGCGCAACGCAACCTGAACCGGTCCCTGGACTCGCAGTTCGAGATGTTCGAGCCGGTGGTGACCCGGGCGGTCGGCGCCGGACTGCGGGTCCGCGGCTACGTGTCGATGTGCTTCGGCGACCCGTGGGAGGGCCAGGTCGGCGTCGAGCAGGTGGCGGCGGTGGGGCAGCGGCTGCTCGCCCTGGGCTGCGACGAGCTGTCCCTCGGGGACACCATCGGCGTGGGCACCCCCGGACACGTCGCGGCGCTGTTGGCGGCGTTCGAGTCGGCCGGCGTACCGGTGGCGCAACTGGCAGTGCACTTCCACGACACCTACGGGCAGGCGCTGGCCAACACGCTGGCCGCGCTGCAGGCCGGGGTCACGATCGTGGACGCGTCGGCCGGCGGGCTGGGTGGCTGCCCGTACGCCGAGAGCGCCACCGGGAACCTCGCGACCGAGGACCTCGTCTGGCAACTGCACGGACTGGGTATCAGCACCGGCGTAGACCTCGACCGGCTGGTCGCGACCAGCCGGTGGATGGCACAGAAACTCGGTCGGTCCAGTCCCTCGCGGGTGGTCCAGGCCTTGAGCAGAGGAGCGTAAGTGATGTTGGACTACCGGCTCGACGACGAGTTGACGGCCCTGCGCGACGGCGTACGCGAGTTCGCGGTGGAACGGATCGCCCCGGTGATCGCAGAGCACTACGAGGCGGACACGTTCCCGTACGAGCTGATCGCGCAGATGGGCAAGATGGGCCTGTTCGGGCTGCCCTTCCCCGAGGAGTACGGCGGGATGGGCGGGGACTACTTCGCGCTCTGCGTCGCGCTGGAGGAGATCGCCCGGATCGACTCGTCGGTGGCGATCACCCTGGAAGCCGGGGTGTCGCTCGGCGCGATGCCGATCTACCGCTTCGGCACCGAGGAGCAGAAGCGGGAGTGGCTGCCCCGGCTGTGCACCGGGGAGATGTTGGGGGCCTTCGGGTTGACCGAGCCCGGCGGCGGGTCCGACGCCGGCGCAACGCGTACGACGGCGCGGCTGGACGGCGATTCCTGGGTGATCAACGGGACCAAGGCGTTCATCACCAACAGCGGGACGGACATCACCGGCTTCGTGATTGTGACCGCTGTGACCGGTGAGCGCGGTGACGGGCGCAAGGAGATTTCGGCGATCCTGGTGCCGTCCGGCACGCCGGGGTTCGTGGTCGGCCAGCGGTACTCGAAGGTGGGCTGGAACGCCTCGGACACCCGGGAGCTGTCCTTCGACGACTGCCGGGTCCCGGCGGCGAACCTGATCGGCGAGCAGGGCCGCGGCTACGCGCAGTTCCTGTCGATCCTGGACGAGGGCCGGATCGCGATCGCCGCGCTGTCGGTCGGCCTGGCGCAGGGCTGCGTCGACGAGAGCGTGAAGTACGCCGGCCAGCGGGAGGCCTTCGGCAAGCCGATCGGGCAGAACCAGGCGATCGCGTTCAAGATCGCCGACATGGAGGTGCGGGCCTCGACGGCGCGGCTGGCGTACTACCGGGCGGCGGAGAAGATGTTGCGCGGCGAGCCGTTCAAGCGGGAGGCGGCGATCGCCAAGCTGTACTCCTCGGAGATCGCGGTGACCAACGCCCGCGAGGCGACCCAGGTGCACGGGGGGTACGGGTTCATGAACGAGTTCCCGGTGGCCCGGATGTGGCGGGACTCGAAGATCCTGGAGATCGGGGAGGGTACGTCGGAGGTCCAGCGGATGCTGATCGCCCGCGACCTGGGTCTGTAGGTGGCCCGTAGTCCGTCGGAACCCCGCAACGGATGAGGATGTGGTCGGTCGACGACCGGAACCGCATCCGTTGTGGCCACGGCGACACTGGCCTGGCGAGCAGTGAGCCGACGCAAGCGACCGGCCATGACGGCGCAGACGGCCCGTCGCGGTGACCGGACCGCTATCCGGGTGGTGCGGCTCCGGTCGGGGGGTCGACGTTCACCGTGGGAATGCCGCCGCCGGCCCGGGCGATCACGGCGACGGAGGTCTCGTCCGTCGGGTTGCTCTCGCGGTGCACCGTGAACGCCGGTACATGCACGAAATCGCCGGCTTCGGCGTCCAGGTGGCCCTCGCCGCCCTCGAACTCCAACCGCAGTACCCCGGCAACGACGTACAGGCTGGTCTCGTTGCGGTCGTGGTGGTGCCAGGCCGACACCGAGTGCGGCTCGGTGTCGACCCGCCCGGCCCACAGCGTCGGCACCTCGAACGCCCGCTGTCGCTGCATGCCCGGCGTCGGGTCGGCCGCGACGAGCTCGCTCGCCCTGATCACCCGCACGCGTTCACTCATCCCGCCAGTCTGCCGAACACCTGGGCGCCCGACACTGCGACCCCGGCTGGCCTCGCGGCGGGACGACGGCAAGGATCGGGGGATGGACTCCGACGAGCAGATCAGGCAGCGCATCGCCGAGTTGGTCGAGAAGCAACATGCGCTGCGGCAGAGCACCGACGGCCCCGGCGACGCCGAACGGGACCAACTGGCGGCAATGGAGGTCGAGCAGGACCGGCTGTGGGACCTGCTCCGCCAGCGCGAGGCGTTACGCGACGCCGGCGCCGACCCCGACCAGGCCCACGAGCGCGCCGCCTCCGAGGTGGAGAACTACCGGCAGTGAGCTCAGCGCGCCCAGGGATCCCCGGTCCGGTGGGTCGGGACCGTCCGAGGCGTGACCGACGTCGTGTAGGCACCCTGGTGATGCAGCAGCGGCGCGCCACCGTCGGCGACGTGAGCGACACCCAGCACCTCACCGACGAGCAGGGTGTGGTCGCCGGCCTCGATCCGCTGCGTCGTACGGCATTCCAGGGCCGCCAGGGCGTCCTCGATCAGGAGCGCGCCGGACAGCGGGCCGCGGCGGTGGTTGAGGTCGGCCAGCAGCAGCCGCGCGCTCGGCCGGCCCACCTCGCTGAAGCGGGTGGCCACGCTGCGCTGGGAGGCGGACAGGATCGAGGCCGCCCAGTGGTCCTGCCGCCAGAACACCTCGTGCAGGTACGACGAGGCGGCCACGCTGGCCAGCACGAGCGGTGGCGTCAGGGACACCGACGCGAA
>JBBPYA010000066.1:0-2501 GCA_038200385.1 Mycobacteriales bacterium
CCGCACGTCCGCGGGCCCCCCGCGCTGCACCGCTCCGGTGTAGGAACTCACTGCGCCTCCTCCGTCAGGTCGACGACCATCTTCCCGGTGTTCTCGCCCGCCAGCAGCCCGATGAACGCCTTGGGCGCGTTGTCCAGTCCGGTGACGGTGGTCTGCTCCCAGCGTAGGCTGTCGTCCCGCACCCAGCCGCCGACCTCGCGCTCGAACTCCGGCCGGAGGTCCTCGTGGTCGAACACGATGAACCCGCGCAGCGTCAGCCGCTTGCCGATGGCCAGCGCGAGGTTGCGCGGGCCGGGCGGGACGGACGTCGCGTTGTACGCCGAGATCGCCCCGCACAGCGCCACCCGACCGCCGCGCCGCAGCGCGCCGATCGCCGCCTCGAGGTGGTCACCGCCCACGTTGTCGAAGTACACGTCGATCCCGTCCGGGGCGAGGTCGCGCAGCTGTCGGTGCACCGGCCCCTGGGTGTAGTCCAGCGCGTCGTCGAAGCCGAGGGAACGCACATGCTCGACCTTGGCGGCCGAGCCGGCGCTGCCGATGACCCGGGAGGCGCCTTTCAGCCGGGCGATCTGCCCGGCCATGCTGCCCACCGCTCCCGCGGCTCCGGAGACGAACACGATGTCGCCCGGTTGCATGGCGGCGATCCGGAGCAGGCCGGCGTACGCCGTCAGCCCGGGCATGCCGAGCACCCCGAGGTAGGCCGAGGGCGCGGCGATCTCGGGATCGATGCGACGGCAGCCGGCGGCGGGGACGACGGCGTGGTCACGCCAGCCGAAGTTGTGCAGGACCAGGTCACCCGGCGATATCCCGTCGATCCGGGACTCGACGACCTCGCCCACCGCGCCGCCCTCCATCGGCTCGTCGAGCTGGAACGGCGAGACGTAGGACGGGACGTCGTTCATCCGGCCCCGCATGTAGGGGTCGACGCTGAGGACGAGGTTGCGGACCAAGGCCTGGTCGGCTTCCGGCGCGGCCAGCTCCCGCTCGCGGAGAGCGAAATTGTCGGGGACGGGGGCACCCTGGGGACGGGAGGTCAGCACGATCTCGCGGGCGGTCGTTACGGTCGGCATCCCTCGACTCTGCCCCATCGGAGGGCGCCCGCGCACATGGCACCCACAGCGGGTTCCCGGGTCGCCGATGGCTCGCACCTACCGCGTCCACAGCTGAACTACAAGCCCTGCGAGCACGTGTGACAGAGGGTAGAACTGGCCCATCCGCCCACCCGTACTTGGAGGCACCATGCGTCGCACGTCCGCCTTGCTCGCCGTACCGCTCGCCGCGCTCGGGATCCTGGGGGCGACGACTGCTGCCTCCGCCGGGTCCGTGACCGGCAACTCCACGGCCTACCTGACCGGCGCCAGGGAGACCTCCCCGGCCGATCGCGACGGGGTGGGCCTGGCCGGCGTGCAGCCCGGCCCGGACCAGGTCTGCGTGCAGATCCGCTACCGCAACATCGACCCCCCGACCGGTGCCCACATCCACGAGGCCCCGGCCGGCGTGGCCGGGGACATCGTCGTCAGCCTGACCGAGCTCATCGCCAGCAGCCCGGCCGGACAGATCAACGGCTGCGTGGCCGCGGCTCCGGAGTTGACGGCCAGCATCGCGGCCAACCCGAGCGACTACTACGTCAACCTGCACAACGACGCCTACCCGGCCGGTGCCATCCGCGGCCAGCTCCGGGCCTACTCCGGCTGACCGCACGGTTCGTCGTCCGCCCGGCCCGGTCCTCCGGAGCCGGGCGGACGGCTGTCCGGCGGGTCCCCGGCCACGGTGCGCCCGGTGGCTGATCGAACGTCCGTTCGATACGCTGCGCCGCACGGAAACGTGTCGGAGGGCGGTCGTAGGGTGGCGAGCGGCCGGCCGTACACCAGTCTCGGGACACCGGATCAGGGGAGAGCAACCACCAGCATGGAACGTCTAGTGGTGCGCGGAGCGCGCGAGCACAACCTTCGCGACATCGACCTCGATCTCCCGCGCAACAGCCTGATCGTGTTCACCGGCCTGTCCGGGTCAGGGAAGTCCAGCCTCGCGTTCGACACGATCTTCGCCGAGGGTCAGCGCAGGTACGTCGAGTCGCTGTCGGCGTACGCTCGGCAGTTCCTCGGGCAGATGGACAAGCCCGACGTCGACTTCATCGAGGGGCTGTCCCCGGCGGTGTCGATCGACCAGAAGTCGACCAGTCGCAACCCGCGCTCGACGGTCGGCACCATCACCGAGGTCTACGACTACCTCCGGTTGCTCTACGCGCGCGCCGGCCGCCCGCACTGCCCGGTCTGCGGTCGGCCGATCTCACGGCAGACGCCGCAGCAGATCGTCGACCGTGTCCTGGACATGGAGGAGGGCACCCGGTTCCAGGTGCTGGCGCCGGTGATCCGCGGCCGCAAGGGGGAGTACGTCGACCTCTTCACCGACCTGCAGACTCAGGGCTTCGCGCGGGCCAGGGTGGACGGTGTCATCCATGCCCTCACCGAGGCGCCGACGCTGAAGAAGCAGGAGAAGCA
>JBBPYA010000067.1:0-16787 GCA_038200385.1 Mycobacteriales bacterium
GATGAACGGTGCTTCCTTGATGTTCGCGTTCGGCTTGACCACGAACTGCTGCACGATCGCCGGATACGCGCCGCTGATCGCCAGGCTGGACACGATCAGCAGGACCAGCGCCAGCGCGGGCAGGGCGAAGTTGCGGAAGAATATGTTGGCGAAGAAGGCGACCGCACAGACCCCGGCGACAAACATCAGGATCGTCTTGGCCGGGAGCAGCGCCGTCACGTCGGTGTACGACGCCCCGGTGGTGATGCCGGTCCGGTCGGAGAACACCAGTCCGTAGCGGTCCAGGTAGTAGGCGAAGCCCTTCAGTGCGACGAAGACGCCGAGCAGCACCGACAGGTGCAGCCGGGCCCCGGAGGAGAACCGGTCGCCCTTGCTCTGCAGCCGGATCCCGCCGTAGATGTAGTGCACGGCGGCGGCACCGGCCAGCGACAGCAGCACAATCGCGAACAGGAATCCGAGCAGCAGCCGGTAGAACGGGTAGTCGAAGGCGAAGAAGGACACGTCCCGGCCGAACTGCGGGTCGGGGACCCCGAACGAGGTGGAATTGCGCCAGAGCAGCCAGGTCTGCCAGCTGCCCTGCGCCGTCGCCCCGGAGAACAGCGCCAGTACGACGCCCACGGCGATCAGCAGCAGCTTGCGGCGCGGCTCGATCGCCACCCGGTACCGCTCGAGATTCTGCTGCTCCAGCGACATCGGCCGGAACGCCGGTCGGCCGCGGTAGGCCAGCAGCAGGTTGCCCACCACGACAAGACCGGTGACGACCCCGACGACGAGGAACAGCACCACCCGGGTGGACAGCTGGGTCCAGAACACCGTAGTGAACCCGGTTTCAGCGAACCACAGATAGTCGACGTACTGGCTGGTCAGGGTGCCGAGAACGCTCAGCACCACGACGAGGACGGCGGCCACGGCGAGGATGACCCGCGCCCGGCGGGACAGCGTCGGCATGGGCATCGGGGGCCGCATGGCCACGGGCAGACTCCGGGTGTTCGGAAATTTGGCGATTCGAAGGTCCAACTTACCCGCGCCCGGCGAGGTTCCCGGTAGTTGGCACAATGGCGTCGATGACAGCTGCACCGCTCACCGCGCTGGAGCTGACCCTCGTCGAGATCGAGCGGTACGCCGATGGCGCCGGCTGGGACCGCCCGCCCAGACTCTTCGCGCTGGTGGACACCCAGGAGTTGCTGGCCCGGGAACCCGCGCTGGCCGCGCAGGACGACCCGCCCAGCGGCCCGTACACGCCGGTCGAGCAGGACGACCTGCCGGAAGGGCCGCTGGATGAGGCCCTGGCCCGGGTGATGTGGCCCGACGGGGTCAGCGGATGCGCGTTGGTCCATGAGGTGCTCGTGCTGCCCCCCGACGTCGAGGCGGCCCGCCCGGACACCGAGGACGCGCAGGAATACGCGCTGGGCCACCCGGACCGCCGGGAGGTGCGCCTGGCCGTGGCCGTGCTTGCCGACGGGACCTCGGCCAGCGCGGTCCGGTTGCGCTCCCCAGGCGACGCTCCGGACGAACTGCTCTTCGGCACCGACCTGGCGCCCAACCTCACCGCTGCCCTGCTGGCCACCTTCGGCTGACCGCGCCGGCACCGGCGGGTCAGCACAGCGGCGGCGTACGGCCCTCCCGCAGATCGGCCAGCGCGGTCAGGGCGTCGTCCAGCGTGCCCACCGAGGCCAGCGGGAGACCGGTCGGTGCGTTCTGCAGCGCCTCGGCGCAGTTGGACTTCGGCGTCAGGAACACCACCGCGCCCAGTTCGTGCGCGGCAATGATCTTCAAACGGACGCCGCCGATCGGGCCGACCATGCCGTCGGACGAGATGGTCCCGGTCCCGGCCACCACCCGGCCGTCGACGAGGTCCGTGCTGCCCACGAGGTCCAGGATGCCCAGGGTGAGCATCAGGCCGGCCGACGGTCCGCCGACGTTGGCCACATTGATGTTGACGGTGAACGGGGCCTTGCGCTCGTAGCTGACCGAGATGCCCAGGGCGGCACCATCCCGGCCGTCGGCCTTGGTGGTGGTGATGGCCCCGCTGCCGGGTTTGCCGAGCCGGCGGTAGCCCACCGTCACGGCCGACCCCGGATCCAGCGCGGTGAGCGCGGCCAACAGCGACTTGGAGTCGGTGATGCTCGTGCCGTTCAGGGACTCGATAGCATCCTCGGGCTGCAGCACCCCCGCCGACGGAGAGCCCTTCGGGACATCGACGACGACGACCTTCATGGGGAAACCCAGCTTGGTCAGTGCGGCGGCCTCGGCGGAGTTCTGCGAGTTGATGAAGTCCTGCCGGTTCGCCGCGTCGACCTGCTGGCTGGTCTGGTCCGGCGGGTACACCTCCTCGCGGGGCACGACGGACTCCTGCGGATCGATCCACCCCTCGACCGCCCGGAGAAGTTCCAGCCGGTCCCGCACCGACACCGTGGTCAGATTCAGGTTGCCGGTGCTCGGATTGGTGTCCCGGCCGGTCACCTCGATCACCTTGCGCCCGTCGATGCTGCCGAGGGTGTTGAACGTCGGACCCGGTCCGAGCGCGACGTAGGGAACCGGAAGCAGCGAGCCCCCGACCGCCAGCGCGACGAGCAGGACCGCGCCCACGACGAGGGTTCCGAGCCGACGAGTCACGCCAGCGAGGGTATCCGCGCAGCGGGCTACCGTTGGCGTCATGGATCGCGACCGCACTACCCGCAGCACCGGCCGGGCGGGATTCCGCCGATGACCGACGTCCCGTTCGGCTTCTCCCCCGGCGGTGACGATGCGGAACGGCCGGACCCTGACCGGCGCGACCCGGCCCGACGCGAGCCCGGCTCCGGTGGACCGTCGACGCCCGGGATACCGGACTTCGGCCTGCCGGCGGACATCGCGGGGAAGATCCCGCTGTTCAGCGAGTTGCAAAAGCTGATGAGCTGGCAGGGCGGCCCGGTCAACTGGGACCTCGCCCGGCAGTCCGCGATCAGCCAGGTCGCCGGCGGCCACGTCCCGGTCTCCGATGCCGAGCGGCGCGACGTCGAGGAGGCCATCCGGCTCGCCGATCTGTGGCTGGACCCGATGACGACGCTGCCCTCGGGGGTGGCACAGGTGCAGGCCTGGTCGCGGATCGAATGGGTGGAGAAGACGCTGCCCGTGTGGTCGCAGCTGTGTGACCCGGTCGCCGGCCGGGTGGTCGCGGCGATGGGGCAGGCCCTGCCCGAGGAGGCGCAGCAGCTGGCCGGGCCGATGATGGGGCTGCTCGGCCAGTTCGGCGGACTGATGTTCGGGGCCCAGGTCGGACAGGGGATCGCCTCGCTGGCCGCGGAGGTGCTGACCTCCTCCGACGTCGGCCTGCCGCTGGGACCGGCCGGGACCGCCGTCCTGCTCCCGCAGAACATCCAGACCTTCAGCCAGGGACTGGGCCTGCCGGCCCAGGAGATCAGGCTGTTCCTCGCGCTGCGCGAGGCCGCCCACCACCGGCTCTTCCGGCACGTTCCGTGGTTGACCAAACGGCTGCTCGGCACGGTGGACGCCTACGCCCGCGGGATCACGGTGGACCGGGAGGCGATCAACGAGGCGATGACCCGGATCGACCCCAGCAATCCCGAGAGCGTCCAGGAAGCCCTCGGCGGCGGGATGTTCCAGCCGCAGGACACCGCGGAGCAGCAGTTGGCCCTGGCCCGGCTCGAGACCCTGCTCGCGCTGGTCGAGGGCTGGGTGGACCATGTGGTGGCCTGGTCCGCCGACGGGCGGCTGCCCGGCGCGGTCGCACTGCGCGAGACGATGCGGCGCCGACGGGCCTCGGGCGGCCCGGCCGAGCAGACCTTCGCCACCCTGGTCGGGCTGGAGTTGCGCCCTCGCCGGCTCCGCGAGGCGGCCACCCTGTGGACCCTGCTGGCAGACCGCCGCGATCTGGCCGGGCGGGACGCGATCTGGGCCCAGGTCGACCTGCTGCCGACCGCCGACGACCTCGACGACCCGCAGGCTTTCGTCGATCGCGACGACAGCACGGGCCCGTCGATGGCCGACCTGACCTGAGGCACCCGCCTGCCGTCAACGGGCCGGGTGTGCTCGACAGCGGGACCGTCACCGACACCGCGGTGGGCTCGACGACGGCGACCACCGCCGACAGCGAGACCACATCCACCGTGCAGAACGTCAACCTGCTCGACGGAATGGTCCAGGCCACCGGCATCCGGTCGGTGGCGCAGGCGTCCCGGTCAGGAGGTAGGACGACGACCAGCGACACCGGCTCGACGTTCGCCTCGATCACCGTCGACGGGCAGCCGCTCGTGGTGGCCGACATCCAGCCCAACACCGAGATAGCCCTGGTGGGGATCGGCACGTTGTACCTGCGGCACACCACCGTCACGCCCACCTCATCGAGGTGCACGCGATCGACCTGGTCGTGCTGCAGAGCAACACACTCGGTCTGCCCGTCGGCACCGACGTTCAGGTCGCCGTGGCCAAGGCGGTGGCCCGCTAGACCCGCGGCTCCCGACCGGCCAGCAGCGCCCGAGTCGAGTCCCAGCCCTCCAGGGCGGGCTCGAGCCGGGCGAGGTCGGCCGGTCGGCGCAGCCGTCGCCACGGCAGCGTCTCCCGGGCTCCCATCGGCGCCGGGGCGTCCAATGCCGCCGCCGGGCCGGCAGCACGCTGTCCAGCCGGGCCGGGCAGCTGACTGCCAAGGATCACCAGGCCCCCGGTGAGCGACACCGACACCGCCGCCGGCGAACTTGTCAGTGCCGCAAAGACCTTTGCCAGGTGCAGCGCGGGCAGGTCCGGGCAGTCCGGCGCGACCAGCACGGCCTGCCGGTACCCGAGTTCGGCGACCAGCGACAGGATCGCCGCGGCCGAGCTGCCCGCGGGTATCGGCAGCACCGTGGTCGTCGGCCAGCGGATGCCCTCGGCCAGCGCAGCGCTGTCCGGGCTGCAGGCGATCAGGTCGTCGACCCCGTCGAGTTCACCGATCACGGCGAGGACGTCCTCGGCCATCGCGACGGCGAGCCGGCCGGGATCGCATCCTGGCGGGGCGGCCGGTGACCGCACGGCGCCGTCGAGGACGAGCACCGCGGCCCGGTCCCGCACGCCGGTGGCGGGACTGCCCAGGCCATCGCTCATCCGGGGCCCTCGTGGCAATCCTCGGGGAAGGTCAGCCCGGCCGCGGCCTCCACGCCTTCGAGGTAGCCGCGGGCCCGCTCGGTCAGCGGGTAGCGGCGGACCCACGCCCAGAACCGGTCCCCGTGCCCGGCCACGATCAGGTGCGCCAGCTCGTGCACGAGGACGTAGTCGACGACGTAGGGCGGTAGCTGTTGCAGTCGGGCGGACAATCGGACGGTCGCGTCGCGCGGCGTGCAGGAGCCCCAGCGGCGTAGCTGATTGCCCACCCAGCGGACGCTGGCCGGCTCGGCGCGCCCCTCCAGGTGCCGCGCCGACAGCTCCCGGGCCCGGGCGAGCAGGTCCTCGTCGCCGGCCGGCAGCCGGCGCCGGCGGCGCTCGTCCTGCGCGGCGATCCGCTGCAGCATGTCGGCCACCCAGCGGCGTTCCTCGGCCGCGCTGAACCGGGCCGGCATGAGCACCACGACGCGGTCCCCCTCGCGGTAGGCGCTGACCGTCCGCCGGCGCCGGGCGCTGCGGCGTACGACGACGCTGGGGGGCTCACTCACCGGTGAAGACCGGGGACCGCCGTTCGCGGGCCGCCTGCACCCCCTCCCGCAGGTCGGCGGTGACCATCGTTAGGGGCTGCGCCACCGACTCCCACTGCAGCGCCGCCTCGATGCTCGCCGGGCCGCCGCCGGCCAGCGCCGCCTTGGTCAGCCGGGTGGCGATCGGTGCCCTGGTGGCGATCGTGGTGGCCACTCCGAGAGCCTGCTCGCGCAGCGTCTCGGCGCCGAACAGCCGGTTGACCAGACCGAGCTGTACGGCGTCGGCGCCGCGCACCACGCGCCCGGTGAGCAGCATCTCGCGGGCCACCGCCAGCCCGGCGACCTCCGGCAGCAGCCACGTGGAGGCCATTCCGGCATGGATGCCCAGCGAGGTGAACGGCATCGACAGCGCGGCCTCCGGGGTGGCGTAGCGCAGGTCGCAGGCCAGCGCCAGGGCGAGACCGGCACCGACGGCGGCCCCGTTGAGGATGGCGACCGTGGGCACCTCGAGGTCCCGGATCCGCAGCCAGGTCCGGTAGAACGGCAGCATCCGGGCCCGCAGCCGGTCGGTGCTCATCCGGGCGGAATCCTCCAGCCAGGACAGGTCTCCGCCGGCGCAGAACACCGGACCCTCACCCGTGACCGCGACACAGCGCACCGACGGGTCTGCCTGCAGCTCGCGCAGCGCCCGGTCCCAGGCCGCCGTCAGCTCCTCAGTCATCGCGTTGCGCCGCTCGGGGACACACAGCCGCAGCAGCACGACCCCGTGCTCGAGTCGGTCGGCCTGCACCGGGGCCGCGCTCATCGGCCCGGCTCCGGCAGGCGAACCCGGGATCGTCCCGAACGGTCGGCGAGGGGGATGGAACGTGTCATGAGGCCGCCTCCTGTGCTGGTCAGCGCCGTGAACCTCCCATAGTCAGCCCGTTGGGCGCGCGCCGGGTAGCCTGTGCGCCGAACCTCACCGCGACCGGCGGGCGAGGCCGTCGACGTCAGGAGGAACGGTGGCCGACACCTACAACGGCTACTGCGTCAAGTGCAAGGAGAAGCGGGACTTCGAGGGCGAGGTAGCCACGACCGACTCCGGGCGACGCATGGCCAAGGGCATCTGCCCAGTGTGTGGGACCAAGATGAACCGGATCCTGGGCAAGGCCTGATCCGGCGGACGGAGTGACCCGGAGATGGGGTGGGCGCCGGTCGGCGACCGCCCCATCTCCGTCTGCTCACCCCTGACAGCGCCCGCCGCGCGACGGCTGTGCACAGCCGTCGGGGCTGTGGACAACCGCAGCGCCCGCCCTGGCGCCGGTGCCAGGCTGGGCCCGGTTGAGTCCGACGAGGTGAGCCGTGCCCCATCCTTGCGTTGCCCGGTCAGCCGAGCCGCCGCGGCGGTCGGCGGCGAGTCCGCGCGCTCCGTTGCTCAATCCGGCGCTGCCGGCACTGTGGCGGGACTCCGCGACCGTGCAGCTGGGGCTGGATGAGGACCGGGCGCTGGTGATCCACCGCGCCGATGCGACCACCCGTGCCCTGCTGCGCCGCTTGGACGGACGGCACAGCGAGGCCGAGATCCTGGCCGGGGCCGCCGCGGACGGGCACGACGTCGCCGCCGTCACCACCCTTCTCAGGCAGCTGCAGGCCGCCGGCGCGGTGGTCGACGGCGACCCGGCCGCCCTGGCCGACCTCGGCGGCCCCGGGGAGGCGGACCGGCTGGCTCCTGACCTGGGCTCACTGAGCCTGCTTGCGCGGCACGGCGGCCCGAGCGCGGCCGAGCGGGTCCGCCGGCGGCGGGCGGCCCAGGTCGTGGTGCACGGAGCCACCCGGATCGGCGTACCCCTGGCTGCGGCTCGCGCGGCGGCCGGCGTCGGCCGGGTCGCCGTCGTCGAGGAGGGCCGTGCGCGGCTGGCCGACGCCAACACCGGCGGCCTGCGGCCGGCCGATGAGGGCCGGGCCGGGCCGCTGGCCGCAGCGCAGGCGACGCGGCGGGTCGCTCCGGGCGTGGACACCGAGATCCGGGTCGGTGATCGTCCCGAGCTGGCGGTGCTGTGCCAGCCGTGGCCCACCGAGCGGCTGCGGGCGGCGTTGCAGGCCGCCGGGACGCCGCACCTGTGCGCCACCGTGCGGGAGACCACGGCCGTGCTCGGCCCGCTCGTCATCCCGGGCCGGACCGGCTGCCTGCGCTGCGCGGATCTGCACCGCAGCGACCGCGACCGCTGTTGGCCCGCGCTGCTCGCCCAGCTCTCCGAGCGCACCCGGACCGCACGCGACCCCCTGGACGGATCACTGGGGCTGCTCGTGGCCGCGGCCGCCGCGCTGCAGGTGACCGCGTTCCTGGACTCGGCCGGCCAGATCCCCGAACCGGTCCACGACGCCAGCATCGAGCTCCGGTTGCCGGAGTGGAGACCGCGTCGCCGGAGCTGGCCGGCGCATCCGAGGTGCCCCTGCGGCACCTTCCGCGCCCGGGCAGGGATGATGGCCGGGTGACCGAGATCCCGCGCCGGACCGTGTCGAGGACAGCCAAGTTGGCCTCGCTGCCGCTGGGCGCGGCCGGGCGGGCCACGATCGGGCTCGGGAAGCGGCTGGGGGGACGCCCGGCGGAGGAAGTCACCCTCGAACTGCAGCAGCGGACCGCCGAGCAGCTGTTCAGCGTGCTCGGGCAGCTCAAGGGCGGGGCGATGAAGTTCGGCCAGGCGCTCAGCGTCTTCGAGGCCGCGCTGCCCGAGGAGATCGCGGCGCCGTACCGGGTCGCTCTCACCAAACTGCAGGAGGGCGCGCCACCGATGGCGACCGGCACCGTGCACGCGGTGCTCGCCGAGCAGCTGGGCGGTGGCTGGCGCAGCAGGTTCCGGCAGTTCTCCGACGAGCCGGCGGCGGCGGCCAGCATCGGCCAGGTGCATCGCGCGGTGTGGCGCGACGGCCGCGAGGTGGCCGTCAAGGTGCAGTACCCCGGGGCCGGACCGGCGCTGATGGCCGACCTCAACCAGCTGTCCCGCTTCGCCCGGATGTTCTCCCTGCTCGTCCCGGGCCTGGACATCAAGCCCCTGCTGGCCGAGCTGCGGGCGCGAGTCGTCGAGGAGTTGGATTACGCCCTCGAGGCACAGGCGCAGCGGAATTTCGCCGCGGCCTATCTGGACGATCCGGACATCCTGGTGCCGCGGGTCGTCGCGAGCGCCCCGAAGGTGGTGGTGTCGGAGTGGATCGATGGCACCCCGCTGTCGACGATCATCCGCGAGGGCACGCGGGCGCAGCGGGACCGGGCCGGCCTGTTGACCTCGACCCTGCACTTCTCCGCACCGAGCCGGGCCGGGCTGATGCACGCCGATCCGCATCCGGGGAACTTCCGGCTGCTCGACGACGGCCGGCTCGGTGTCATCGACTTCGGCGCGGTCGCCCGGCTCCCCGAGGGTCTGCCCGATCTGATCGGGCCGCTGTGCCGGATGTCGCTGGACAACGACGCCGAGGGCGTGCTGGCCGGGTTGCGGCGGGAGAACTTCGTCAAGCCGACCGTGGCCGTCGACGCGCCAGGCGTGCTGACCTACCTGCGACCGATGCTGGAGCCGATCGCCGCGCCGCGTTTTCACTTCACCCGGGAGTGGATGCGCCGAGAGGCGGCCCGGCTCGGCGATCCGCGCACCGAGGCCAGTCGGCTGGGCCGCCAACTGAACCTGCCCCCGGCGTACCTGTTGATCCACCGCGTGACTATCGGCTCGATCGGCGTGCTGTGTCAGCTGGACGCCGAGGGACCGTTCCGCAGCGTGGTCGAGCGATGGCTGCCCGGGTTCTGCGAGTAGCAGCGCCCCGGCCCGCTCACCACCACGCTTCGTCCAGCCGATCCTCGATGGAGCGCAGGTTCTGCCGGGTGCACGTCTCGCAGAGCCACTGGCTGCCGCGTTCATTGAGCTGACTGGTCCACGTCACCGGCACCTCGTCCACCGTCACACCGCACACCGAGCAGGAGGCCATGGCCGCATTCTGCTCCGGCTCGGGGCGGGCAGGGCGCCGGACAGGAGGCCGGGGCGGACCGCAGGTCTGCGGTCCGCCCCGAGGTGGGTGCGGTCACCTGATGGCGCTGTCGGCCATCCGGGCGCGGGCGGCGGCCCGCTCGGCGCGGCGCTGCCAGCGTCGGGCGGCCACGATCTGACGGGCCCGGCGCGAGGCGAGCGCCTCGGCCTGCCGGTCGCGCATTCGGTCCCTCGCGAGGGCTTCGTGCATGAGCAACATCGTCGTAGTCCTCTGGTCTGTGTCGATCTGATCGGGGGTGAACCGGCTCCTGTCGAGTCGGTGGCTGTCGTGTCGGCCGGGGTCGAGCTCGTCGGCGTCGGGGCGGCCGGTGAGCCTGCCGTACCCCGGGCGGCCGGTGAGACTCATGCGGCGACCTCCTTGCGGGGACGGCCGCGGGGGCGCTTGCGGGCTATCACGACGCCGTGGTCGAAGATCTCCCCGCCCCAGACTCCCCAGGGCTCGCGCCGTTGCAGGGCGCCGGCCAGGCAGGCCCGGCGGGCCGGGCAGTCGGCGCACAGCGACTTGGCGATCTCCAGGTCGGACGGCCTCTCGGCGAACCACAGCTCGGGGTCCTGCACCCGGCAGGGCAGCTCGGATCGGCTGGGGCCGTGGGCCGGCTCCAGCACACTCGGTTCGGCGGTTCGGGTCGCGGATAGCACCGGGGTCACCTCCTTGTGCTCGGTGCGGTCGTGCTCTTGCGGGTCGTGCTCGGCGGTGCCTGCGCTCGGGGTGGTGCTGGTGGTCTGAGCGGTTTCTCGATGGGGTCGGCGGGCGGGCGGTGGGTCGGCAGCGGGTGGGCCGGCGGTGGCGGGATCGGCGGCCCCGGACAAACGAAAAGACCGCGGATCCCAGGGCTGGGAGTCCGCGGCCTCGATGTGAGCCGGTGTCGTGGTCTGGTCAGACCGGACCACCTCGAGGCAAGACTCCCTGGACGTCCGCAACGATCATGAGATCGGTGGCGAAGCCGGCGGCGGCACCGCTCCCGACCTGGTCGTGGGCAGACGTCTCCCCGGACATGACACCGAGGACCGCCCGCGTGCGGACGAGGGTGAACCCGGCAATGCCCGGCTTGTCGCACAGGGTGCGGTTGGTCATCACTGGTCCTCCCCTCGCGCTGATTCGGCGGCTGTCACGACACGCATGATCGCGTGGCCAATCGGACAGTAGAACCGTCGCGGGAAGGACGCAATCCATTTTCGGGTGAAGTTTGGATGCCGGGCGGGTGTCAGCCGACCTGCTCGCCGCGAACCAGGGCCAGGACGGCCGCGCCGTACTGCTCGAGCTTGCCCGCCCCGATACCGGGTACAGCGAGCAGCTGGGCGGGGGTCGCGGGCCGGCTCTGCGCGATCGCGGTCAGTGTGGCATCGGTGAACACGACGTACGCCGGCACCTTGCGCGCGGCCGCGTGCTCGCCGCGCCAGGCCCGCAACCGGGCGAAGAGGTCCTCGTCGTAGTCGCTCGGACAGCTCGCGCAGCGGCGTACCGCCCGCTCCGAGGCTAGGGTCAGCGCCGCGCCGCAGACCCGGCACACGGCGGCGGAGCGCCCGCCGCGCCGGGACCGGACCGGCTGCGGACCGGCCTGCACCGGACCCGGCAGGAACCGGCTCGGACGGCGTGAACGTCGCCCGCCCGGCGAGCGGGCCGCGGCCCACGACAGCTGCAGGTGCACGCGGGCGCGGGTGATGCCGACGTAGAGCAGCCGGCGCTCCTCCTCCACCTGGTCGTCGGTGACCGCGTGCTGGATCGGCATCGTCCCGTCGGCCAGCCCGACGAGGAATACCGCATCCCACTCCAGACCCTTGGCCGCGTGCAGGCTGGCCAGCGTCACCCCCTGGACTGTCGGGGCGTGCTGAGCGGCCGCCCGCTCGTCCAGTTCCCGCACCAGGTCGGCGAGCCCGATGCCCGGATCGGCCTCGGCCAGCTCGACGGCGGTCGCCACCAATGCGGCGAGGGACTCCCAGCGCTCCCGCGCCGCGCCGCCGGCCGGCGGCCGGGCCGCGCTCCAGCCGGTGCTGGCCCGCACCGCCCCGACGGCCTCCGGCAGCGTGCCGCCTTCCGGCCGGTCCGTCCCGGGGTCGGCATCGCGCATGCCGTCGGTGCCGGTGTCGCGCGACGTCCCGCGGGCGGCTCCGCGCAGCAGCAGGACTGCCTCCCGGACCTCCGGCCGGGCGAAGAACCGCTCGCCGCCGCGCACCAGGTAGGGGATGCCCAGGTCGGTCAGCGCCTTTTCGTAGGCCTCGGACTGGGCATTGACCCGGAACAGCACCGCGACCTCGGCGGCGGGGACGCCACGGCCGAGCAGCCGCCGGATGCTCGCCGCGACGGCGACCGCTTCGGCGGTCTCGTCGGCGAAGTCGCGCACCGTCGGCTGGGGACCCGGAGGGCGCTGCCCGACCAGACGCAGCCGGGCGCCCCCGATCCGGCCGCGGGCCTCGGCGAGTACCGCGTTGGCCAGCTCCACGACCTGCGGCGTGGAGCGGTAGTCGCGCTCCAGCCGGACCACGGTGGTGCCGGGGAACCGGGCGGGGAAATCCAGCAGATACGACGGGTCGGCCCCGGTGAAGGAGTAGATGGTCTGGTTGACGTCACCGACGACGCACAGCTCGTCCCGGTCGCCCAGCCACGCGTCGAGCAGCCGCTGCTGGAGCGGGTTCACGTCCTGGTACTCGTCCACGACGAAGTAGCGGTACTGCCCGCGGATCTGCTCAGCGACGTCCCGGTGGTGCTCGACGGCGTAGGCGGTCACGAGCAGCAGGTCCTCGAAGTCCAGCACCCCCGCGCGCTTCTTGGCCTCCTCGTACGTCGCGTAGACCGCGGCGACGGTCGCCCGGTCGGCCGGCGGTTCGCGCCGGCTGCTGCTGGCGGCGTACTCCTCCGGGCCGACCAGTTGCGCCTTGGCCCACTCGATCTCGGCGGCCAGGTCGCGCAGCGTCGTGCGGTCCGGTTGCAGCCCGCTGCGGGCAGCGGCCTGCGCGACCAGCCGGATCTTGTTCTCGGCCAGCTGCGGCATCGGCCCACCGAGCACCCGGGGGGCGAAGTAGCGCAGCTGCCGCAGCGCCGCGGCGTGGAAGGTGCGGGCCTGGACCCCGCCGACGCCGAGCCCGCGCAGCCGGCCCCGGAGCTCCCCCGCCGCGCGCGCGGTGAACGTGACGGCGAGGACCTGCTGGGCCGGCAGCTGCCCGGTACGGACGCCGTAGGCGATCCGGTGCGTGATGGTCCGCGTCTTGCCCGTCCCGGCGCCGGCCAGGATGCACACCGGCCCGCGGACGGCCCGCACGGCCGCCTGCTGCTCCGGGTCCAGCCCCGCCAGCACCTCCTCGGCATCGCCCACCGCCCGATCCTGCCAGCCCGCACCGACGGGAAGGTTCGGGGCGCCGGCCTGGTTGCAGCCGGAAAGCCACCCGAGCGAAGGAGCCCGATGTCCGCGCCGCAGCTGACCATGTACACCACGAGCTGGTGCGGCTACTGCGTGCGGCTCAAGCGGTTGATGAGCCGCGAGCAGATCACCTTCGACGAGGTCAACATCGAGACCGACGCCGACGCCGAGCAGCTGGTGATGCGCGTCAACGGTGGTAGCCAGACCGTCCCGACGCTGGTGTTCGCCGACGGCAGCGCGCTGACCAACCCCAGCATCGACGAGGTCAAGGCCAAGCTCGCCGCCTGAGCCGGCCAGCCTCCGCCGGCGGCGGCACGCAGTCCCGGAAAGATCCTTCGCCGGGCTGTATCAGCCGGCCGCCTCGGCGCTCCTATCTGCACAAGCCATCAGCAGAGGAGCAGGCAGTGAGCCACGGAACCGCCGACGCCGGCGCCATGACGCCGCACTCCACCTTCTACGACCAGGGCCGCTTCGGTCGGCTCTTCTCCACCCTGCCGCCCTTCGCGGCGGACACCGCCGTCATCCGGGACGCCCTGGTCGAGCTGGGTGCGCCCGGCGGTCCGATGGACGCCGGCGACGACCTGTCCGACCCGATCGCGCTGATCACCGACCCGGCCAGGAGCCTGGACAACCCGGACAATCCGACGCTCAGCGCGGGCTTCACGTTCGTCGGCCAGTTCCTCGACCACGACATGACCTTCGATCCGACTTCCAGCCTGGCCCGGCGGCAGGATCCCGAGTCGATCCGCAACTTCCGGATCCCGGCGCTGGACCTGGACAGCGTGTACGGCGGCGGCCCGGGCGTCTCCCCGCACCTGTACGACCGGACCGTCGACGGCGGCCGTACGACGCTGCTGACCGAGGCGATCCCGGACTCGGCGGCGGTCTCGGTGGACGGCTCGCAGCGTCACGACCTGCCGCGCAACTCCCAGCAGGTCGCGCTGATCGGAGACCCCCGAAACGACGAGAACCTGATGGTCAGCCAGTTCCAACTGGCCTGGCTGCGGTTCCACAACGTCGTACTCGCCGACGTCAAGGCCGATCTCGGGTCGGGGTACACCGCCGACGAGATCTTCGCCGAGGCCCAGCGCATCGTCCGCTGGCACTACCAGTGGCTGGTGCTGCACGAGTTCCTGCCCGCGACGGTGGGGATGCAGACGGTGCAGGCGATCCGCACCGAGGGCCTGAAGTTCTACACCTGGCACAACGACCCGTTCATCCCAGTCGAGTTCTCGGTGGCGGCGTACCGCTTCGGGCACTCCCAGGTCCGCCCCAGCTACCGGGCGAACTTCGGGACCAGCGCCACGGACCCGGCCCAGCAGTTCTTCGCCCTCGTCTTCGACCCTGCCGCCGCGGACCCGAGCGACCCCGCCGATCTGCGCGGGGGCGTGCGGGCGGCGCGCCGGTTCATCGACTGGCAGACGTTCTTCGACTTCGGCGACAAGCGGGTCCGGCACAACAAGAAGATCGACACGACCCTGTCGTCCATCCTGTTCAACCTGATGGGCCAGCAGCCCGGTACACCGACATCGCTGGCCTCCCGAAACCTGCTGCGGGCCCTCACGATGGGGGTGCCGTCGGGACAGCGGGTCGCCCAGGCGATGCAGCTGCCGGCGCTGGCCGCCACCGACCTGGCCGACCTCGCGCCGTTCGCTTTGCACCGGCGTACGCCGCTGTGGTTCTACGTGCTGCGCGAGGCCGACGTGATGGCCGGAGGGGAGCACCTGGGGCCGGTCGGCGGGCGCATCGTCGCCGAGGTGATCACCGGCCTGATCCGCGGCGACAACCAGTCCTACCTGCGGCAGGACCCGGACTGGACCCCGACGTACGGCCGGCACGACGACTTCGGGCTGGTCGACCTGCTCACCGCGGCCGGGGTGGTGGCGACCATCCCGTGACCGTCTCCGAGGCCCGCCGCCGTGGGATTCTGCCGACTGGGGGGCGGCAGAATCCCGCGGCGGCGATAGCTCAACGCCGGCGCAGGGCCTCGGGAAGCACATCACTGTCGGCGACCTGGCGGGCCAGTGGCCGTACCAGGTCCCGAAGCCTGGCAGTCCGCTCCGCGCCGAAGCGCTGCCAGGCCACTGCCGAGGCCCGGCGGGTCTGCGTGTCCACCATTCCGCGCAGTGTCCCGCCGGCCTCGGTCAGTGTTCCGTCCGGCTCGAGCAGCCCTCGCTCGACCAGCCGGCGCCCGCCGTCGGACCACTCGTCCGCACTCCACCCACGGGTCGCCTTGAGGAACTCCGCGCGGCCACCGACCTGGGCGTCGAGCACCAGCGCCTCCACCGGATCCAGACCGTGCAGCATCAGCGCGGCCATGTGCGCGTCACCGCGGAACTCCCGCACCAGGCTGCCCACGTGCCACAGCGCCACCAGCGATTCCTCCGGCCAGGCCAGTGCGGCGTGGCCGGCGTACAACGCGCGGCCCTGAGGTTCGAACCCGGCGCACAACTGCTTGCCGAGCTCGACCGCCTCGGTGACGTCGGGATCCCCGACGACGCGGTGCAGCGCCGCCGCGACCCCCTGCTGTCGCGCGGCTGTCACCGCCTCCGGGGTCACCTCGTCCCAACAGCCGCGCATGACGTGCCGGACCAGGCCGGGAGCGAACACGTAGAACGTCGCGATCGTGACTTCCGGCGAGACCGCGCCCATCGCCGCGGACCGGGACAGGAAGTACCCGGCGCGGGCCCGGATGCCGAGTTCGGCGTACTCTGCGGTCGGTTCCGGGGCGAAGTACACCGTGACGTGCACGGTGTCCAGTGCCCGCCAGCACCTCTCGGCGACGTCATCCAGTTCGGTCTGTGCGTCCATGGCCGAACCCTAGATGCCCCGAGCCGCCGCCTACTCGCCCGCGTCGGCGAGGATGGCGGGCATGGCCGGTGCTCCCGTGTGGCGCCCGCTGCCCCCCGAGGCGGTGGCGGAGGTGATCGCCGACCTGCTCGCACCGCGGGACCCGGGGCGGGCCCTCCGGGTGGCGATGGACGGGCCGGACCCGTGGGAGATCGAGCTGCTGACCCGGTTGACCGGACGCTGGCTGGCCGCGGCCGGTCGCCCGGCGATTCGGGTGCAGAGCCGCTACTTCCTCAAGCCGCGCTCCCTGCGCTACGAGTTCGGTCGCGACGATCCGGACTCCTACTACGACTGGCTCGATGCCGACGGCTTGCGGCGCGAGGTGCTCGATCCGCTCGGTCCCGACGGTTCCGGGCGCTTCCTCCCGTCGCTGTGGGACCCGGTGACCGACCGGGCCACCCGCGCGGAGTACGTGCAGGCGCCCGAGCGGGCGATCGTGCTCGTGGACGGGCCGCTGCTGCTCGGCCGCGGGTTGCCCTTCGACGTGGTCGTCCACGTCCTGGTCGGACCGGGCGCGCTGGCGCGCCGGACACCGGCGGAGGAGGGCTGGACGCTGCCGGCGTACCGGCGTTACGAGGCCGAGGTGCGCCCCGGCGCGATCGCCGACGTCGTGGTGCGAACCGACGACCAGCAGCACCCCGCCCTACTCAGCCGGCTCTGATCCTCATACGCGGCGGTACGGCGCCGACGGTCACCGACGCCCACGTGCCGGCGGAGGAAGTCGGCGATGCGGCCTCCGACGAGTTCAGGATGCTCGTAGTGGACGGCGTCGTTGACGATCAGCCACTCCGCGCCGGGATCTCCCGCTTCATGACGACCATCGTCTCGGCGCTGGATGGCTAGGCAGGCAGGATGCCGTCCAGCCAGTCGGTGATGATCCGGTAGGCGATCGAGACCGGGGGCGGCAGCCGGCGGGTCGGCGGCTGCTCGGCCACCTCGGCGCGGGTGAACCAGCCCGCCTCGGC
>JBBPYA010000068.1:0-19158 GCA_038200385.1 Mycobacteriales bacterium
ACGGTGCCGGCCTCGGCGCTGACCGGCCGGCTGTCCGGGTGGTTGCTGCTCGGTGCCGCAGCGTTCACCGTCGTGCTGCTGGTCCTGAGCCGGTGGCTGTGGACGCAGGGGCTGCGGCGCTACTCCGGCGCGTCGGCGTGACCCGCGCGGCCTCGGTCCCGGCCGGGCTCGGGCCTGATCCGGACCCGGTCGTCGTGTCCGGGCTGGACCTGCGCTGCGCCGAGGTCGTCGCGGTGGCCCGGGACTCGCGGCCGGTCACCGTGCCTGCCGATGCCCGGCGCCGCGCGGAGCGCAGCCATGCCCTGGCCGCGCAGGAGGCCGGCCGCAGACCGGTGTACGGGCAGACCACCGGGGTCGGTGCGAACCGGGTACACGAGGTCGAGCCCGACGCACCCGGCCACGGGCTGCGGCTGCTGCGCAGCCACGCCAGCGGGACCGGGCCGCTGGAGCCGGCCGAACGGGTCCGCGCGGCGATGATGGTCCGGCTCAACCAGCTGGCGGCCGGGGGCTCGGGGGTCGCCCCGGCGTTCCTGGACGCGCTGGAGGCCGCGCTCACCAGCGGTGCCCACCCGGCGATCCACCGGCTGGGCTCGATCGGCACCGGGGACCTGTGCGCCCTGGCCGAGCTGGGACTCACCCTGTGCGGCGACCGACCCTGGCTGGCCGGTAGCGGAACCCCGGTGCCGCTGACCGGCACCGACGCGCTCGCCTTGATCAGCAGCAACGCGGCGACGATCGGTACGGCGGTGCTGGCCCACCACGACCTGACCGCGCTGGTCACCGCGGCCGAGATCGTTGCCGGGCTGTCCTTCCTGGCCCTGGGCGGAGCCGCCGAGGCCTACGCCGCCCCGGTGCACGAGGCCCGCGCCCACCCGGGGCAGCTGCTCGTGGCACGACGGATGCGCGCCCTGCTCGGGCTGGAGCCTGCCACCGGACCCGGTCGCCGGCTGCAGGATCCGTTCTCGCTGCGGGCGTTGCCGCAGGTGCACGGCGCCGCGGTCGACGCCCTGGCCCACCTGGAGGCCACCCTGACCGTCGAGCTCAACGCCCGAGCGGAGAACCCGCTCATCGACCTGGCCGGCTCGGCCGTCTGGCACAACGGCAACTTCCACACCGGGTACCTGACGCACGCCCTCGACGGTGCCCGCTCGGCGATCCACCCGGTCGCCGAGCTGTCCGCGCTGCGGCTGGGCGACCTCGTCGACCCGGCCGGCACCGGCCTGCCCGCCTTTCTGACCGGGGGACCGGACAGTTCCGGCGTGATGGCCCTGGAGGTCGTGGCCTACGACGGGGTCGCCTCACTCCGGCACCTGAGCATGCCGGCGACCGCGGGTAACGCGGTCATCTCGCGCGGCCTGGAGGACCATGCCGGGTTCGGCACCCACGCGGCGCGGATGGCGGGCTCGGCGGCCGATGCCCTCCGGACGGTGCTGGCCGCGGAACTGGTCGCCGCCGTCCGCGCCCTGCGGATGCAGGGCCACGCCGACGAGCGGTACCCGATCCGGCGGACGTACGACCTGGCCTGCGCCGTCCTGGATCCCGACCTGAGCGACCGCCCGCTGTCGGCGGATCTGGAGGTCGCCGGCGGGTTGGTAGACGCCTTCGGCAACACCGACCCGGGTCAGCCGGCCGCACCCTGAACGACCGGTTGCCGCCGGAGGGTGGGCAGTGCGCTCCCGGTCAGCAGCCGCTGCGGGTTGGCCACGAACAGAGCATGACCGAACGCCGCACCGAACCCGGGGTCGGTCGGCTCGGCGTTCGGCCGGTCCGAGCCGTGCACGAGGGCATCCACGCCCGTCACCCGGAGGGTCGCGTCCATCGCGCGGACCCCGTACGAGGACGTCTCGTAGTACACGGCCGGGTCGATCGCGCCGAGCGCACCGCCGCGGGCCGCCAACCGCTCGTGGTGCAGCGGGGCCAACCCGGCCAGCGCGACGAAAACCACCCGCAAGTGCGGGAAACCGCTGCGGCCGGCGACGTGCCACGCGTACCAGGCGGCGTGCAGCTGCGCGACGTAGGGCACCACCGCCGGCCACCAGGACGGGATCGATGCGGGTCCGGTCTCCGGGCGCGCGGCCGGGCCAGGATGCACCATCAGCGGCAGGTCGGCGCGCTGGAGGACCTCGAGCAGGCCGCCCAGCCGGTCCAGGGCCGCCGGCTCGGCCAGCGCGGTGGCCGGCAGCTGCAGCCCGACGACGTTCGGAGCGTCGAGGACCCGGGCCAGGTCCCCCGGATCCGGCTCGACCACCCCGGCCGCGGCCCACGCCGCGAAGAGCGGGTCGAACGCCGCGGCACCGTGATGCCAGGCGTCGATCAGCGGCGCAGCCTCGGCCGGGGGAAGCGCCTCGATGCCCAGCGGGCTGGACAGGGACAGCAGCACCCGCTCGGTGCCCTCGGCCCGTTCGCGCTGCGCCCGGGCCTGCTCGTCCAGGTCGCGGGGATTGACGACGAAGGGTGCCTCGCCGTCCAGGTACAGCGTCCAGCCCTGCATCCGGGGCGGTCGCCGGCGGGCCCGGAGGGCGTCGAGCAGCGCCTGCGGCCACAGATGCTGATGACAGTCGCTACGCATTCCTGCCCCCCGCGAGTGGACGCGCCGGAGACGGCGGCACCGTAGGGTCGGACGAATGCAGCGCCCCCGCCGCGCGACTCTCAAGGACGTGGCGGCCGCCACCGGCTTCTCGCCAGCCACGGTCTCCTACGCGCTGCGCGGGCTGCAGGTCCCGCCGGAGACGCAGGCGCGGGTGCGGGCCGCTGCCGCGGAACTGGGGTACGAGGCCAATCCGATCGCCCGGGCTCTGGCCGGTGGGCGGACCGGGATGGTGGGTGTGCTGTGCGGTTCGCTGGCTGACCTGTGGCAGCAGAGCCTGGCCGCCCAGCTGTCCCGCGGCCTGCTCGAGCAGGATCGGTACGCGATCATCGCCGACGCCGACGGTGAACCGGCCCGCGAACGGCAGCTGGCCGGCCAGCTGCGCGACCGGCAGGTCGACGGCGTGCTCGTGTCCCCCCTGGACCCGGCCGCCGAGCACTGGGCCGAACTCAGCGCCGCGGTCCCGGTGGTGACCATCGGGGACGCGCTGGCCACCGCGCCCAAGGCCGGCTGCGTGCTGTTCGACAACCGGCACGGCGTGGCCACCGCGCTGGGGCATCTCGCCGACCTCGGCCACCGCCGGGTGGCCGTGCTGACCCCGTCCCTGCCGAGTACGCCGGACCGTCCGGCCGGGGTCTTCGCCCTGCAGCACGGGACCGAACTCGGCCTGGACGTCGTCCTGGTCGGTTCGCCGGCGTCGGTGGCGGGGGCCGCCACGGCCGCCGGTGCGGTCCTGAGCCTGGCCGACCGGCCGACCGCGATGTTCTGCCTGAGCGACTCGATGGCCTACGGCTGTTACCTCGCCGCGAGCCGGCTCGGCCTGTCGGTGCCGGCGCAGCTGTCCGTGCTCGGCTACGACGACCACGAGATGGCCGAACTCGTCGTCCCGTCGCTGACCACGTTCAGCTGGGACGGGGTGGGCATCGTGGATTCCGCGGTGTTCCAGCTCGTGCGGGCGATCGAGAAGGGCGGCCGGCGCCAACCCCAGACGTTCCGGCCGCAGCTGCAGGAGCGGGCGTCGACGGCCCGGCCTCCCGGCCCGGCTCAGCTTGCCGCCCCCTCGAGGGGACGCAGCTCCTCGGCGTAGCTCACCGATACCCGGCGCAGCACGCCACCGCGGGCGAAGGAGTACTGACCCATCCGCCACAGCGGCGGCGAGTAGGCGTGGATCGAGACCGATCCGTCCACCGCGCCGGTCATCCGGTGGATGTGGTCCGGGCCGAAACTGAACGACGTCCCCGCGGCGAAGTCCGAGACCAGCGGATCGGCGGCGATCCGCAGCGTGGTCTCGCGGACGACGCCGCGCACCACGGCCACCGCGCCCGAGGACAGGTCGTGGTCGTGCCAGCCGGTGTCGTCGACGGTGTTCCAGCACAGCAGCCAGACGTCGACGTCCAGATCCCGCCGGATGGACACGAAGTGCCGGCCACCGGTGTCGAAGGCAACCAGGTCCTGCCACCGGCCCGGGTTGCTCGCGTACTGGTGGACGAGGGCACGCAACTGGACGCGGTCGAGGCCGTGATCAGCGCTGTCAGGGAGGCTCCCGGCTGTCATCGAGACCTCCTTTACGATTGAGTTGAACCGCTTCACTGTTGCGGTTCAGTGAACCGCTTCAGTGGCCTCCAAGTCAAGCCCACGTAGCGCGTCCAGGTCCGGCCCGAACGGTCGGTCGGCGGTGCCCGCGGGCAGCACGGCGGCCGCGACGTCGAGCAGCCGTCGCCCGCCGGTACCCAGCGCTTCCGGACGCCCCCCGAGCAGCACCGCCTGGTGGACGCCGAGCAACTCGCAGACCAGCACCTCCTCCAGACCCTGCAGCACCGCGTCGAGGTTGCCGGCGGATTCCATCGAGAAGCTCTGCACGTCCTCCTGGCCCAGCGACGTCTCGATGGATCCGAGGCAGGTGGGCCCGGTCCGGTTGCGCATCCGGTGCACCACGCCGGCGGCCCGCTTGTGTACGGCCACCAGTCCGGTGTGCGTTCCCGGGACGTCGCTGAGCTGACGGGGCAGGCCGGTGACGCGGTCGTCGAGCAACCGGTGCAGGCGGGCCGCGGAGGTCTCGGCGAGCCGGCAGAGGGCCACCGTCAGTGCGTCCAGGTTCGCGGCGAGGTCGAAGCCGTCGAATCCGGCCGAGCCCACGAAGTCGCCCCCGAGGAACGCCGGGGAATCCGTCACCCCACCGAGCCCGCGCCCGACCGCGGCGTCCAGGGCCGCGGCGGCGCGCTCGAGATGAGCCAGTGCCGGACCGAGCACCCGGAAGGACAGCGGCGCCTGCAGGGCCCGCGGCTGCGGCTCCGGCCCGGCGACGGCGCGGATCCGCTGCAGGGCGGCGGCCAGCGCGTCATCCTGGCGGGCCAGCAACGGCGAGTACGGATCGCGGTGCGCTCGGATGACCGCGATCCCGATGCCCCCGACGACCGCGGCGCGGTCGGCCAGCCGGCGGGCCCGCTCGCCGGCCAGCACCGCCAGTGCGCACGTGGTGGGAACCCCCTCGAGCAGGGCCACCCCCTCCTTGACGCCCAGCGGATAGCGCTCCAGGCCGGCCTCGGCCAGCGCCGCCGACGCCGGCCGCACGGCGATGCCGTCCGACCCCAGGGCCGACCCCGACCCGGTGACCAGCCCCCCGAGGTGGGCGAGGGCGATGATCTCCCCCGCCGCTCCCGATCCGGTGGCCGGCAGGGCCGGGAGGACATCGGCGTTCAGCAGCGCGACGAGCTGCTCGCACAACCCGATCGAGACGGCGGCGTCGCCGGTGAGCAGGGTCCGCAGTCGGGCGGCCAGCGTGGCGCGGGCCTGTCGCCGGGACAGCCAGGGGTCCGATCCGACGGCCCGGGCGAGCATCAGCCGGTCCTGCTGCCCGGGTCGGGCCGCCGGGTCCAGCGTCAGCCGACTCTGATCGCCCATCCCGGTCGTGACCCCGTACACGGTCGTCCCGGCGTCGAGGACCTGCAGGGCGGCCTCCCGGACGGCCGTGACCGACGCCGTCAGCGGCGCTGCGATCCGCAGCCGCCGGCCGTCGGCGACCGCCCTGATCGCGGCCGGGTCGAGATCCTCGGCGACGGTGAGGACGAGGACAGCCGGCGACGCCGGCGAGGGTTCCTGCGCGCTCACCGGTACCGGAGCATGGTGCCGACGTCGGCGCTCTCGGCCCGGGTCAGGACCAGGTGCGCGACGGCGACATCGAGGATGGACAGCCCGCGATGCCAGAGCAGGATCCGCTCGTCGGCCCGCTCACGTCCGGGACGCGCGCCGCTGACGATCTCGCCGAGCTCGGCGTACAGGGACTCCTGGGTCAATCGGCCGGTGTCCACGTGCGCGCGCAGCGCCCCGAACCGGCCCGACTGCGATTCCCGCCAGTCGTCGACGACGACCTTGTCCATGACGTCGAGCACGTCTAGTTCGACCGCGCTGACCGTGCCGTACGGGACGACGAAGGCACCCGGCCGGACCGCGGCCGTGCGCAGCAAGGTCGTCGGCTCGGTGAGCCGGGAGGCCTCGACCAGGATGTCGGCGCCCTCGAAGCACTCCTCCGCGGTGTCGACCACCCGGACCCGGGTCGGGATCGCCGCCCGAAGCTGCTCCCCGAACGCCTCCCGGGACTCCGACCGGGCGCTGGTCACCCGGATCTCGTCGAGGTCGAAGAGGTGGTCCAGCATGGTGACGTTGGAGAACGCCGTCCCGCGGGCCCCGACATGGCCGAGGACTCGGGAGTCCTGGCGCGCGAGGTACTTCGCGCCGACGGCGGTCATCCCACCGGTGCGCGCCTCGGTGATGAAGGTGGCGTCCAGCACGGCCATCGGTACCCCGGTGAACGGGTCGTACAGGGTGGCCAGCGCGAGTTCGCTCGGCAGGCCCTGCAGATAGTTGGGGACGAAGTCGCCCACCACCTTGATCCCGCTCACCCCACGCTCACCCAGGGTGGAGATGTGCCCGCGCAGGACGTTGAAGTGCCCGATCCCGCCGTTGTCCGGGACCAGATGTACCCGGGGCTCGAAGACCGTCTCGCCCCTGCCGTGCGCAGCGACGACGGCCTCGATCGCGTCGAGGATGTCCGGGACTCCGAGCTCGAGGGAGTCGATGTCCGGGCCGGACAGGAACCGCAGCCACAGCGCCGCCGACATCCAGGTGACCCTTCGCTGTCACGACCAGCCGCATCGAGCGATGCGGACAAGCCGTGAAGCTAACAGACGCCCGTTCCCGGTCCCCGGCCTCGGCGAGAGGTGGCGTCCCGGCGGCGGTAGCCTCAATCGTCTCCTCCCCGGGAAGGTGCCATGCCGGCCATCGCCTCCTCCGCGTCCTGGATCCGGGTGGCCGCCGCGGCCGACATCGGGTCGATCCCGGTGCCTGTCCAGGCCGGCGACCGGGACTGGGTACTGGTCCGGCTCACCGAGGACGCCACCCCCACGGCGTTCGCTGCGCACTGCCCGCACCGGCTGGTGCCGCTGGCGGCCGGGACCGTCGTCGACGGCGCCCTGCAGTGCGCCTACCACGGCTGGCGGTTCGGCTCTGACGGCAGATGCACGAAGGTCCCCTCCCTCGGCCCGGACGTCCACGTCCCCCCGCGGGCGCACCTACCCGTCCCGCCGGAGGTCCGGGAGGACGCGGACGGCATCTGGCTGCGGACGCCCGCCGACCCGGCGCAGGCGACCGGTCGCACTGAGCTGACCAATCTGGATCCGGCCCTGCGCCACGCCTGGCACCCGGTGGCGGTTGCGGAGGAGTTGGGCGAGCACCGGCACGCCGTACGGCTGCTCGGGCGGGACTGGACGCTGCGGCGCTCCGACGGTGCGGTGCGCGCGGAGCCGGCGCCGTACGGCGTGCTCGAACGCTGGGGGCTGGTCTGGCTGGCGCCGGAGCGACCGGCCGGGGAGCTCTTCGACGACCCGGACTCCGAGGACCGCGAGTACGTCGGCGACTGGTTGCCGCCCGCGCGGACGAACGTCTCCGCCGGGCTGGTGGCCGACAACTTCCTGGACGTCGCGCACTTCCCGTTCGTGCACGCGGCGACGTTCGGGGCGGACACCGAGGTGGTCGAGGCGTACGACGTGGAGGCGGAACCGGGCGGGTTCCGCAGCGTCCAGGTGCAGCCCTTCGACAATCCTGAGGACCCCGCGGTAGCCACGGGCGAGCGGCCGCTGCGCCAGCTGCGGCGCGCCACGTATGTGTACCGGGCGCCGTTCCAGCTGATGCTCCGGCTGGAGGAACTCGACGCCGGCGCCGTCAAGACCATCCTGTTCTTCGCCCAGCCGGAAGACCTGACCAGCACCAGGATCTACACCAAGATGCTGCTGCACGGCATCGGCGGGGTGGCCCGGCCGGGTGCCGCGGTGCTGGCGCGGGAGGTGGCCTTCGAGGAGGCGGTTCTCGCCGAGGACCTCGCGCTGCAGTCCGCCATGGACGCCACCGGGCTGCCACTGGAGCTGAGAGCCGAACTGCACATCCGCGCCGACCGGCTCGGCGTGGCGCTGCGCCGCGAGCTGGCGTCCTTCCTCGACCGCGCCACTACTGTCGGCGCGTGATCGACCTCCTGCTGCGCAACGCCCGGCTGCCCCGGGCCGCCGCGCTCACCGCGATCGGGATCCACGACGGCGTCCTTGCCGATGCCACCGACGAGACCGAGGCGACCCGGACGATCGACCTCGGTGGGCGCTTTGTCACCCCACCGCTGGTCGAGCCGCACATCCATCTGGACGCCGTGCTGACCGTCGGACAACCCCGGCCCAACGTGTCCGGCTCGCTGTTCGAGGGGATCGCCGTATGGGCCGAGCGGGTCCGCGACCTCACCGTCGAGGACGTGATCACCCGGGCCCGCGAGGTGCTGCGCTGGCAACTGGCCAACGGCGTACAGCACGTGCGCAGCCACGTCGACGTCTGCGACCCGGAGCTGCGCGGGCTGCGCGCGCTGGTCGAGCTGCGGGAGGAGGCCCGCGGGCTGGTCGACCTGCAGATCGTGGCGTTCCCGCAGCAGGGCATCGACAGCTTCGACGGCGGCCGGGACCTGATGCGCCGCGCGGTACAGCTGGGCGCGGACGTGGTCGGCGGCATCCCGCACTACGAGCTGACCCGGGAGTACGGCGTGTCCTCGGTGGAGTTCGTCTTCGCCCTCGCCGAGGAGTTCGGGCTGCAGGTGGACATCCACTGCGACGAGACCGACGACGAGCACTCCCGCTTCGTCGAGGTGATGGTCGCCGAGACGCTCCGCCGGGGGATGACCGGGCGGGTCACCGCCAGCCACACCACGGCGATGCACTCCTACAACGCCGCGTACGCCTACCGGGTCGTACGCAACATCGCCCGGGCCGGGCTGTTCATGGTCACCAACCCGCTGGACAACGCCGTACTCCAGGGACGCTTCGACGCCGGGCCGATCCGGCGTGGGCACACCAGGGTCAAGGAGCTGCAGGCGGCCGGGGTCACCGTCTGCATCGGGCACGACTCGGTGATGGACCCGTGGTACCCCCTGGGGTACGGCGACCCGCTGCAGGCGGCGTTCGTGCTGGCCCATCTCGGCCAGCTCAGCGGCGACGACGAGCTGCACCGGCTGCTGGACATGATCACGGTGAATCCGGCCGCCGCGCTGCAGTTGGACGGCTACGGGCTGACCCCCGGCACGCCGGCCGACCTCGTGGTCTTCGACGCCCCCACCGACGTGGACGCGCTACGGCTGATCGCCCCCCGCTACCTCGTGCTGCGCGACGGGAAGGTGGTGGCCCGCACCGAGCCCGCGGTGTCCACCGTGGACTGGCTCGGCGACGAGCAGCCGGTCACCTTCCTGCGGCCTGCGGCTCCGAGTCCGGCAGCACCATGATCGCCGAGCGCCGGTCGCCCCGGGCGAGGAACATCGCGGCGTAGATCACGGCGCTGAGCACGAAGCCGACCTCGAACGTGATGTCACCGACCGAAGGCACCGCCGACGGCACCAGCCCGAGGTACAGCGACTGGTTGGAGAACAGCAGGATCGAGACCACCATGCCGACCAGCATGGCCACGAAGCCGGCCGCCGGGTTGTGCGCGCGGTCGAAGAGGAACCCGTCGACCCGGGTTCCGCGCCGCAGCACCATGTCGGTCAGGTAGACGCCCAGCCAGGGGCCGATCCAGTAGGCGATGATCAGCAGGAAGTTCTCGTACTTCGCGCCGGCGTCGTTCAGGCCGGTGTAGGCGACCAGGCCGCCCACGATGCCGAACACGACGGCGACGATGGCCCGCCGCAGCGCCAGCGGCAACCGGATCCCCAGGGCCAGGAACGACATCGTGCCGGAGTAGACGTTGATGACGTTCGCCGACACCGCACCGACAGCGATGCAGAGCAGGGTGATCCCGACCAGGACACTGGGCAGGGTGTCGGTGAATGCGACGGTCGGGTTGGCCCCGAGGCCGCCGCCGGAGATGGTGACCGAGGCCGCGCCGACGACCTCGAGCAGCACGCAGGACAGGAAGACCCCGAGCCCGGCCATCACGCCGGCGCGGGGCCCGGTGCCGGGCCGCAGGTAGCGGGTGTAGTCCGTGGCGTACGGGTTCCAGCCCGCGGCATAGCCGAAGCAGGCGCCGACGGTGAGCAGGAACCCGCCGATGCCGCCACCGCCGGCAGCGGCGGACGGCGAGGCCTTGAGCAGCACGATCACCGCGACGACCAGGAAGACCACGGCCAGCAGCGGCAGCGCGTAGCGCTCCCACACCTGGATCAGGTTGTGGCCGAAGAAGCCGACGACGACCTGGACCAGGACGACGATCAGCAGGCTCAGCCCTCCCGACATCCCGGTCAGCGCGTTCAGGGCCAGCGCGCCGCTGACGCTGTTGACCGCGAACCAGCCGACGCCGGCGGTGAGGGCGTTCAGGCCGGCCGGCAGGATGTTGCCGAGGAAGCCGAAGGGCACCCGGCTGAGGATCATCTGCGGTACGCCGAAAGCCGGCCCGCGCGCGGACAGCACCGCGTGGCTCATCGACCCGAGCCCGGTGCCGACGACGATGGCCAGCACGGCCTGCCAGAAGGTCAGCCCGAACGCCGCCACGGCGAGCACGCCGAGGAAGATGGTGGCGAACTCCAGGTTCGGTGACATCCAGGTCCACAGCAGGGTGAGCGGGTTGCCGTGCCGGTCGGCCAGGGGGATGAACTCCGCCCCGCCGGGTTCGACCCGGACGACGCGGGCGCCGTACTCCCCCTCTCGGACCTCGGCGGCGACCCGCACCGCTGTGTTGTCGGGGGATTGCCGGTGCGGATCGACAGCGGTCACGAGCGCACTCTTCTCGACGGAGGGATCGTCGTCGGGGGTCCGGGACACAGCGAAACCTAGTCCGGTCGGCCCCGCTCCGGAATCACCGACAACGGTTGATTTGCATCGTCCCATCAGGGCGGCCCGAGGACGTCCGAACTGTCGGTGCCGACCCGGACGCGGCCCGCATCGCCGGACGCAGGTCCGCTCTTGACAGCGGGTCGCTCGTGAGTAGCTTGCCCTCCAACCCTTCATGGTCTGATCCCAGACCATTGATGCCTCCCCACGGAGTGCCCATGACGCAGCAGAAGAAGACGACCGGAGCCGACTACGAGCGGGTCGGCGACGACTACCTGCAGAAGCGGGAGCTCAAGCAGGGCGCGGCCGGCTGGCTGCTGCTGGCCGGGCTGGGCGTCGCCTACGTCATCTCCGGCGACTTCGCCGGCTGGAACTTCGGGTTGGAGCAGGGCGGTTGGGGCGGCCTGCTGATCGCCGCGGTCCTGATGGCGATCATGTACACGTGCATGGTCTTCGGCCTGGCCGAGCTCGCCTCCGCGCTGCCGGTTGCCGGCGCCGGCTACGGGTTCGCCCGGCGGGCGCTCGGTCCGCTCGGCGGGTTCGCGACCGGGACGGCGATCCTGATCGAGTACGCCATCGCCCCCGGCGCGATCGCGGTGTTCATCGGCGGCTACGTCGAGGCCCTCGGGCTGTTCGGGCTGACCAGCGGCTGGCCGGTCTTCATCGCCTGCTACGTGATCTTCGTGGGCATCCACCTGTACGGCGTCGGCGAAGCGCTGCGGGTGATGTTCGTGATCACCGCGATCGCTGTCGTGGCGCTGCTCGCGTTCGTGATGGGCATGATCCCGCAGTTCGACCCCGGCAAGCTGCTGGACATCGCCCCCACCGGGGCCGCCGGCGCCAGCAGCTTCATCCCGTTCGGGTACGCCGGCATCCTGGCCGCGTTCGTGTACGGGATCTGGTTCTTCCTCGCGATCGAGGGCGTGCCGCTGGCCGCCGAGGAGGCCCGCGACCCGAAGCGGGACATGCCCCGGGGCATCATCGCCGCGATGCTCGTGCTGCTCGTCTTCGCCGCGCTCATGCTGACGCTGGCCCCGGGCGGCGCCGGCTCGTCGGCCATCCAGTCCTCGGACAACCCGCTGCCGGAGGCACTGCGGGTGGCTGCCGGCGGCGACACCCTGCTCGGTGACTTCGTGAACTACGCGGGCCTCGCCGGGCTGGTGGCCAGCTTCTTCTCCATCATCTACGCCTACTCCCGGCAGCTGTTCGCGCTGTCCCGGGCGGGCTACCTGCCCCGGGCGCTGTCGGTGACCGGCGGCCGCAAGACGCCGTACCTGGCGCTGATCGTCCCCGGCCTGATCGGGCTGCTGCTGGCAGGGCTCACCAAGGACGGCGCGCTGCTGATCAACATCGCGGTCTTCGGCGCGACGGTCTCCTACGTCCTGATGATGATCAGCCACATCGTGCTGCGCCGCCGGGAGCCGGACCTGGAGCGGCCCTACCGCACGCCGGGCGGCACGCTGACGACCGGAGTGGCATTGGTGCTGGCGGTGTGCGCGGTGATCGCCACGTTCTTCGTCGACGTGCGGGCCGCAGGGATCACCGCCGCCATCTTCGTGGCCGCGCTGGCCTACTTCTGGTTCTACAGCCGACACCACCTGGTCTCCAACGCGCCGGAGGAGGAGTTCTCCGCGATCGCCGACGCCGAGCGGGATCTGCGATGAGCCGAGAGCGAGCGAGCATCGCAGCGAGCGCCAGCGAGCGCCAGCGAGCGGAGCGAGCGGTGCGCGCAGCGCACGAGGCGGGGATGACATGAGCCGAGAGCGAGCGAGCATCGCAGCGAGCGAGGTGGGCAGGACGTGAGCGACGGGACACCGCGGCCGGGGCTGCTGACCCTGGACCGGCTGCGCTCGCTGGTCGAAGACGGCCAGGTCGACACCGTGCTGGTGGCGATGACCGACATGCAGGGCCGGCTGCAGGGCAAGCGCTGCGGGGCGGAGTACTTCCTGGACGAGGTGCTCGGGCACGCCACCGAGGCGTGCAACTACCTGCTCGCCGTCGACGTCGAGATGAACACCGTCGACGGGTACGCCATGAGTTCGTGGCAGGCCGGCTACGGGGACTTCGTGCTCAAGCCCGACCTGTCCACGCTGCGCCTGCTGCCCTGGCACGAGGGCACCGCGCTGGTGCTCTGCGACGTGCTGTGGGAGGACGACTCCCCGGTGGCGGCCTCTCCGCGACAGGTGCTGCGCGGCCAACTGGACCGCCTCGCCGAGCGTGGCCTCACCGCGCACGCCGGCACCGAGCTGGAGTTCATCGTGTTCCGGGACACCTTCGAGCAGGCCTGGGACAAGAGGTACACCGGACTGCAGCCGGCCAACCAGTACAACGTCGACTACTCGCTGGTGGGGACCGCGCGGGTGGAGGCGTTGCTGCGGGGCATCCGCAACGGCATGACCGGCGCCGGGCTGTACGTCGAGTCGGCCAAGGGCGAGTGCAACCCCGGCCAGCACGAGATCGTCTTCCGCTACCGCGACGCCCTCGGTGCCTGCGACGAGCACAGCATCTACAAGTCCGGTGCCAAGGAGATCGCCGCCCAGCAGGGCATGAGCCTGACGTTCATGGCCAAGTACAACCAGGCCGAGGGGAACTCCTGCCACATCCACCTGAGCCTGCGCACCGCAGACGGCGAGCCGGCGATGCCCGGGGACGGGCCGGAGGGCTTCTCCCCGTTGATGGAGCACCTCCTGGCCGGGCAACTGGCCTGCCTGCCCGAACTCACCTACTTCCTGGCCCCGAACGTCAACTCGTACAAGCGCTTCGTGCCGGGCAGCTTCGCCCCCACGGCGGCGGCATGGGGCCGCGACAACCGTACCTGCGCCCTCCGGGTGGTCGGCCACGGCCAGTCGCTGCGGTTCGAGAACCGGGTGCCCGGGGGCGACGTCAACCCCTACCTGGCCGTCTCCGCCCTGATCGCCGCGGGTCTGCACGGCGTCGAGAACGAGTTGCCGCTGGAGCCGGCGCTGGAGGGCAACGCCTACGAGTCGGACAAGCCGCACGTGCCCACGACGCTCCGCGCGGCGGTGGACCTGCTGGAGCACAGCGACGTCGCCCGGTCGGCCATGGGCGAGGACGTCGTCGCGCACTACGTCAACGCCGGCCGGGTCGAGTTGGCGGCGTACGACGCGGCGGTCACCGACTGGGAGCGGATCCGTGGCTTCGAGCGGCTCTGAGGCTCGGCAGCGACCCCGGATCGGTATCAGCACGTATCTCGAGAAGGCCAGGTGGGGTGCCTGGGACCAACCGGCGGTGCTGCTCCCGCACGCCTACGTCGACGTCGTGCACCGCGCCGGCGGGATCGCGGTCCTGCTGCCTCCCCAGCCCGACGGCGCCGACGAGGCGCTGTCCGGCCTGGACGGCCTGCTCCTCGCCGGGGGTGCCGACGTCGACCCGGACCGGTACGGCGCCGTAGCGCAGGAGGGGACCGACCCCCCGCGCCGGGACCGCGACGCGTGGGAGCTCGCGCTGCTCGGAGCCGCCCTGGCCCAGGACACGCCGGTCCTCGGGGTCTGCCGCGGCGCCCAGGTGCTCAACGTCGCCGCCGGCGGGACGCTGCACCAGCACCTGCCCGATTTCGTCGGCACCCACCGCCACCGCCCGGCCCCCGGTCAGTTCGCCCGGGTCCGCGTCACCGTGGCCGCGGACAGCAGGCTGGCCGGCATCCTGGGTTCGGAGGTGGATGCGCCCTGCTCCCACCACCAGGCGATCGACCGGCTCGGCCGTGGCCTGCGCACCAGCGCCGTGGCCGAGGACGGGACCGTCGAGGCCGTCGAGATGCCGGGCCACGGCTACGTCCTCGGCGTGCAGTGGCATCCTGAGCTGGACGTGGACGACCTGCGGCTGATCGGCTCCCTGGTGACTGCCGCCCGGGACCGGAGGGCAGGGTCGGTGCACCTCGCCGAGCAGACCCGGTGAGCATCACACAGCTGATCAACCCGGCCACCGAGCAGGTCGTGCGTTCGGTCCCGTCGGCCTCGCCGGAGGAGGCCGACGCCGCGATCGCCCGCAGCGCCGCGGTCGGGGCAGCGTGGCGTTCGGTGGCCCCGGCCGACCGGGCCCGGCTGCTGCGCCGCTTCGCCGAGGCCGTCGACGACCACGTCGAGGAGCTGGCCCGGCTGGAGGTCGACAACGCCGGGCACACGATCACGAATGCCCGCTGGGAGGCTGGCAACGTCCGCGACGTTCTGCACTACTACGCCGCGGCGCCCGAACGCCTGCTGGGCCAGCAGATCCCGGTGGCCGGCGGCGTCAACGTGACGTTCAAGGAGCCGCTGGGCGTCGTCGGCGTCATCGTGCCGTGGAACTTCCCGATGCCCATCGCCGGCTGGGGGCTGGCGCCGGCCCTGGCCGCCGGCAACACCGTCATCCTCAAGCCCGCCGAGGTGACCCCGCTGACCGCGCTGCGCCTGGGCGAGATTGCGCTGGACGCGGGGCTCCCAGAAGGCGTGCTCCAGGTCGTCACCGGTCAGGGCTCGGTCGTCGGGCAGCGGTTGGTGGACTCCCCCGCGGTGGCCAAGATCGTCTTCACCGGCTCCACCGAGGTGGGCCGGCAGATCATGGCCGGCTGCGCCCGGCACGTGAAGCGGCTGACCCTCGAACTCGGCGGCAAGAACGCCAACATCGTCTTCGCCGACGCCGATCTCGAGCGGGCCGCCGCCGCAGCGCCCGGCGGGGTCTTCGACAACGCGGGGCAGGACTGCTGCGCCCGCTCCCGGATCCTGGTGCAGCGCACCGTGTACGAGGAGTTCATGGCGCTGCTGGAACCGGCCGTGACCGGGCTGCGGGTCGGCGATCCGGGGGACGAGGCGACCGAGATGGGGCCGCTGATCACCGCCGAGCACCACCGCAAGGTCGCCTCCTACGTGCCCGCGGACGCGCCGGTGGCCTTCCGCGGCTCCGCACCCGATGGTCCCGGCTTTTGGTTCGCCCCCACCGTGCTCGCTCCCGTGGACTCCACCGATCCGGCGTTCACCGAGGAGGTCTTCGGACCGGTGGTCGCCGTCGTACCGTTCGAGGACGAGGCCGACGCGGTCCGGATCGCCAACGACACCGCGTACGGTCTGTCGGGGTCGATCTGGACCCGCGACATCGGCCGGGCGCTGCGGACCGCGCGCGCGGTCCAGGCCGGCAACCTGTCGGTGAACTCGAACTCCTCGGTGCGGTACTCCACGCCCTTCGGCGGCTTCAAGCAGTCCGGGCTCGGGCGCGAACTCGGCCCGGACGCGCTGGAGGCCTTCACCGAGACCAAGAACGTCTACATCCACACGGAGGACTGAGGACATGGCACAACGGCTCGCCGGACGCGTCGCGGTCGTGACCGGCGGCGGCAGCGGGATCGGCGCGGCCAGCGCCCGGCGGTTGGCCGCCGACGGCGCGCACGTCGTCGTGGCCGACATCGACGAGTCCTCGGGCGGGGCGCTGGCCGCCGAAGTGGACGGACTCTTCGTCCGGACCGACGTGACGAACGCCGACGACGTCGAGGGTCTGTACGCCGCGGCCCAGGAGCGTTTCGGCACGATCGACGTGGCCTTCCACAACGCCGGTATCTCCCCGCCCGAGGACGGCTCCATCCTGGACACCGGTCTGGTGGCGTGGCGCCGCGTCCAGGAGGTCAACCTGACCTCGGTGTACCTGTGCTGCAAGGCCGTGCTGCCCTACATGCAGGCGCAGGGACGCGGGAGCATCATCAACGTGGCCTCCTTCGTCGCCGTGATGGGAGCCGCGACGTCGCAGATCTCCTACTCCGCATCCAAGGGGGGCGTGCTGGCAATGAGCCGCGAACTCGGTGTCCAGTTCGCCCGCGAAGGAATCCGGGTCAACGCGTTGTGCCCCGGTCCGGTGAACACGCCCCTGCTGGAGGAGCTGTTCGCCAGCGACGCCGAGGCCGCCCAGCGGCGCCTGGTGCACGTCCCGATGGGCCGCTTCGCCCGGCCCGAGGAGATCGCGGGCGCCGTGGCGTTCCTGGCCAGCGACGACGCCAGCTTCGTCACCGCCACGACGTTCCTGGTCGACGGCGGCATCTCCGGCGCCTACGTGACACCGCTGTGAGCCGGCTTCGGCCGTGAGCGGTGTACGGGGGAAGGCAGCGGGCGCGCTGTTGGCCGGCGACGTCCCAGGGCCGGCCCGGGCGCGCGCCGACGACGCGCTGTTCCGCCCGGTCAGGGCGGCCAACGCCTTCGAGGAGACCGTGGAACGGCTGCTGCAGGCCGTCCGGTTGGGTGTGGTCGCCCCCGGGCAGCGACTGCCGCCCGAGCGTGAGCTGGCCAACCGGTTCCGGATCAGCCGGGAGCGGCTGCGCGAGAGCCTGCGGGTGCTCATCGACGCGGGTTACCTGGAGGTCCGGCGCGGCCGCTACGGCGGGACGTTCGTCCGCACCGCGCAGCCCGGCGGCGCCGGGCCCGGCGCCGGTCCGGCTCGCTCGGCGGGGGAACTCGACGACGCGCTGACCTTCCGCCGGGTGGTCGAGTGCGGAGCGGCCGAGGCCGCCGCGGTCGCCGAACTGGGCACCGCCGAGCGCGACCACCTCTGCGGTCTGCTGGCGCAGACCTCCGCCGCCCCGCCGTCGGCCTACCAGCGGCTGGACTCGCGGCTGCACCTGGCGATCGCGGAGGTCACCGGATCGGCCAGCCTGATCGCCGCGGTCGCCGACGTCCGGCTGCGGACCAACGACCTGCTGCAGGAGATCCCCGTCCTGGCGCCCAACATCGAGCACTCCAACCGGCAACACGAGCTGATCGTCGCCGCGATCCTGGCCGGGGACGCCGCGGCCGCGCACGGGGTGATGGCCGAACACCTGGAGGGCACCGCGATGCTGCTGCGCGGGTTCCTGCGGCCGCCGGGTCGGGAGGACCGGTCCACCGTCTGAGGACGTCTCGGCGTGTCTTGACGAGATCCTAGATTGGCGTAGATGCGGCGATAGGGTGCCGACCTATGGATCCGGTCCGCAACCCCTACGCCCCAGGCGCCGGTCAGCGGCCGCCGGAGCTGGCCGGCCGGGACCGGGAGCTGGCCCGCTTCGATGTGGTCCTGGAGCGGGTCGCGCACGGCCGCCCGGAGCGTTCGCTGCTGCTCACCGGGCTGCGCGGGGTGGGCAAGACGGTGCTGCTCAACCAGTTGCGTTCCGCGGCGATCGGCCGCGGCTGGGGTACCGGCAAGCTGGAGGCCCGACCCGACCAGTCGGTACGCCGGGCGCTGTCCGGCGCGCTGCACCTGGCGGCGCGCGAGTTGGCCGGCCGGCACCGCGACCCGGCCCGGGTCGAGGCGTTCCTCGGCGTCCTCAAGGCGTTCGCGCTGCGCGAGTCCGCCGGCGTCCGGCTCCGGGACCGGTGGCAGCCCGGCATCGACGTACCGGCCGCCACCGGTCGGGCCGACTCCGGTGACATCGAGATCGACCTGGTGGAGCTGCTCACCGACGCGGCCGCGCTGGCCGGCGACGTCGGGGTCGGGATCGCGCTGTTCGTCGACGAGATGCAGGACCTCGGCGCGGCCGACGTGTCGGCGCTGTGCGCGGCCTGCCACGAGCTGTCGCAGCAGGCCGCACCGCTGATCGTCGTCGGCGCCGGGCTGCCGCACCTGCCCGCCGTGCTGGCCGGGGCGAAGAGCTACTCCGAGCGGCTGTTCAGCTACGTCCGGATCGACCGGCTGGACCGGGCCGCCGCCGACCTGGCGTTGCGGGCGCCGGCCGACCGGGAGGGCGTGGACTTCAGCACCGACGCGCTGGACGCCCTGTTCGCCGCGGCGGACGGCTATCCGTACTTCGTCCAGGCCTACGGCAAGGTGACCTGGGACGCCGCGGCGAGTTCGCCGATCACCGCCGACGACGTCACGGTGGCCGCCCCGGCGGCCGAGGCCGAGCTGGCCGTCGGGTTCTTCGGCTCCCGGTTCGAGCGGGCCACGCCGGCCGAGCGGGAGTACCTGCGCGCGATGGCCGAACTGGGCTCGGCGGACCAGCCGGTGGCCACCGCCGAGGTGGCCCGGCTGCTCAGCCGGCGGCCGGCCTCGCTGTCCCCGGCACGAGACACCCTGATCAAGAAGGGTCTGGTCTACAGCGCCCAGCGCGGCTCGATCGCGTTCACCGTGCCGCACTTCGGCCGCTACCTGCGCGCGCAGCCGGACTGAGCCGGCTACGTTGCTGGGCATGGCACCGGTCTCCGAGCTGTTCGACGCCGGCGCGTGGACCGAGGTCGAGGGGCTCGGGTTCACCGACCTGACCTATCACCGGGCCGTCGACGCCGCGGTGGTACGCATCGCGTTCAACCGCCCGGAGGTCCGCAACGCCTTCCGGCC
>JBBPYA010000069.1:0-13398 GCA_038200385.1 Mycobacteriales bacterium
AGTGCCGAGGCCGATCGGCCCGCCGCGACCACTCGGGCGCCCAGCGCCGCGACCATCGCGCCGTTGTCGGTGCACAGCCGGGGACGGGGCACCCGCCGCTTGACACCGGCCTGCGCGCAGCGCTGCGCGGCCAGCGCCCGCAGCCGGGAGTTGGCCGCCACCCCGCCGCCGATGAGCAGGTCGGACACGCCGTGCTCACGGCAGGCCCGCAGCGCCTTGCTGGTCAGCACGTCGGCCACCGCCTCCTGGAACGACGCCGCGACGTCAGGGACGTGGACCGGCTCGCCGGCCCGCTCGCGGCCCTCCACGTAGCGGGCGACGGCGGTCTTGAGGCCGGAGAAGGAGAAGCCGTACGGCGCGTCCCGCGGCCCGGTCATCCCACGGGGGAACGCCACCGCCGTCGGGTTACCGCCGACGGCGATCCGGTCGATGACCGGGCCGCCGGGATAGGGCAGTCCCAGCAGCCGGGCGACCTTGTCGAAGGCCTCCCCTGCCGCGTCGTCGACGGTGGCGCCGAGGGTACGGATGTCCTGCGCCACGTCCCGGACGAGCAGCAGCGAGGTGTGCCCGCCGGACACCAGCAACGCGATGAGGGGCACCGGCAGGTCGCCGTGCTCCAGCGTGTCGACCGCCACGTGGGCGGCGAGGTGGTTCACGGCGTACAGCGGGCGGTTGAGCGCCAGGGCGTAGGCCTTGGCCGCGGCAGTTCCGACGAGCAGGGCGCCGGCCAGGCCCGGCCCGACCGTCACCGCGATCGCGTCGATGTCGGACAACTGCAACCGGGCCTCGGCCAGCGCCCGGTGCACTGTCGGCACCATCGCCTCCAGGTGCGCCCGGGCGGCGACCTCGGGCACGACTCCGCCGAAGCGGACGTGGCTGTCGACGCTGGAGGCCACCGCGTCGGCGAGCAGGACATTGCCCCGGACCAGGCCGGCGCCGGTCTCGTCGCAGGAGGTCTCGATGCCGAGGATCAGCGGGTCAGCCACGGGCCATCACCACCGCGTCGGTTCCGCTGGGCTGGTAGTAGCGCGGCCGCCGCCCGACCGGGCGGAACCCGTGCCGCTCGTAGAGCCGCTGCGCGGTCAGGTTGTCGGCCCGGACCTCCAGCAGCATCCGGAAGAGCTGGCGGCGCTCGGCCTCGGTGAGCAGCGCGCGCAACAGGCTCGCTCCGAGCCCGCGGCCCTGCCACTGCTGGAGCACCCCGACGGTCAGCACGTGCGCCTCATCGCCGAAGACCCCCAGCCCGGCGTAACCGACCACCCGCCCGGCGGCCAGCGCGACCCGGTAGTAGCGATCGTCGGGCTGCGCCAGCTCCGAGCGCAGCATCCCCTCGGACCAGGCCTCGGCGCCGAACAGTTCGGTCTCCAGTGCCAGCAGGGCAGGCAGGTGGTCGCCCCGCAGCCCCTCGAACGTCACCGCCGCAGGATCGACGGCCCCGGGACCGCCGCCGTTGCCGGCGTCGGCCGGTCGGCCGGTGCTCCCGCGCTTGGGGCCGCGCACGCCATTCACGCCGATGCCGCCGGGATCCGCGCGGCCAGCTCGGTGGCGTCCGGGCGGCGCAGGTAGGCGGCGACCAGCGGCCCGGCCGGGCGGCCGGCGGTCAGCTCGGTCCCCGCGGCGGCCACCAGGCCGGCGCCGGTCGGGCCGGCGGCCTGCGCGCCGGGCAGCCCGTGGAGCACGGCGCCAGCGCCGACGAGCCGGGCGCCCGAATGCCCCGCCAGCACGTCGCCCACCGTCGCAGGGGCGCTGACGTGCGGGCCGTCCACCCGCAGCCCCTCATCGTACACCGCCCAGTAGACCTCGCGCCGCCGGGCGTCGGCAGCGACCACGACCCGCCCGGACGGGTCGGGCAGACCGAGCACGGTGGCATCCAGCGAGCCGACGCCGTACACCGGGATCGCGAGCGCGTCGGCCAGCGCGGCGGCGCTGACCATCCCGACCCGCAGCCCGGTGAACGGGCCGGGTCCGACGCCGACGACGACCGCGGCAAGCTCCTCGGCTGAGTGCCCGGCCTCGGTCAACACCGCATGGATGCCGGGGCTCACCGCCTCTCCGTGCCGGGGTGGGCCCCCGCCGCGGCGTTCGACGAGCACTGCCACGTCCGAACCGACCCGGGCCAGACCGACGACCACTCCGGCCGTCGCGGTGTCGAGGGCGAGGACGAGCACGGCACCGAGGCTAGCCGCGCTCCGGGCGGTCCCCTGTCCCGGATCCAGGCGCCTCCGGCGGGCGGGGCTGGCACAATGCCAGCTTCACCGACCCGTAGACCGGGGGATGCCGTGCCCAGGCCCGAGGCCACCCGACCGCGCCGTGCCGCGCTCGGAACGACCCTGACCGCCCTGCTGCTGCTCGCAGCCTGCTCATCGACCGTGGCGGGGACGCCGACCGCCGCCGGCGGGTCCTCCGCCACGACGTCGAGCAGCTCCCCGCCGACCACGACGTCGAGTGCGCCCACGACGACCGATCCGGGGACGGCGGGCGAGCTGTCGTGCACCGGCGACAACGCGGTCCTGCCGGAGGGGCAGCCGTTCTGCTTCACCAAGCCCGACGGGTTCCGGATCGACGACGTGTCCATCGACAACCAGGCCGGGTCGTCGGCGTCGTACACCAGCGGGCTGCTGCTCAGCCAGCGTGACGTCATCGTGTTCAGCGTCTACGACCTGAACACCAGCACCGACGACCTGTCCGACCAGGAACTCACCGACGCGCTCCGCCCGGTGATCGACCAGCTGTCCGCGCAGGGCTTCGACTTCGGCAGCGCCGAGCCCGACCTGCGCGAGGTCGACAAGGCGCGCGCGTTCTACTACACCGGCTCGGACGCCAGCGGGCTGAACAGCGACACCTACTTCATCTTCCGGGGGCACACCGAGCTGCAGGTCAACTGCCAGTGGGCGGACATGAAGCAGGTGGTGCTGGCCGGCTGCGACACCGTCCTGGCCGACCTGCAGCTGATCGGCTAGCGGCGGCTACCGGCGCGCGCCGGTCCGACCGGCCAACCCGGGCAGCCGGTCTCGCCAACCCGGACCGGAGGGGTGCAGCTGCGCCACCCGCAACTCCTGGGTGGCGTGTCGCTGCAGCTCGACCGTGAGGTGTTCGGCGGCGAGCCGTTCGGCGAGGCCGGCCCCCCACTCCACGACGGTGACCGCCTCCGCCTGGTCGGTGTCCAGGTCGAGGTCGTCGAGCTCGGCGAGGCCACCCAGCCGGTAGGCGTCGACGTGGACGAAGGGGATCCGCCCCTCGCGGTGGACGCGGGCAAGCACGAAAGTCGGCGAGATCACGCCACTCAGGACACCCAGGCCGGCGCCGACCCCCTGCGCCAGCACCGTCTTGCCCGCCCCCAGCGGGCCGGTCAGCACCACGAGGTCACCGGCCATCACCAGCACCCCGATCCGATGCCCCAACTCCCAGGTGTCCTGCGCGGTGGGCAGCTCGACGCGGAGCCGGCCGGGCGGCTGGCTCACCGCTCGGGATCGGATCTGAGCAGGTCGGCGACCAGCGCGAGGTCCGCGCGCAGCGCGGCCAGCGGCTCGCCGCGTGGGCCGAAGCGCAGCGCCGCCGACGGGTGGTACGTCGCCAGCAGCCGACGGCCCTCGACGAGGTGCACCCGGCCGCGCGCGGCGGCGAGCACCGCTCTGCGGCCGAGGAAGCGCTGGGCGGCGGACAGCCCGAGCGTGCAGATCAGCTCCGGTGCGATCAGCTCGAGCTGGCGGTACAGCCAGCCGGAGCAGGCCGCCACCTCGGCCGACCGCGGCGTGCGGTTACCAGGAGGCCGGCACTTGACGACGTTGAGTACCGCGATCTCGGCCCGGACCAGCCCCACCTCGCCGAGGATCCGGTCCAGCAGCTGCCCCGAACGGCCGACGAACGGGTGTCCGGACTCGTCCTCCGCGGCTCCCGGCGCCTCGCCGACGAGTACCAGCCGGCTCCCCGGCGGTGCCTCGCCCACGACCACCTGGGTGCGCCCGGCGACCAGCTCGGGGCAGACCCGGCAGCCGGCGGCCGCGGCCGCCAGCTCGGTCCAGTCCCGGCAGGCGTGCGCGGTCGATGCCACGTCGGGTGGCGCCGTAGGCACGGTCACCGTCGCGACCCGTCCGCAGCGGCGGCAGAGGCGCGGTCCAGCAGGGCCAGCAGTGCGTCGTTGACCGGGTCCGGATGCTCCATCATCGCCAGGTGTCCGCCGCCTTGCACGACGAGCAACTCCGCGTCGGGAAGCTGCGCGGCCATCGCCGCGCTGTGCGCCAGGGGTGTCAACCGGTCCTTGTCGCCGCAGACGATCAGCGTCGGTACGCCGCGCAGCGCGGAGAGCGCGGACACGGTGTCCTGCCCCATCAGGGTTCCAAAGTACTCACCGATCACGTCGACCGGCGTCGAGCCGATCAGGGCGCCGACGTAGTCGACGAGCGCCGGACTGACCTCGGGGTCGCCGAAGCTGTACAGCCGGGTGAGCCACCACGACAGGTCCGATCCGGTCCTGCGGGTCAGCTCGGCCAGCCGCGGCTGGGCGCGGACGCCGCGGGCCAGCGCCGGCAGCGCGAGCAGCTTGAGCGGGGCGAGGAAGCGGGGCAGGCCGAGATCGACATCGGCCAGCGCTCCGGTCGTGGTCGACAGCAGCGCCACCGCCCGGACCTGCTCGCCGAACAGTTCGGGCCTGGCCTGGGCCAGCGCCAGGATCGTCATGCCACCCATGGAGTGCCCGATCAGGACGACCGGGTGGTCGCCGGCGGTGGCGTGGATGACCGCGTGCAGGTCGCTGGCGAGCTGGTCGAGCTGGGCGGACTCGGCCGAGCCGCGCTGGCTCGCGCCGTGGCTGCGTTGGTCGTAGAACACCAGCCGGACGTCGGGGCCGGCCAGTGCCAGCCGCTGGTAGTGCCAGCTGCCCGTGGCCAGTGTGTAGCCGTGGACGAGCACGACGACCAGCGGCGCGTCCAGGCCGCCGACCTCCTGCACGGCCAGCGCGATCCCGTCATCGGCGATGACTGTGCGGGTCCGGTCCGAGGGCAACCGGCCGTACGGCGTGGCGGCCAGGGGATCGCGTGCCGCACGCTGGTCGGCGATCCGGCGGCGCTGCACGGCTACCGCCGCGCCGGCGCCGGCAGTGAGCAGTCCGGTGGCGGCGCCGAGCAGCCCGACGACCCGTCCCGACGGCATCAGCGGTTCCGCGGGGACAGCTCGACGTAGCGGCGGGTCAGCCGTCCGCCGACGCGGGTGACCAGCTCGTAGTGGATGGTGTCCGCCGCGTCGGCCCAGTCCTGGGCGCTGGGCTCACCGTCGTCGCCCGGCCCCCAGAGCAGCACCTCGTCTCCGGCGTGGACCTCGTCGGCACCGATGTCCACGACGAACTGGTCCATGCACACCCGCCCGCTGACCCGGCGCCGTCGACCGCCGAGCAGGACCGGGCCGGCGTTGGATGCCGCCCGCGGGATGCCCTCCGCGTACCCGATGGGTACCAGCGCGAGGCCGGTCTCGCCCTCGGTGACGTAGCTGTGGCCGTAGGAGACCCCGCTGCCGGCGGCCACCTGCTTGACCAGCGCCACCTGGGCGCGCACCGTCATCGCCGGGCGCAGCCCGTGGTCGGCCGGATCCCCGCCCAGCGGGTCCAGGCCGTAGCAGGCCACACCGGGCCGGACCATGTCCAGCCAGGTGTCCGGACGGGTGAGGGTCGCCGCGGAGTTGGCCAGGTGCGCGGACAGCTCGGTCAGGCCGGCCGCCTTGGCCTGGTCCAGCGACTCCCGGAGCACCGCCAGCTGAGCGTCCACAGTGGGGTGTCGCGGCTGGTCGGCGTAGGCCAGGTGGCTCCACGCCGCCACCGGCTCGACGAGTCCCTCGGCCCGGGCCCGCACGGTCTCGGCGACGAGTTCCGGCCAGTCCGCCGGAGTCGCCCCGCCACGGGACAGACCGGTGTCCACCTTCAGGTGCAGCCGGGCGGTGACCCCGGTGGACCGAGCGGCAGCGCAGACCTCGGCCAGCGCCCACCCTGCGTTGACCGACACCTCGACGCCGGCCGCGACCGCTTCGGCCACCCGCTCCCCCGGGCCGGCGAGCCAGGCCAGCACCGGCTCGGTGATCCCGGCCGCGCGCAGCGCCAACGCCTCGTCGAGGGCCGCGACCCCGAGCATGTCCGCACCCCCTGCCAATGCGGCGCGGGCGCACGGGACGAGCCCATGCCCGTATCCGTCGGCCTTGACCACCGCCATCAGCGGTCGGCCCACGTGCTGGCGGAGGGTCTCGACGTTGGCCCGCACCGCGTTCAGGTCGACGACGATCTCTGCCCGGGCCACCGGACCATTCTCTCAGAGCAGACCTGGTGATCCTGGGACCAGCGGAGGGCTACCCGCCGGAGCCGAGCGCGCGGATCGCACCCGGGATCGCCGCGACGACCTGCATCGCGGTGATCGGCGCTCCCGACCCGGTCCCGATCCGGTCGGCCGCGCCGGCCGCGCGGGAGCCGGCAAGCCCGTGGAGGTACGCCGCCGCGGCGGCGGCCCGCAGCGGGTCGAGGCCGGCGGCGAGCAGCGCACCGCCCAACCCGGAGAGCACGTCGCCGGTACCGGCGGTGGCCAGCCAGCCGCTGCCGGTCGGGTTCACCAGGACCCGCCCGTCCGGCCCGGCCACGATCGTCGCCTGCCCCTTGAGCAGCACCGTCACGCCGAGCTCGGCCGCGGCCCGGCGCACGGCGGCCACCCGGTCGGTACCGAGCGGGCCGGCTACCCGCTCGAACTCCCGGTCGTGGGGCGTCAGCAACGTCGGTGCCCGTCGCCCGCGCACCCACTCGGGGTGCTCACCGAGCAAAGTCAGCCCGTCGGCGTCGACGAGCACCGCAACGTCGGTCTCGAGCACCTCCCGGAGCTGGCGGCGGGCCGGCTCGTCGGTGCCCAGTCCCGGTCCGACCACCCAGGCCTGCACCCGGCCGGCCCGCGTCGGGCTGCCGTCGGTGACCACCGCCTCCGGCCAGCGGGCCCGGACCGCGTCGGCGGCCCGTCCCGCGTAGCGGACCATGCCGGCCTTGCCGTGCAGGGCGCCCCCGACGCTGAGCACGGCCGCCCCGCCGTACGTCGGGGAGCCGGCGACCACACCGACGACCCCGGAGCCGTACTTGTCGGAGGCCGGTTCGGGACGAGGCAACAGCGCCGCGACGTCGGAGTCGTCCAGGAGTTGCACCTGCGGTGCGCCCAGGAACGGCCCCAGTCCGATGTCCACCTCGGACAGGGCGCCGCGGTGGGCAACGCCCGGACCGACCACGAGGCCGAGCTTCGCCCCCCCGAACGTGACGGTGGCCGCGGCCCGGACCGCGGCACCCGGGACGTCCCCGGTGTCCGCGTCCACGCCGCTGGGCAGGTCCACCGCGAGGATCGGGCAACCGACCGCGGCGACCAGGTCGTCCGCGGGGGGGCGCAGCGCCCCGGAGCCACCGATGCCGACGATCCCGTCCAGGACGAGGTCGGCGCCGGCGAGCGGGGCGGCCGCGGTCTCGGCGGTCCCGACGCCGCCCCCGGCCGCGGCGAACGCGATCGCCGCTCGGACGTGGACCCGGTCCGGGGCGAGCAGCACCGCGCGTACGGCCGCGCCGCGCCGGAGCAGGTGAACGCCGGCGTACAGCGCGTCCCCGCCGTTGTTGCCGGCTCCCACGAGCAGGACGACGCGGGCGCCGTACGTCCGGTCCAGCAGCCCGGCGGACCCCACGGAGAGGCCGTAGGCCGCCCGCTCCATCAGGGTGTCGGCGCCGACCCGCTCGATCAGTGCGGTCTCGGCGGCCCGGATCCGGGCCCCCGACCAGGCGCCCCTCATGACCCGGTGCCGGCTCGGCGGCCGTGCCCGCCGGCCGGCCTGGCCTGACACCCCCGCTGGTTCATGACTCGGCGACGACCAGCGCCGAGGAGATGCCGCCGTCGTGGGACAGCGAGACGTGCACCTCCCGCACGCCGAGCTGCTCGGCGCGGTCCGCGACGGTGCCGCGCAGGTCCAGCCGCGGCTGCCCGTTCGGTCCGACGATCACTTCGGCGTCGTGCCAGGCCAGGTTCCCCGGCGCGCCCAGCGCCTTGGCCAGTGCCTCCTTCGCGGCGAACCGCGCGGCCAGCGACTCCGGCGAGCGCTGACCCCCGGATCCGGTCCGCTGCTCGGCGGCGGTGAACAGCCGGTCGGCGAGTCCGGCGGTGCGTTGCAGCGCGGTGGCGAAACGCTCGATCGGCACCACGTCGATCCCGACGCCCACGATCACCGGCCGGCTACTCGACGGTGACGGACTTGGCGAGGTTCCGCGGCTGGTCGACGTCGGTGCCCCGCGCCTCGGCGATCGCGCAGGCCAGCACCTGGAGGGGGACCGTGGTCAGCAGCGGGGCCAGCAGCGTCGGAACCTCCGGCAGCTCGATCAGGACGTCGGCGTAGGCCTGCACGGCGGTGTCGCCCTCCTCGGCGACGACGATCATCCGGGCGCCGCGGGCCCGGACCTCCTGGATGTTGTTGACGACCTTGCCGTGCAGGACGTCGCGTCCGCGTGGCGACGGGACGACGACGACGACGGGGGTGCCGGCGTCCACTAGCGCGATCGGACCGTGCTTGAGTTCGCCGCCGGCGAATCCCTCGGCGTGGATGTAGGCGAGCTCCTTGAGTTTGAGCGCCCCCTCCAGCGCGATCGGGTACCCGACGTGTCGGCCGAAGAACAGCACCGTGGGCTCGTCCGCCATCGCCGCACCCAGCTCGCGGACCGGGTCCATCCTGGCCAGGGTCTGCTCGATCAGCTCCGGGATCCGCCGCAGCTGGGCGACGATCGCGCCGACCTCGTCGCCGAACTTCGTCCCGCGAACCCGTGCGAGGTACAGCGCGACGAGATAGCAGGCGGTGAGCTGGGTGAGGAAGCCCTTGGTCGAGGCGACCGCGATCTCCGGTCCGGCCCTGGTGTACAGCACGGCGTCGGACTCCCGCGGCATCGTCGAGCCGTTGGTGTTGCAGATCGACAGCACGCGGGCCTTCTGCTCCTTGGCGTGCCGGATGGCCTGCAGGGTGTCCATCGTCTCGCCGGACTGGCTGATGGCCACGACCAGCGTGGCCCGGTCCAGCACCGGGTCGCGGTAGCGGAACTCGCTGGCCAGCTCCACCTCGCACGGGACCCGGGTCCAGTGCTCGATGGCGTACTTGGCCACCAGCCCGGCGTGGTACGCCGTCCCGCAGGCCACCACGAAGATCTTGTCGACGTCCCGGAGGTCCTGCTCGGACAGCCGCACCTCGTCCAGCACGATGTCGCCGCCGCTGCCGAGCCGGCCGAGCAGGGTGTCTGCGACCGCCGTGGGCTGCTCGGCGATCTCCTTGAGCATGAACCACTTGTGGCCGGCCTTTTCCGCCGCCCGGGCGTCCCAGTCCAGGTGGTACCCGCGACCCTGGGCCGGTTCGCCGGCGAAGTCGGTGACCCGGATCCCGCGCTCGGGGTGGATCTCCACGACCTGGTCCTGGCCGAGTTCGAGGGCCTCCCGGGTGTGGCCGATGAACGCCGTCACGTCGCTGGCCAGGAAGTATTCCCCGACCCCGATCCCGGCCACGAGCGGGCTGTCCCGCCGCGCGCCGACGACGGTGTCCGGGTCGTCGGCGTGTACCGCCACCAGCGTGAACGCGCCCTGCAGCCGGCGGCACACGGTGCGCATCGCGCCGGCCAGCCGGTCCGGGCCGGCGGGCAGTGCGTCGTACGCCGCGGCCAGCAGGTGCGCGGCCACCTCGGTGTCGGTCTCCGAGGCAAGCTCCGTGCCGGCCCGCTCGAGCTCGTCGCGCAGCCCGGCGAAGTTCTCGATGATCCCGTTGTGCACGATCGCCACGGTGCGGGCAGTGTCGGAGTGCGGGTGGGCGTTGACGTCGTTCGGCGCGCCGTGGGTCGCCCACCGGGTGTGCCCGATTCCGCAGCTGGCCGGGGGCAGCGGGTCCTCGCCGAGCGCCTTTTCCAGATTGGCCAGCTTGCCTGCCCGCTTGTCGGTGGCCAGGCCGTTCGCGGTCACCATCGCCACGCCGGCCGAGTCGTACCCGCGGTACTCCATTCGGCGCAGCCCCTCGAGCACCACATCCAGGGCCGGCTGCGGTCCGACGTACCCGACGATGCCGCACATGCCAGCCAGCCTAGAGCCGGCACCGCCCGCACCGCGCGTGGTCACCGTGTCGGCAGGGTGGCAGTCCTTACCGAAACCCTGCTGGGCAGTGCGGCAACCCGTTGGCCTGGCTGTTCGTGGCCGGCGTCGTGGCGGTGTCGATCGGCCTGACGTACGCCGTACGCCGGCGCTTCGAAGGCCCGGACGTCGAGAACGGTCCGGACTACGTGGTGTACCTGGTGCCAGGCAAGGACCGCAGGGCGCCTGGTGACGGGGTCTTCCTGGCGAGCTGCAGGGCACCGCGGAGACCAGAACTACGCCGTGCCGGCCGGGACCCGGCCGACGGGCCGCAGACGGTCCTGATCTGGTGCCGTTGCTTCGCCGCGCCCGTGGCCAACGCCGCCGTCGTCTGAGCGGGCTGCCCGCCCCCTGGCGGCGTCTCTGCCACGGCAGCGTCCCCGCTACGCGGCGGCGACGACCTCGGCCAAGCTGGCCGCAATGGTGTCCGCCTGCCGCTGCGTCGGCGCCTCCACCATCACCCGCACCAGGTGCTCGGTGCCCGACGGGCGCAGCAGCACCCGGCCGTTGTCACCGAGCTCGTCCTGGGCGGCGTTGACGGCGTTGGCCACGTCGTCGGAGGCTGCCACCGCCAGCTTGTCTCCGACCCGCACGTTGATCAGCACCTGCGGCAGCCGCCGCAGCACGCTGCTCAGCTCCGCCAGTGACCGTCCGGTCGACGCCATCCGCGCCATCAGCTGAAGTCCGGTGAGCAGCCCGTCGCCGGTGGTGGCGTGGTCGCGGAAGATCATGTGGCCGCTCTGCTCGCCCCCCAGGGACAGCCGGTCGCGGTTGAGCTGCTCCAGCACGTAGCGGTCCCCGACCGGGGTCGTGCGCAGGGCGATCCCCGCCGCCCGCATCGCGTGGTGCAGGCCCAGGTTGCTCATCACGGTGGCCACCACGGTGTCGCCGCGCAGTCGGCCGGTCTCCTGCAGCGCCAGCGCGCAGATCGCCAGGATGCTGTCCCCGTCGACCACGGTCCCGGTGTGGTCGACGGCCAGGCACCGGTCGGCGTCACCGTCGTGGGCGATCCCGAGATCGGCGCCGTCGGCCAGCACCGCCTCGATCAGCGGCTGCAGATGGGTGGAACCGCAGCCGGCGTTGATGTTCAGTCCGTCCGGCTCCGCACCGATGGCGGTTACCGTGGCGCCGGCCAGCCGGTAGGCCTCCGGCGCGGTCTCCGACGCCGCGCCGTGGGCGCAGTCGACGACCACCCGAACTCCGTCCAGAGCGACGTCGACGGCCCCCAGCAGGTGCTCGACGTAGGCCACCCGGCCGTCCTCCAGCGGATGCACCCGCCCGATCCGCGCCCCGGTGGGACGGTCGAACCGCGCTCCCAGGCCGTCCTCGATTTGATCCTCGACCGCGTCGGCCAACTTGTGGCCGCCCCGGGCGAACAGCTTGATCCCGTTGTCCGGCATCGGGTTGTGGCTGGCCGAAAGCATGATGCCGACGTCGGCGCCGGCCCGTCCGGTGAGGTAGGCAAGCGCGGGGGTCGGAACGATCCCGGCCAGCAGGACATCAGCCCCGGCTCCGGTCAGCCCCGCGACGACGGCCGCCTCGAGCATCTCGCCGCTGGCGCGCGGGTCCCGTGCCACGACGGCCACCGGGCGGTGCGTGCCGTCGGTCTCGGCGAGGACGCGGGCGGAGGCAGCCGCGACCGCCATGGCTAGTTCGGGGGTCAGGTCGGAGTTGGCCAGGCCGCGCACGCCGTCGGTGCCGAACAAGCGCGCCACGGGCGGGTCAGCGCTTGGAGTACTGCGGCGCCTTGCGGGCCTTCTTCAGCCCGTACTTCTTGCGCTCCTTGACCCGCGGGTCCCTGGTGAGGAAGCCGGCCCGCTTGAGCGCCGGCCGGTCCTCGATTTCCACCTCGATCAGCGCCCGGGCGATGGCCAACCGCAGGGCACCGGCCTGACCGCTGACCCCCCCGCCGTGCAGCAGGGCCCGGATGTCGTACTGCTCGGCCTTGTCCAGCGTCACCAGGGGCTCGCGGATGAGCTGCTGGTGCACCTTGTTCGGGAAGTACTGCTCCAGCGAGCGACCGTTCAGCGTGAACTGCCCGGTCCCGGGCAGCAGCCGGACCCGGACGATGGCCTGCTTGCGGCGGCCGACGGTCTGGACCGCGCGGTCTGGGCGCTGCTCGGTGCTGACACTCACGCTGAAACTCTCCTCGTCGACGCCGACGGCGTCACTGGGCAACCTGGCTGATCTCGTACGGGACGGGCTGCTGGGCGATGTGCGGGTGCTGCGGCCCGGCGTACACCTTGAGCTTGGTGAACATCTGCCGACCGAGGCTGTTGTGGGGGAGCATCCCCTTCACGGCGGACTCGATGACCCGCTCCGGCCTGGTGTCCAACAGCTCACCGAGGCTGCGCGAGGACAGCCCGCCGGGGTAGCCGGAGTGCCGGTAGACCAGCTTGGTGGCCCGCTTGTTGCCGGTCACCGCGACCTTGGCGGCGTTCACGACGACCACGAAGTCACCGGTGTCCACGTGCGGGGCGAACTGGGGCTTGTGCTTGCCGCGGAGCAGGATCGCGGTCTGGCTCGCCAGCCGTCCGAGCACCACGTCGGTCGCGTCGATGACGTGCCAGTGGCGGGTGATCTCACCGGGCTTCGGGCTGTACGTGCGCACGGGGCTGCCTTCGTCTTCCTGTCGACGCTGAACGGTCGCCGTCCGGAGGGGACGGCGCAGGTCGGGGGCTCCGACCGGTGCTGGCTGGCGCGGGACAGCATGCAGCTCGGCGCTCCGCGCAACCGACAGGCCACGATACCTTCCCGCGCGCGCGTGGGTCAAAGCCAGGCGGCCCGTCCATGGAGGCGTCCCGGCCGGGACGCCATCGGCTGGGCCCGCCGCTACGGCGAGGGCTGCGCCGAACCACTCGCCGTCGAGGACTGCGAGCTGGGTGCGGCGGAGCCGCTCCCGGTCGATCCCGTGCTGGACGAGCCCGAGGAGGGCGGAGCGGAGTTCCCGCCGGTCGATCCGGTGCTTGACGCACCCGACGAACCCGACGTACCCGACGAGCCGGACGAGGGCGGACTCGAGGGGTCAGTTGGCGTCGTCGGCGTCGTCGGGTCTGTGGGTGTTGTGGGATCGGTCGGTGACGTGGTGGGCGGGCTCGTCGTCGGCGCGGGCGTTGTCGTGGGGGGAGTTGTCGTGGGAGGGGTTGTCGTGGGAGGCGTCGTCGTGGGAGGCGTCGTCGTGGGAGGAGCTGTGGTGGGGGCCGTCGTGGTCGGCCGGGTCGTGGTCGGCGCCGACGTCGACGTCGACGGGGGCGCG
>JBBPYA010000070.1:0-42732 GCA_038200385.1 Mycobacteriales bacterium
CACCATGATCCCGGAGGCATTCGAGAAGACCCGGAGCTGGACCGGACTGATCACGGCGGTCGGGTTCCTGCTCGCCTTCGCCATCGACCGGGCCGGCTGATCCCGATGCGCGGCTCCCCGTCTGCGCCGCCAGGAGCTGACGGCCGATGCCGACGGCTGGTGTTGCTGCCCGCATGGGGTGAGTTCCTCGTCCTGCTGGCCGTCCTGGGCGTCGTCGTGCGGAACCGTCAGGAATCATCGCGGATGTCAGCCTGTTTGCCGGGTCGGCGCACCGTGCCGCGGCCGACCGGCGGCAGATCGGCTGTGCGGGCAGACAGGCAACCCCAGACGGTCTTCCGCCCGGCCAGCGAGTCCCACCCGTGTGCGTCGCACAAGCGTGCGACCAGGTACAGGCCGAGTCCGCCTTCGGCGGCGTCCCGGTCCACCGCCGGCTGCGGCGGAGTGTCACCGGCTGACTCGCCGGCCGCGCCGCAACCCGGACAGGTCTACCTACGTCGGCGGACCTGGCTGAGTAGGGGTCCGGCCGGCCCGAGGGGTGACCGAGGAGTCGAGCGTGAGGCGAGGCCGCACCTGCACCCATTTGCAGCAGTAGGAGGTGACGACCCGCGGCGGGTAGATTCCGCGGCGGGCTCGGCGTCCTGATCGAGAAGAACTTGCTGATCCCGTCCGGAGGGGTCCCGTGGCCGCACCCGACCAGGCACCTGCCGGCCCGAGTTCCCGCCGCGCCTTCGACGTGGCCGGGTGGACGCTCGCCGTCCTGTTCGCCAGTGTGTGGTTCGGCGTCGGGTACCTCCGCTGGCGACGGCTGCGGGCAGGGGCGTCTGATCTGGGGATCTTCGATCAGGCGTCCTGGCTGTTGTCTCAGGGGCGTGCTCCGTTCATCACCAGCATCGGGATCAACGTCTTCGCCGATCACGTGTCGCTGGTGCTCGTGTTGTTCGCTCCGCTCTACCGGATCGCGGCCACGCCGGTTTGGCTCATCGGGTTCCAAGCGATCTGCGTCGGGCTGACGGTGGTCCCATTGCGGGCGCTCGCCGACGAGTTGGGGGCCCCGCGTTGGTTAGCGGGAGCGCTGGTGGCGGCGAGTCCGGCACTGTGGAGTGCCGTCGTGTACGACGTGCACCCCGTCGTGTTCGCAACGCCGGCCGTCGCTTGGTCGTTGCTCGCCGCACGACGCGATGACGTGAGGACCGCGAGCATCGCCGGCCTGCTCGTGGTGACCTGCCGGGCCGACATCGCCATCGCACTCGCCGGGGTGGCGGTGGTGGCATCTCCCGGCGTTCGCCGTCGGCTGTTGTGGCTCGTCCCGGTTCCGATGGCGGCAAGCGTGGTGATCCCGCGAGTGCTCGGGACCTGGCAGACCTTCGGGCACTACTACGGCGCGCTCGGCAGCGGATGGGGCGACGCCCTGGTCCATCCGTGGCGCATCGGTGCTGCCCTGGTCGCCCCCGGGGCGCTGCTGCAGATGCTGTTGTGGCTGACACCGCTCGGATTCCTGCCGTTGCGCCGCCCACGCTGGTTCGCGGCCCTGTTCGTCGCCGGGTTGCCCCTGGTGCTGTCATCGTGGCCCGGGATCATCGCCCCCTGGTACCACCACGCCGCCTATCTGGTGCCGATCGGCATCAGCGGGGCCCTCGCCGGCTGGGCCCGGATAAGCCAGACATCGAAGCCGGCGGTGCCGGCGCGGCCACTTCTCGTGCCAGTCCTGGCGCTCGCCGTCGGTGCGACACTCACCCTCGTCACCGCCAGCCCCTTCGCTCCGTACGCTCCATCGGAGGTGCGGCTGGCCGATGTCGTGAGTCACGAGATCCCCGGCGTGCGAGCCGGTGTCGCAGCGGTCGGACCGACCGAAGCGGTCTCGGCATCGAATCTGATCGGCGGGCATCTTTCCCGGCGAGGCGAGGCCTACAATTTTCCCTGCCCCTTCCCCGGCAGCCACGGCGGCCCAGCGTGTAGCCATGCGAATCTGCTCGACAGGGCCGGTAATGTGTCCGTCGTGGTCGTCGTCGGTCACCGCGATCTCGGCTGGCTTCAAGCGTACGGCAGGTGGAGGATCACCGAAACCGACGACGTCACCATCGCCCGGCGCGTCGGAACATCACCACACTGACCCGTAGGCGCTCCGCAAGGGGCAACACCGCCTCGGGTGCCGGGGCGGGACGGCTGATCACCCAGGCGATCGGCGCCGCCCGGCGGGCCGGCGTGTCCGGTCGGGTCATGGTCCGCGCTGACTCCGCCTACTACTCCCACACCACGCTGGCCGCGGCGCTGCGGGCGAAGGCGTGGGTTCTCGGTCACCGCAAGGCTCAACCCGCAGATCACCGCGGCGATCAGCGCGATCCCCGACAGCGCGTGGACGCCGATCCGCTACCCGCACGCGGTCTGGGACGACGACGAGGGTCGATGGATCTCCGATGCGGAGGTCGCCGAGGCCACGATCACCGCGTTCACCTCCCGCCGCAAGGCCGACCGCGTCACCTGCCGGCTGGTGGTGCGCCGGGTGAAACGACTCAACCCGCAGGCGCAGTCCGGGCAAGGCGAGCTGTTCGACGCCTACCGGCATCACGCGTTCGTCACCAACTCCACGCTGCCCGCCGTCGAGGCTGACGCTCGCCACCGCGATCACGCCGTGATCGAACAGGTCATCGCCGAGCTCAAGGCCGGTCCGTTAGCCCACCTGCCGTCCGTCGTATACGGCGAACGCTGCCTGGCTGGCGCACGCGGTGATCGCCTTCAACCTCGCCCGCGCCCGCCGCCGCGCTCGCCGGCACCCGGCACGCCACGGCCCGCTGGGCGACGCTGCGCACCCAGCTGATCAACGTCCCCGCACGCGTCGCGTCATCCGCCCGCCGGCTCACCCTGCACCTGCCCGCCGCCTGGCCCTGGGCCGGCGCCTGGCAAACCCTGTTCGACGCGGCCACAGGCCCACCCGCGACTCTCACCCCCTGACCACCCAGCCGAGCAGGCGCGATCAAGGACCCCCGGAGAAGCCGGACAGACCGGCAGGTCGACCACGCCCATCAACCAGCTCCGGGCGGGAAACGGCGAAATGCCGACCCCACCTACTGCGCCGGCGGATCAGGGCTAAGGCGACCCCGAGGCGCCGCCCGGCTTCCGGCGGCGGGTGGTGTCAGCGGTCCGGGCCGTAGCCGCGGCTGTGCGGCTGCCCTGGTCCGAATGGGGCGCGGGTCGCGGCCAGCGCCTGCTGGACGTGGCGGGCGTCGTTGGTCATCTGGGCTGCGGCGTGCGAGGTGGCGAGGCGGTCGGCGTAGTGGGCGGCCAGCCGCGGTTGCGCGGGCGGCACGCCGGGGGTCGTCTGGTTGAGTTCGGCGGCCAGGGCGGTGGACAGGGAGCCGGCGCGGGTGATTGCAGCCGATAGCGGCGCTAGGTCCTGGTGTGCGGCCTGGGCGAGTTGGCCGGCCAGCACCTGCCGGATCCGGTCCTCGGGCATGTCGTCCATCGCTGGCAGGTCCCGGGCGTGAGCGCGCAGCAGGCCCTCAACGGCCCATCGGCCGGTGGCGGCGTGCAGCTGGCTGGCGATGACCGGCAACTGGTTGGCGGTCTGCTGCAGGTGGGTGAGCAGCAGCGGCAGGTCGGTACGGGCCTGCAGGAGGGCCGCGTCGAGGCGTTGGGGTGGTCCGAGGTCGCGGTCTGATCGGTGCCAATCATAAAGTGGGGGTAGAATGGGGGTACGGGGAGCCGGACACGCGCTCTTAGCTACCCCACCTGCAGATTTGTGGGCCCCCGGGGGCTCGAACCCCGAACCCGCGGATTAAAAGTCCGCTGCTCTGCCAGTTGAGCTAGAGGCCCAGACGCGGAAGCTTACCCGCGGGTAACGTCGGTGACGCTGCCCAGCGGCCTGGTCGGACGCTGGCGCGGGTAAAGCCCCGGGGAGGCCGGCATGGACGCCATCGACAAGGCCGGCCGCTTCAGCTGTCCACCAAATGCCGACCACCACTACGACGAGCACCTGTGCGTGCCGTCGCTGAGCGTCGGGACGTACAGCATCCCGGTCGGCGGAGTGGACGATCAGCAGCCGCACTTCGAGGACGAGGTGTACTTCGTCACCGCAGGCCGGGCCAAGCTCACCGGCGGCGCCTTCGGCATGATCGTCATCGGACCCGGCAGCGTGCTGTACATCCCGGCGGGCGAGGAGCACCGCTTCGTCGACATCGAGGAGGACCTGTCGATGGTCGTCGTCTTCTGCCCGCCGTACGGAAGCCAGCCCCAGGTCTAGAACCGGCGTGCGGCGCGATCAGGCCAGTCGCAGCGCGCGTTCGCCGGTCTCGCCGTACTGCCAACTGGGGCGGTCCAGGTCGCTCATCAACTCGGCGAGCGCAGCCGAGATCGGTTGCCCCGTGGCGAGTTCGACGAACAGCCACTGGCCGGCCGGGTTGATCTCGAGGAAGACGTAGTCCCCGTCCGGCGCCAACCGCAGGTCGATCGCGCCGTAACGCAGTCCGAGCCGGCGCATCAGCCGGAGCAGCCGTTCCTGCACCGGCTGCGGCAGCCGGTGCTCGGTGATCGGCGCATGAGCGGTGTCGACCCGGAAGTCGAACTCGTACCCGGACTCGCCAGCCCGGATCTCGGCAGCGAACACGCTGGTCCCGACGATCGTGACCCGCAAGTCCACCCCGCCCGGGATCAGCTCCTGGAAGATCACAGGCGCCAGCCGGACCAGGTCCATCAGTTCCAGTTCGTCGGCGCGAACCAGTCGGGTCTCCCGCCACGTCGACGGCGTCGCGCTGAACGGCTTGAAGATCGCCTGCTGGCCCTCGGCGTCGATAAAGGCCCGCGCCCGCTTGGGGTCGTTGGTCATGCAGGTCCGGGGAATGCGCAACCCGAGTTGGGCCGCGAGCTTGAGCTGCCACATCTTGCGGGAGGCGGCTTCGTCCCGGTCCGGGTCGTTGATCCAGATCGCGTCCAGGCACGACCACAGGCCGGACACGATCGCCGCGCACTCCCCGTGCGCGAAGCCGCGGTCCTGCGGGTCGACGACCTGGTCGTGCAACCGGAACGGCTGCGGGCGCCGCCACCACATCACCCGTACCTCGTCGAGGTCCTCCACCCGGCCGGGCTCGGACCAGCGTCCGTGCCAGGGTTTGCCAGGCTCTGCGCCGCGATCGCCCGCTCCAGTTCGTCGACGGGTATTGATGCCCGCGGTCGCCGACCGTTCCGACGAGGATGCGCTCGGTAATCAGACGGCCTGGTCGCCGTGGTCATGGAAGCAACCGAAAGCCGCTTTGGTTACGCCCTGCGCGGTCCCGTATGCTCGGGCCCGCCCTCAAGGGATGCACCCTGGCAGGCGCTGGGCCCCCATCGTCTAGCGGCCCAGGACCCCGCCCTTTCAAGGCGGTAGCACGGGTTCGAATCCCGTTGGGGGCACGTAGGATCGCAGCACAGCAACACCAGCTAGGCCCTGTAGCGCAGTTGGTTAGCGCGTCGCCCTGTCACGGCGAAGGTCGCGGGTTCGAGTCCCGTCAGGGTCGCCACTTCCCCCAGGGGCAGGTAGCTCAGTCGGTACGAGCGTCCGCCTGAAAAGCGGAAGGTCGGCGGTTCGACCCCGCCCCTGCCCACCACAGAACGCGCGGCTGCACCACCGCGATCATCGTGCGCACTCCCCCCAGGTCCTGGTCCGGCCTGCCGCCACCTGACGGAAACCAGGCCGGGTTCCTATGCTGGGGAACGTTGGATTGCGGGCCACCCCCGCCGGGAACAGCGCAGGTGGGCTGATCCGGCGCGGGTCGGGCGCACGACGACGAGCAGGCCGCTGACCGCGATCTGTCGAATTCCTGCGGCCGACCCGCAGCAGTGAGCTGGGATCGAATGTGGCCAAGGCAGTCCAGCGCTACCGCAACGTCGTCATCAGCGGACTGGCGCACCTGGATGCACCGAATATCGTCTCCTCCGCCGAGATCGAGGAGGAACTGGCTCCTGCGCTGCGACGGCTACGGCTGCGGCCGGGCTTGATGAAGCAGGTCGCCGGCATCTACGAGCGCCGGTTCTGGGACGTGGGAACCATGCCCAGCACCGCCGCCGCCGAGGTCGGCTCGGACGCGATCGCCCGCAGCGGCGTCCCCGCCGAGGCCATCGGCGCCATCGTCAACACCTCGGTGGACCGCGACTATCTCGAGCCGTCCACGGCAAGCATCGTGCACGGCCGGCTGGGCCTGCCGGCCACGGCACTGAACTTTGACCTCGGCAACGCCTGCCTGGGCTTCCTCAACGGGATGAGCATCGTCGCGGCGATGATCGAGCAGGGCGAGATCGACCACGGGCTGGTGGTGGACGCCGAGGGCTGCCGGTACGTCGTCGAGTCCACGATCGCGCGGCTGCTGGCCGACGCCACCCCGGCCACCTTCCGGTCCCAGTTCGCCACCCTGACGCTCGGTTCCGGGGCGGCCGCGATGGTGCTGTCCCGCGCGGATCTGGTGGCCGGCGGGCACCGCTTCCGGGGCGGGTTGTCCCGCGCCGGCACCGAACACGCCCATCTGTGCACCGGCCAGCGCGAGGAGATGAACACCGACGCCACCCGGCTGCTCACCGCCGGCCTGGAGGTCGCCGCGGCGACCTGGAAGGAGGCGGTGGACAGCTTCGACTGGGATCCCCGCGGCTTCGACCTGTACGCCGTCCACCAGATCAGCAAGGTGCACACGCGGGCGATCTGCGACACGCTGAACCTCGACGAGAGCTGCTTCCCTCTGATCTACCCCCGGTTCGGCAACATCGGCCCGGCCTCGATCCCCACCGTGCTGTCCAAGGCCGCCGACGACGGGCGGTTGAGCACCGGTGACCGCGTGGTGCTGATGGGCATCGGCAGCGGGATCAACGCCACCGCCGCGGAAGTGCTCTGGTGAGGCTGTTTCCCGCCCGGCCGCGCAGCACCACCGTCGGCGGTCTGGACTACGCCTACGTCGACGAGGGGTCCGGGCCGCCGGTCGTGCTGGTCCACGGCAACCCGTCGTGGTCGTTCCACTTCCGTTCCCTGGTCGCGCGGCTGCCCCGGGCCGGTTACCGCGCCGTCGCCCCGGACCACATCGGGATGGGTCGGTCGGCCATGCCCACGCGGGCCGCCTACCCGCACACGCTGGCCCGCCGGGTCGAGGACTTCACCGAGTTCATGGCCGAGGTCGTCCCCGCGGGTCCGGTCACCCTCGTCGTACACGACTGGGGCGGGGCCCTCGCTCTGAGCTGGGCGGTGGCCCACCCCGAACGGGTCGCCGGGCTGGTCCTGCTCAACACCGCGGCCTTTCCGCTCCCGGCCGGCAAGGGCCTGCCGCTGCCGCTGCGGCTGACCCGGACCCCGCCCGGGGCGCTGGCCGCCCTGTACGGCAACGCGTTCGCGGTCGGCGCCGCGTTGGTCGGCGTACGCCGGCGGCTGCCTGCGGCAGTGCGCCGGGGCTACCTGGCGCCGTACGACCGCCCGAGCCGGCGGGTGGCCGTCCTGGAGTTCGTCCGGGACATCCCGGTGGGTAGCGGCGACCCGGCGTACGCCGTGCTGCGCGACACCGAGACCGGGCTCGCGTCGTTGCGGGACCGGCCGGTGCTGATCTGCTGGGGGATGCGCGACTTCGTCCTGGACGCCGACATCCTGGACCGCTGGCTGGAGATCTTCCCGGCCGCCGAGGTGCACCGGTTCGCCGCGGCGGGTCACTACGTGCTGGAGGACGCCACCGACGACATCGGCGAACTCGTCGTGGACTTCCTGGCGCGCACCGTGAGCCCGACGCACCGGGTCGCCGTTGAGTGAGCCGGCCGGGCTCCCGGGTCTGCTGCGCGCGGCCGCCCATCGACATCCCGACCGCGCGGCACTCGTCCTGCCCGCCGGGTACCGGCACCGCGGCGGTGCCCGTGGCTTCCGGGTGACGTCGTACGGCGGGTTGCAGCAGCGCACCGACGACCTCGCGGCCCGGCTCACCGGGGCTGGGATCGGGCCGGGCGTGCGCACCGCGCTGTTGGTCCCCCCGACCCTGGACTTCTTCGCGCTGTCCTTCGCGCTGCTGCGGATCGGCGCGGTTCCCGTCCTCATCGACCCGGGGATCGGGTTGAGCAACGTGCGGCGCTGCCTGGCGCAGGTGGCGCCGGCGGGCTTCGTCGGTGTCGCGCGGGCCCAGCTGGCCCGCCGGCTGCTGCGCTGGTGCCCGGGCGCGCGGCTGCTGGTCACGGTCGGCGCGCGGCTGCCCGGCTGCCCGCCGGCGCTGGCCGAGCTGCCGGCCGATGCGCCCGGCCTGACTGTCAGGCCCGGGCCGGCCGCCGACCCCGGGCCGGCCGGACGCGACCCGGACCTGACCGCGGCCATTGCCTTCACCAGCGGCAGCACCGGAGCGCCGAAGGGCGTGGAGTACCGCCAGTCGCACTTCCTCGCCCAGATCGACCTGATCCGGTCGCTCTACGACGTGCGGCCCGGCGAGATCAGCCTGTCCACGTTCCCGCCGTTCGCCCTGTTCGGGCCCGCGCTCGGGCTGACCACCGTCATCCCCCGGATGGACCCCTCGCGGCCGGCGCACGTCGACCCGGCGCGGGTCGCCGACGCGGCCAACAGTTTCGGGGCGACCCTGATGTTCGGGTCGCCGGCGCTGTTGGACACCGTCGGACGCTGGGGTGCGGCCACCAGCGCCCGGATGCCGACGCTGACCCGGGTGATCTCCGCCGGCGCCCCGGTGCGGCCGGTGGTGCAGCGCCGGCTGCTGGACATGCTCGGTCCGGACGCGGAGATCCACAGCCCGTACGGCGCCACCGAGGCGCTCCCGGTCACCTCGATCGGCAGCCGGGAGGTGTTGGCCCTGACCGAGCCCGGCATCTGCGTGGGGCGCCCGGTGCCCGGGGTCGAGCTGGCCATCATGGCGATCACCGACGACGCCGTACCGGCACTGGACGGCTCCGAGCTGCTGCCCAGCAGGAGCGTCGGCGAGGTCGTCGTCCGCGGACCGAACGTGACCACCGGGTACGCCGACCTGCCCGCCGCGACCGCCGCCGCGAAGACGTCCTGGGCCGGTGCGGTGGGACACCGGATGGGTGACCTGGGCTACCTCGACGACCGCGGCCGGCTGTGGTTCTGCGGGCGCAAGGCACACCGGGTCCGCACCGCCGGCGGCCCGATGTACCCGGTCCCCTGCGAGCAGGTGTTCAACGCCCACCCAGCGGTCGCCCGGTCCGCCCTGGTCGGGGTCGGCCGGCCCGGGCGGCAACGACCGGTGCTCTGCGTCGAGCTGGAGCGCGGCTACGGGCCCGACGCCGACCTGACCGCGCAGCTGCTGGCCCTCGGCGCCGCGCGGCCGGACACCGCCCCGATCCGGACGGTGCTTTACCACCGCGGCTTCCCCGTCGACATCCGGCACAACGCCAAGATCGACCGGACTGCCCTGGCCCGCTGGGCCGCCCGCCGGGTGCGCCGGGGTGCGCCGTGAGGGCGCTCGTCACCGGTGGCAGCGGGTTCCTGGGGGCCGCCGTCGGCCGGCAGCTGGTCGACCGGGGCGCGGACCTCCGGAGCCTGAGCCGCCGGCCCTCCCCCGAGCTGGCCGCGCTCGGCGTCGAGTGCCTGCGCGGTGACCTGCGCGACGCCGACGCCGTACGCGAGGCCGCCGCCGGGTGCGACGTCGTGTTCCACATCGGCGCCAAGGCGGGGGTCGGGGGCGCTCCCCGGGAGTACGTCGAGACGAACGTGATGGGTACCCGCAACGTGATCGCCGCCTGCCGGGCCGGCGGCGTGCCCCGGCTCGTGCACACCTCGACGCCGAGCGTGGTGTCCACGAGTGAAGGCATCGCCGGCGGCGACGAGTCGCTGCCCTACGCCCACGGGCACCTGGCGCCGTACCCGGAGACCAAGGCCGAGGCCGAGCGGGCTGTCCTCGCGGCCAACGACGGGGAGCTGGCCACGGTCGCCCTGCGACCGCATCTCATCTGGGGGCCCGGGGACACCCAGCTGACTGCCCGGATCATCGACCGGGCGCGGCGAGGGCGGCTGCGCTTCGTCGGCGACGGCAGCAACGTGATCGACTCGACGTACGTCGACAACGCGGCCTTCGCGCACCTGCTGGCGGCCGACCGGCTCCATCCGGGATCGGGGGTCGCCGGCCGGGCCTACTTCATCTCCCAGGGCGAGCCGCGCCCGATCAAGGAACTGGTGAACGGGATCCTCGCCGCCGCTGGCATCGCGCCGGTCCACGCCACGATCCCCTTCCCCGTCGCCTACGCCGGCGGCGCGCTGTGCGAGGCGGCGTACGCCGTGGCCGGTCGCGGCGGGGAGCCGCCGATGACCCGGTTCCTGGCCCGGCAGCTGTCCACGCCGCACTGGTTCGACATCGGTGCCGCGCGCCGGGACCTCGACTACGAGCCGCGGGTGAGCATCACCGAGGGACTGGCCCGGCTGCGCGGGCACCTGCGCAGCCCCTGACCCGCGAGCGTCCGGAGCCGCCTCGAGGAGACGCTCGGTGTCGAACAGGTACACCGCGTCGACGCACCACGGCCGGAATGTCCGCTTCGACGAGACGGCCTGGGCGGGAGGACCGGACAGGACGAGATAGCAGTCCGGCTTGGCGGCTTCGGTCAGGTCCAGGATGCCCTCCTGCTTGCCGAACCACTTCACGTTCACCGAGCGGCCGTCCAGCGGTCCTTCCCGAAAGCACCCGTCGGTGGCCGCCGTCGTAGCCGGGGTTTGGAGGGGGGCCGGTCGATCAGTGACGGTCAGCCGGTGGGGCGCAGGACGAAGACGCCCCAGCCCAGACAGCGCCGTCGGTAGTCCAGGTACGACGCGCGGGAGCGGTCCCGAAAGTCGCACACCTGCTCCCGTCGCGGCTCGTCCGGGTTGGCCTGCAGCCATTGCGTCACCGACCACCACTGCCGGGCCTCGTAGCGGTCCCAGCTCGCGCCGTCGGCCAGCACCATCTCGACCAGGTCCATTCCGGCGGCGGCGAACCGGGCGGCCGTCCCGGCGAGTGTCGTGAACTCCTCCGCGCCGATGCCTCCGGACTCGTACGCCGAGACCGGCGGCTCCTGCGCCCAGAACGGCTCGCCGACCAGGAGCAGCCCGTCGGGGCGTACCGCCGGAGCCATCAGGCCCAGCGTCCCCGCGACCCCGCCGCCGATCCAGGTCGCGCCGAGGCACGAGACGACGTCGAAGGACGCCGGCTCCGCGCCGTGCTCGGCCGCGTCGCCGTGGGCGAAGCTCACCCGGTCCGCGACGTGCAGGTCCTCGGCCCGCCGGGATGCGGCCGCGAGGAACGTCGCGCTGATGTCGATGCCGTGCCCCGTCGTACCGAACTCCTGCGCCCAGCGGCACAGCATTTCGCCCTTGCCGCAGGCCAGATCCAGGATTCGGGTGCCGCTGCGCACGTGCGCCGCCGCAGCCAGCGTCATCAGCTGGTCGTCGGTGAACGGGTCCAGGATGCGGTGCTCGGCCTCGGCGATCTCGTGCAGCTGCAGGAACGTGAAGGGCGCATCGACTGGCATCCGGCCAGAGTGGCCCAGCCGCGGCCGTACCGGACAGCCCATTTCGGCGCCTACCCTCAGGTGGTGGGACGGCGCCGGATCCTGGGCTCGATGGCCCCGGTACGGCGACGCCTGGTGCTTCTGCTCGTCGCCCTCGTCGTCGTCGCGGCGCTGGCCGTCGGAGGCACCGCGATCTGGCGCAGCGTCGGGGACCGCGTCACGCCGGTGGCCCAGGATCGCCCGGGTCCGGTACTGCTCGTCCCGGGCTACGGGGGGTCGCAGACAGCCCTGAGCGTGCTCGCCGGCCGGCTGCGGGTTGACGGCCGGGACGCCACCGTCGTCCAGCTCGCCGGGGACGGCACCGGTGATCTCCGGGTGCAGGCCGAAGTGCTGTCCGCCGCCGCCGGCGCGGCCCTGGCCCGGACCGGCGCGCCGTCGGTCGATGTCGTCGGCTACTCCGCGGGCGGCGTCGTCGCGCGGCTGTGGGTCCGCGACTACGGCGGGGCGAGCCTGGCCCGCCGGGTCATCACCCTCGGCTCACCGCACCACGGCACCACACTGGCCGGGCTCGCCGAGTCCGTCGTACCGGATCAGTGCCCGCTGGCCTGCCAGCAGCTCGTCCCCGACTCCGACCTGCTGCGGACGCTGAACGCCGGCGACGAGACCCCGGCCGGTCCGGAGTTCATCTCGGTGTGGACGACCGCCGACGAGACCGTCACACCGCCGGACTCGGCCCGGCTGGACGGCGCGCTCAACCTGGTCGTCCAGGACATCTGCGCCGGATCGCGGGTCGCACACGGCCAGCTGCCCACCGACCCGGTCGTGTCCAGCATCGTCGAGCTGCAACTGGGCAACCGTGCTCCCGAACCGCTGTCCGCGGCGGACTGCCAGCGGCTCGGGCCTTAGCCGCGCCTCAGCCCTTGGCCGCCCCTCAGCCCGGAGGTCAGCTGGTGATGTCCTTGGTGGTGAAGTTCGCCCAGGCGGCCCCGAGCAGGACCAGGACGTACACCGCCTGCAACCCGACCCCGCGCAGCACGTCCCGCCAGAAGATCGGGTCGCGGAACAGGTCCACGAAGGACAGCCAGTACCGCGTCGGGAGGTAGGGCTGCAGCGCCTGCGCTGCATCGAGGGTCAGCAGCACCGACGAGCCGATCAGGAACGCCAGCGCCCCCAGGGCCGCGGCCAGCGGCGAGTCGGTGAGGGTGGACAGGAACAGCGCGATCGCGGCCACCCCGAGCATCGACAGCGTGATGTAGCCGATCGCGAGCACGGTCCGCCACGCCACCTGCTGTGGCGTCAGCGTCGTCCCGGACACGCTGGCGGCCAGCGGCTGGTTACCGAGCAGCAGGGTGCCGACGACGTAGGCGACCGCGGCCACGCTGACCACCGCGATGAGCACGAAGGCCACGATGCTGATCAGCTTGGCCACCAGCAGCTTCGTCCGGGCCACCGGCCGGACGAGCAGGTACCGCAGCGTCCCGGCCTGGGCCTCGCCGGCCACCGCGTCACCGGCCACCACCGCCACCGAGATCGGCAGGAACAGCGGCAGAATGATGGCCAGGGCGGCCAGCGGGAACAGGGTCCCGTCGGCGAGCACCGCGGACAGGAACGCCGGACCCGTCCCCGGGCGGGGCGCCAGCGAGGTCACCGACAGCAGGACCGCGACGAGGGTCGGCAGCGCGTTGAGCAACAGGATCGTGACCCAGGTCCGGGGCCGGCGCAGCATCTTGCGCAGCTCGGTGCCGATCACCGGCTGCCGCCGACCTGGTGCGGATCGGTCTCGGTGGCGGCCAGCACCACCTCCTCCAGCGTGCGGCGCTCAGGCCCCAGCTCGCTGACCCGAATCCCCTCGCGCACCAGCCGGGCGTTCAGCTCGGCGGCGTCCGAGCCGCGAACGAGCAGCCGCTCCCCCTCCCGGTGCTCCACCTGGCCGTCCAGCAGGGCGTGCGCCCGGTCGGAGTCGGGGGTGCGTACGACGGTCCGCCCGGTGGGCGCCCGCAGGCCGGCCAGCTCGTCCTGCAGCACCAGCCGACCCCGGTCCAGGACCCCGACCCGGGTGCACAGCTGCTCGACCTCGGCCAGCAGGTGGCTGGACAGGAACACCGTCGTACCACCCGCGTGCAGGCTCAGCAGCAGCTCGCGGATCTCGCGGATCCCCTGCGGGTCCAGCCCGTTGGTCGGCTCGTCCAGCACCAGCAGTTCCGGTCGGCGCAGCAGCGCGGCGGCCAGCCCCAGCCGCTGCCGCATGCCGAGGGAGTACGCCTTGACCGGCCGGCGCCCGACCTGCGAGAGCCCGACCTGCTCCAGGACCCCGTCGATGCGCGCCCGGCGGGTCCGCCGTGAGCCGCCGACCCCGGCCGAATCGTGCACGGCCAGGTTGGCCCGGCCGGACAGGTGACCGTAGGCCGCCGGGCCCTCGACCAAGGAGCCGACCCGCTGCAGCGCGCGACCGGCTCCCTTCGGGATGGGCTGGCCGAGCAGCTCGACCCGGCCGCTGGTGGCCAGGACCAGGCCCAGGATCATCCGGACCGTCGTGGTCTTGCCCGACCCGTTCGCGCCGAGGAACCCGTAGATGTCGCCCGTCCGGACGTCCAGATCGACCTTGTCCACGGCGAGGATCGGCCCGAAGCGCTTGGTCAGCCCGGCGGTGCGGATCACCGGTGCTCCGCGGGGATGCCCGCGAGCTCGACACCCGCGGCGGCCAGTGTCGGGCGGTCCACGGTGCCGGCGACCAGCCAGCTGTGCTGCCCACGCCGATCCGGCGTGAGCAGCACGGCAATCGGCCCGACCGCAACCGAGACCCCGTCCCCGTCGACAGTGGCACCGGGGGTCCCCATGAGCTGGTCGCGCAGCGGGCGGGCCAGCCGGTCCAGGATCGGGACGGCGGCCACGACCGTGACCCCGCGGCCGTACTCGCCGAGCGCACCCTGCACGGCGCCGTCGGTCCGCCGTGACAACCCGGCCAGGACGTCCGGGGCGACGGCGGGGGCGAACTGGTCCGCGGCGTCGGCGACATCGACGACGTCGGTCACCTGGAACGTCGCCCCTGGCGGGGTGACGAAGCTCGTGATCGCCTCGGCCGGCATCCCGATGTTCAGCTGCTGGAACGTCGACGTGATGGCCACGACGCCCCCGCCGTAGACCTCGACGCGCAGCGGGAGCCCGCTGCCGGGATCGATCCAGCTGTCGACCCGGTCCACCGTGGTCCGCGGGTCGCTCGGAGTCAGCCGCAGCCCGAGCGCCTCGATGCCGGCCACCCGCAGCGGGGGTAGCCGGGTGACCTCGGCGGCCGTGGCCTCGTTGAGCAGCCGCTGGCCCAGCGTCGAGGGCAGCAGGTCGGCCGCGCGGGGCAGCCGCACCCGGGGATCGGCGGACAGCGTCGCCGTGTCGGACTCGTAGTTCCAGACCACCGTCGCGTCGGAGCGGTGGAACAGGTCGGTCTCCCCGGTGGCCGCGATCGCGTCCACCCGCCAGTCGCCGCTGCCGCGCCACCACACCCGCATCCGGGACTGCTCGCCGAACAGGTTGACCAGATCGGTGAATTCGCTGGTGACCGGTAACAGCAGTCCACCGGTGGCCTCGGCGTACCCGGAGTACGCGACCGTGCGGGACTGCTTGACCGCGCTCAGCAGCCGCGCGGCAGTGACGTCGCGGTCGGCCACCGGCAGCGCGCTGACCGCGGCCGGGAGCGATGTGAGCAACCCCACTCCGAGCAGGACGATTGTCCAGCGCTGCCAGGCCCTCATCGGGGGCCGGTCACCGGGTTGCCGCCATGCCCCACCGTACGTCCCGGGGGAAACCGCGGTTCAATTCCGCTCCGCGGCCCCGGCGATCAGTCCTCGCGTAGGAGGTGGTCGGAGATGATCTTGCGCTGAATCTCCGAGGTCCCCTCGAAGATCGTGGTCAGCCTGGCGTCGCGCCAGTACCGCTCGACGGCGTACTCCGTGGTGTAGCCGTTGCCGCCGAATATCTGCAGCGCCTGGCCGGTGACCCGCTCGGCCATCTCCGAGGCCACGAGCTTGGCCTGGGCGGCGTCGACATCGGCCGGCTCGTCGGCGTCGACCAACCAGGCCGCGTGCTGCCAGAGCTGCCGGGCGGCCTGGATGTCGGCGGCCATCGACGCGAGCATGAACCGGATCGCCTGCCGCTCGGCGATCGGGGAACCGAACTGCACCCGCTGCCGGCTGTAGGCCAGGGCGTCCTCGAGGGCGCCGCGGGCCAGGCCGACCGCGCGGGCCGCGGTCTGCACGCGGGCCACGTTGAGCCACCGCAGGCTGTCCTTGAAACCCTGGCCCTCCTCCTGCCCGGTGTCCTGCAGGGCGTCCGCGGGCAACCGCAGCCCGTCGATCTGAAGCTGCCAGGTGGTCAGCCCGAAGTAGCCGATCTTGTCGATGACGGTTCCGGTGATCCCGGCAGGGAAGTAGTCGCGCTCCTTTGCCACGGTGAAGATCTCCAGCCCGTGCGAGCGGGAGTCCCCTGCCGGCTCCCGGGTCCGTGCCAGCAGGTGGATGAAGTCGGCGGCCTTGGCGTTGCCCACCCACCGCTTCGTGCCGTGCACCACCCACTGCTCGCCGTCGCGGACCGCCGCGCACTCGACGTTGGCCAGGTCCGAGCCGGCCCGCGGTTCGGAAAAGGCGATCGCCCCGATCCAGTCACCGGCGGCGCTGCGCCGCAACAGCTCCGCCCGGCGTTGCGGGTCCGGGGAGTCGCAGCCGGTACCGTTGCCGCGGGCGATGATGCTGGCCACGCTCATCCAGGCCCGGGCCAGCTCCTCGGTCACCAGGCAGTACTCGAAGACGCCGAGGCCGAGTCCGCCGTGCTCGGCGTCGATGAGGATGCCGAAATATCCCAGTCGGGCCATCGCGGCCAGCAGCTCGCGGGGGATGTCGGCGCGCTGCGGGTCAAGCCGGTTGGCGACGGGCAGCACCTCGTCCATCGCGAACCGGCGCGCGGTGTCCTGCAGCCCGGCGCGCTCGGCCGTCAGGTAGGCGCTGGCGGCGGGCGCGACGGTGCGCACCCCGTGGATATTGTGCCGTGTCCAAGGCTCCACGCCGGGACTCTAGCCAGCCGATGTGGCCGCTATCGTCCACCCCGTGGGAGACACCAGGCACCTGATCGGGCTGCTCCTCGGGACCGAGGAGGACTGGCCGGCCGCGTTCGAGTCGATCGTCCGCAGGCTCGGACCGGTCACCGACTCCACCGGCACGAGCCACCTGTACGACGTGGAGCGGGTCACCGTCGAGCCGTTCAATCTGCGGCAGCGGCCGCGCTACGACCTGGTCATCGACCGGCTGGCCTACTGGTACTACCACCCGCGGGAGTGGCTGAAGAAGGCCGCGCTGATGGACGACCTGTACCTGCTCAACAGCCCGTTCACGTTCCAGAGCATGGAGAAGCACGCGGCGTACTGCGCGATGATGCGGCTCGGACTGAAGGTGCCCGAGACCGTCCTGGTGCCGTACAAGAACGCCCCGGACCACGCGAAGTACGCCTACACCGCGCAGCGCTACAACCAGGCCTTCGACCTCGACACGATCGCCGACACGATCGGCTACCCGATGTTCATGAAGCCCTACGACGGGGGCGCCTGGGTCGGGGTCAGCCAGATCCGCAACCGCGGGGAACTGCACAAGGCCTACGACGAGTCCGGGCAGCGGCTGATGCACCTGCAGAAGGCGGTGGACGGCTACGACGTGTTCGCCCGCAGCCTGTCCATCGGCGCGGAGACCATGGTCATGAAGTTCGATCCCGACCAGCCGATGCACGCGCGGTACTCGGTGACGCACGACTTCCTCGACGCCGGCGTCGGCGACGAGGTGGTGACCATCGGCCGGCTGGTCAACGCGTTCTTCCGCTGGGAGTTCAACTCCTGCGAGACCCTCATCAAGGGCGCCGAGGTCGCGCCGATCGACTACGCGAACGCCTGCCCGGACGTCGCGATCACCAGCCTGCACTACTACTTCCCCTGGGCGATGAAGGCGCTGGTGAAGTGGTCGGTGTTCTGCACGGTCACCGGCCGTCGGCCGCGCTACGACCTGGACACCCGGCGGTACTTCGACATCGCCGACCGCGAGGACCTGTCCTACGCCGAGAAGGTCGGGGCCTACCGCCAGCTGGCCGACAGCTACTTCGAGACCGAGCGGTACGCCGACTTCTGCTCCAGCCGGCTGGCCAACCTCGACGAGGTGGTGGTCGGGTGGCTGGAAGGCCCGGACTTCGACCGGCTGCTGGTGGACACGGTGAAGGGAACCTTCCCCAGCCACGAGCACGACCACTTCATCGCGCACTACCGGGGCCTGTTGGCCGCGTCGGCCAAGGATGAGCGCTCCCGGCGGCGCTGAGCCTGGCGGCAAAGTCACCGCCCCACGCCGCGGTCCGCCGCCACCCGGTGCCGGGCCCTCGGGTGCCCTTCCACCGTGATGGTCCACGGCGGGAGGTGCGCCGAAGAGCGCAACATCGAGCGGATGGTCGGCCCGCTTCGACCAGGCCGGAGTCGGCGGCTGCGCCGCTCAGGCCCCGAGGTGCCCCTCGGTGTCCTCGCCCGCGCTCTGGCCGGGCCGGCTCGCGCTCAGCGCACGGGTGGCCGCGTGGTGGGCGACCGGATCGCCCCCCGGCCGGACCCCGGGTTTGACGCCGTCTCAGACTGAGTCAGCAGCCGCAACGCGCCGCGGCTAGCGTCCGCGCGAACTCAAGGAGGCCGTCGGTGACGGAAGGCAACAGCGGGAACGGGGCATCCCCGGCAGGGCCGAGCAGCGTACGGCGGATCGAGGGACCGGAGGCGACCCGGCTGGCAGGTTTGTCCGCGGTCTTCGAGGACCTGCAGTACGTGTTGCGCTGCTGTGAGCACCTGGTGACGGCGCTGGGCGGTCCGGACAGCGGTCCGGTGCAGGTGGACACAGACACCGCGCTGGTCGAGGCGCTGTGGACCGGCGCCCTGGTCGGGTACGTGCGCTGCTTCTCCGGACGGGTGGAAGTGCTCAGTGACGGTGACCTGGCCGAGCTCGAACTCGACGGGGACGTGGCCGAGTTCCATGGGGCGATCAAGAAGCTGCGCGACCACTACGCGTCCCGTCACGTGAACCCGCGCGACACCTTCACCATCGGCGCGGCCCAGGGCACCGACGGCAAGGCGACCGGCATCGCGGTGGTCTCCACCCCGGGCGCGATCGTCGACGACACCACGGTGCGGCTGCTCGGTCGGGTCGCCTACGCGCTGTCTGGCCTGGTGGACGCCCGGATGCAGCAGACCCAGAACGACGTGCTGGGCAAGGCCGCCGCGATGAGCCCGGAGGAGCTGAACCGGCAACCCCTCGTGGAGCTGACCGGCCAGGCGTAGTCCCGGTCCACCACCGCTCCCGGCACGGGTCAGGCCGTCGATCTGCGCTTGACGGCGCGGCTGCCTCGCCGATCCCTGCGGCGGCCGACGTCCTCTCCCACGTTAGCGGGTCCGCGGGCGTCGCGGCCGCAGCGACCAGGCGGGCGGCGATGCGGGCGACGTGCTTGCGGAGTTCGGGGGGCTCCAGCACGTCGACCCGGCAGGCCAGCAGTCCGACGTGCATCGCCATCGCGTCCAATGAGTTCGAGCCGGTTTGCAGCAGCGTGGTGGCCGGGCCGTCGGCGCTCAGGACGCCGACCGTCGGCGGGACCATCGCGGCGGCCTCGGCCAGCGCGACGTGCAGCCGCAGCCGGGCCTGGTAGCGGTAGGGCGCGGTGGTCACCCCGGCCGCCACGAAGCGCGCGGCGTCGGGCGGGTCGACCGGCACGAAGCCACCGCCGACCGTTAGCGGCGGCACGATCCGGTCCACTCGGAACGTCCGCCATTCGGCCCGCTCCTCGTCGCGGGCCACCAGATACCACCGGTTCCCGGTGTTTACCAGCCGGTGCGGCTCGACCCGTCGGTACGTCGCATCCCCCTCGCGCGGCTGGTAGTCGAAGCGCAGCCGCACGGTGTCCCGGCAGGCAGCGGCGACGGCGAGAAGCACGTCGAGGTCCACGGTGGCCGCCGCCGCGGTAAGCGGCACGGTGGCCGCCTGTAGCGCGGTCACCTTCGGGCGCAGCCGCGCCGGCAGGACCCGCTCCAACTTGTCCAGCGCGCGCAGCGACGCCTCGCCCAGGCCCTCGATCGTTCCGAACGCCGCCGCCCGGAGCCCGACCGCCACCGCGACGGCCTCGTCGTCGTCGAGCAGCAGCGGAGGCAGCGCGGCACCGGCACCGAGGCGGTACCCGCCGGTTGTGCCGGTGGTGGAGTCGACCGGGTACCCGAGCTCGCGCAGCCGCTCGACGTCCCGGCGTACGGTTCGCTCGGTCACCCCGAGCCGGGTCGCCAGCTCGGAACCTCCCCAGCGCTGCCGTTGCTGGAGCAGACCGAGCAGCCGGAGCAGCCGCGCCGACGTGGTCACCACGGCTTCGAGTCTGCCAGTCACTACGGACCGATCCTGTCCGCAATGGGGCCCAGGCTCGTCAGCATGGACATCTCAGGCACGGACATCAAGGACACGGCCTTGGACTGGACCACCCTGCTGGCCGACCAGCTGGACTGGCACTGGGGCGCCCACCTGCGCCCCCGGCTGGCTGGGCTCACCGACGAGGAGTACTTCTGGGAACCCGTCGCCGACTGCTGGAACGTCCGCCGTCGCGGCACCAGCCCGGCACCGATGGCGGTCGGGGTTGGCGAGTTCACCATCGACTTCGCGATGCCCGAGCCCGACCCGGCGCCGGTGACCACGATCTCCTGGCGGATCGCCCATCTGCTCGTCGGCATCTTCGGCGATCGCAACGCGCGGCATTTCGGTGGTGCCCCGACCGACTACCTCGGGTACGAGTACCCGGGTACGGCGGCCGCGGCGCTGGACCTGCTCGATGCGGCGTACGCGCGCTGGATCGCCGGTGTCCGCGGTCTGCGCGACGACGACCTGGCCGCCGCCTGCGGCGAGGAGCCGCCGTTCACCGACCGGCCGATGGCCGAGTTGGTGCTGCACGTCGGCCGCGAGACGATCCACCACGGCGCGGAGCTGTGCCTGCTGCGCGATCTGTACGCACACCGGCCGCTCACCGCCTGACCGGCTGGACAGTTCGAGCCGACCCGTCGGAGCCGGGCCGCGAGCGACGACAAGGAGGGTGTGGGAGCGGTGGCAGGGCAAGCCGGGTCGGTGGACCTGCTGCGACTGTACGACGACGCGCTCCCGCAGGTCTACGGCTACCTGCTGTCCCGCTGCGGTGCGGTTGCGCTGGCCGAGGACCTGACCGCCGAGACGTTCCTGGCCGCGGTGGACGCCGTACGCCGGCCGGGTCCCGCGCCGGTCTCGGTGCCCTGGCTGATCGGGGTGGCCCGGCACAAGCTGGTCGACCACTGGCGCCGGCGGGCCCGCGACGAGCGGGACCTGCAGGCCGTCGCCGGCCTGCAGGACGAGTTCGACGCCCCGTGGGATCGCGCGCTGGACGCCCTCACCGTGCGGGCGGTCCTCGACCATCTCGGTGCCCACCATCGCGCCGCGCTGACCCTGCGCTACCTCGACGGCCTGCCCGTCCCGGAGGTCGCGGCGCTGCTGGACCGCACCCTGCACGCCACCGAAGCGCTCCTGGTCCGCGCCCGGAGCGCCTTCCGCCGGGCCTACGAGGAGACGGAGGCCGACCATGACTGACCCGTTCGGCGCTGCCTTCGACGCCCTGCGCGCCGAGGACCAGACCGTCCGGCCCGACCCGGACTTCACCGCCCGCCTGCGCGCCCGCATCGAGCGGGCGCTGAACCTGCCCCGAGGAGTTGCCGTGAGCCAGACCGTGACCGCTCCAGCCCCGCCGTCCACCACCCAGATCGGGCCGTTGGGTGCCGCCGTGCCCTACCTCGCGGTACGCGACGCGCGCGCGGCGATCACCTGGTACGTCGAGGTCTTCGGCGCCGTGGTGTCCTACGACCCGATCGTGATGCCCGACGGCCGGATCGGGCACTGCGAGCTCAGCCTGGCCGGGGGCCTGGTGTACCTCGCGGACGAGCACCCGGAGATGGGCGTCGTCGCGCCTTCGCCCGGGGCCGCCGCGGTCAGCCTGATGCTCGGGGTGGACGACGCCGATCGGGTGCGCTCGGCGGCGATGGAGCGCGGGGCCACGGGCGACCGCGAGGTGTACGACGCGCACGGTCAGCGCAATGCCTGGATCGTCGATCCGTTCGGCCATCGCTGGGGGCTGCACTCGCCGCTGGCCGCCACCACCGGAGCGGCCGAGGCCGCCTCCGCCGGTGCTGGGCACGGCGACGTGGTCTACGCCTCGGTCCAGGCCCCCGGCCCGGGACGGGCCGCGGCCTTCTACCGCGCGGTCCTCGGCTGGGAGGTCAGCGGGGAGGGCAACAGGTACCCGGTGTCCGGCCAGGTGCTGTCGCTGGCCATTTACGGCGAGTCCGAGCGACCCGGACTGTTCCTTTGCTACGGCGTGGACGACCTCGCCGCAGCGGTCGACCAGGTCCGGTCCGCCGGGGGCACCGCGGACGCGACGCAGGACACGCCCTACGGTCCGATCGCGGACTGCGTTGACGACCAGGGGCTGCCGTTCGCCCTGAACGAGCTGCCGGGCGGGACTGGGAGCGGGCTTGACGCTGCTGGTGCTGGTGCTGGTGCTGGTGCTGGTGCTGGTGCTGGTGCGGGCGCGGGTGCTGACGCGGGCCCGGTCGCAGCAGCGGACGGGTCCGCCGGCGGGCCGGGCGACCTGGCGTACCTGACCTACCTGGTGCCCGATTCCGGACGGTTCCGCGACTTCTATGGCGCCGTGCTCGGCTGGTCGTTCAGCCCGGGCCGCGTCGAGGACGGCTGGCAGATCTCGGGTACCACTCCGATGGGCGGCATCGCAGGGGGCAGCGACCGTCCGGTCGTCGTACCGATGTGGCAGGTCGAGGATCTCGCCCCCGCCGCCGAGCAGGTCCGCGCCTCCGGAGGCACGGCCGGGCAGCCTGAGCGGCAGCCGTACGGGCTGATGTGCGAGTGCTCCGACGACCAGGGCATCGCGTTCTACCTCGGCCAGTTCTAGCCAACGGGTAGTCAGCTGACCGGGCAGGCCACCGGTTTGATGCCGAGCTCGTCCTCGACGGTTCCGGGGGCCAGCGCCCACCAACCGCCGGCGACCACGAACACCACGGTGCCCGCGAGTACGAGCAGCGCCGCGGTCCAGCCACCGGTGGCCTCGTGCAGCAGGCCCGCCCCGAGCGGGCCGAGCCCGGCCCCGGCGTACCCGATGCCCTGCACCATCCCGGACAGCGAGGACGACGCGGGGCCGGTCGCGGTGCGGAGGTTGATCGCGGTGATCGAGATCGGGAACGTGCCCGGGCCCAGACCGGCCAGCACCACCCACAGGGCGGTGTGGGCGGTCGGCGACCACAGCAGACCGGCGTACCCGGTCCAGAAGAACACCGCGAACAGCACGATCAGCGGGAACGGGCGGGCCATCCGGGCGGCGACCACCGGCACGATCAGCGACGCCGGGATGCCCGCCCCGGCGTACAGGCCGAGCAGCCCACCCGCGGCGGCCTGCGAGAGCCCCGCGTCGACCAGGATCTGCGGCAGCCACGCGAAGAGGGTGTAGACGTTGAGGGCGGTGAAGCCGAACATCACCGTCAACCCCCAGGCCCGGCGCGAGCGCAGCACCGGCAGCCCGCCCCCCTCGATCCGGCCGTTGTCGCGACGGGTCCGGATCAGGGGCAGCCACGGCAGCACGGCGAGCAGCGCTACTGCGCCCCAGCTGGCCAGCGACACCTGCCAGCCGAACGCGTCGGCGGCCGGCAATTCGACGTACGGCGGAAGCGCCGCCCCGACCGCGATGAGCACCACGTAGAAGCCGGTGATCGCGCCAATGCTGCCCGGGAAGTAGCGCTTGACCAGCGGCGGCAGCAGGACGTTGCCCATCGCCATCCCGCCGAGGGTGACCGCGCTGAGCCCGAGGAACACCGGCACGCTGCCGGCCAGCGGGCGGGTCACCGACCCGGTCGCCGTGACCAGCAGGCTGAGCACGAGCGCGCGCTCGAGGCCGAGCCGGCGACCCACCCAGGGGGTGATCGCGCCGAACGCCGCGAAGCAGCCCGGCGCCAGCAGCCCGAGGATGCCGACCGCCGTCGCCCCGAACGTCAGGTCGGCCCGGATCTCGGGCAGCAAGGGCGACACCGCCGTGGCGGCCGAGCGCAGCGTCAGCGCCACCACCGCGATCCCGGCGAGCACGAGCACCTGGACCCGCGTCATCGCCACGTCCTGAATGTGTCAGACCTGCGCCGACGGCCGGCGGCGGGTGACCGATCCGGCCCGCGGGCGCGCCAGGTCCGCCGTCCCCGCGCGGAACTAGCCCTGAGACTTGATGTAGCGCACCAAGCCGACCACGTCGTCGGCGACCAGCCGACCGATGGCGGCGCTGGAGTACACGGCGGTGAGCACCGAGCCGTCGGGGGCGAGCACGAACCCCGTGGACTGCAGGTACAGCGGGTCCTCGTTCGTGTAGGCGCCGGTCACCTCCGCGACCTTCGCCACGTCGGCGCTGTGCCCCAGCCGGAAGGGCAGGTGGTGCTTGTCCGCGAGCGCGGCCGTCGTCGCCTCGTCGTCCACGGAGAACGCCACGACCTCGGCGCCGAGTTCGGCGAAGGTGTCCGAGGCCCGCGAGAACGCCGCCAGCTGCGCGTTGCAGTACGGGCACCAGGCTCCGCGGTAGACGAGCACGACACCGAACAGGCCGGCCAGGTCGTCCGGCAGCGAGAGGGTGCCGCCACCGACGGCGGGGATGTCCAGGGCGGGAAAGCGGTCACCGTTGCGCAGGCCAGGCATGCGGTGCTCCTCGGTCGTAGTGGACTGACAAGTCCACATTGCCAAGCCACCAACTGGACCGTCAAGTCCAGTTTGCTGCCCCCGGCGGATATGCTGCCCGCCGTGGACACAGCAGCAACGGTGCCGCGGCTCAGCTCCCGGGGGGCGGCGACCCGGGCCCGCATCGTGCAGGCCGCCACCGAGCTCTTCTTCGCGTCCGGGGTCGCCGAAACCAGCCTGGACGCCGTCCTGGCCGCGAGCGGCACCAGCAAGTCGCAGCTCTACCACTACTTCGGCGACAAGGACGGCCTGGTCCTGGCCGTGATCGCCCACCAGACCGAGCTGGTGGTGGGCGAGCACGAACGCTTCCTGCGCGACGTGGACTCCCTCGCCGGGTTGTACCGGTGGCGCGATGCCGTGGTGGCCGAGCAGCGGCGGCGACAGTGCGTGGGCGGCTGCCCGCTCGGCGCGCTGGCCGCCGAGTTGGCCTTCGCACCGCAGCCCCGGGCCGCGCTCGCGGACAGTTTCCGGCGGTGGGAATCCCATCTCGTGGGGGTCTTCACCCGGATGCGCGAGTCCGACGCGCTGGCGCCGGAGGCGAGTCCTGCGGAGCTGGCCACGATGGTGCTGACAGCCCTGCAGGGCGGCCTGCTGCTCACCTCGACCAGCCGCAGCGTCCGGCCGCTGGAGCTCGCGCTGTCCATGGCGCTGGAGCAGGTCGCCGGGCGGCTGCGGGCGCGGTGACCACTCCGTCGGACTGCCGGCTGCAGGACCCGACCACGAGACCGCCCAGCAAGCCGGTGCCGGGAGCAGGCTCCCCGACGTCGCTGCCCCCGGGTCGACGTAACGTCGGGGCATGACGCGACCGCCCACCGCCCTGATCGCCGCTGGCTCGCTGATCGCCGGCTTCGGCGTCGCCGAGGTCACCGGGCTTCGGTGGCTCGGCGGCGTGGTCCTGGTCGCGGGCGTCGCCGCGTGCTGGCCACGCTGGCGGCGGCGGGCCGGGACCGCGGGTGCCGCCGGACTGCTGACCGGCTACCTCGCCGCGTTCGTGCTGTCTCACCTGATCGCCGGGACCCTGGGCGCGTGGCCGAGCGTGTTCCTGGTGTCGGCGCTGGTGGCGGCCGGCTGCTGGATCGTCGCCGACCGGCCGGCCCTCGCCACCCGCTGACCCGACCCGCTCGAGGACCGGCCTCTCGCGGCCGGCGTCAGATGAAGCCGCGGGCGTAGAACGCGCGCTGCACGACGGAGGCGACGCGCGGCCCGTACAGCTCCAGGGCCGCCGCCACGATGTCCTCGGCGGCCGCCGCGAACGTGGTCCCCGGAGTCAAGGAGAACTGTCCTTCCAGGATCGCGGTGTCGGTGCGTTCCCGGCCGACCGCCCGGTTGACGTCGTACAGCGCCGCCGACCAGATCTCCCCGTCCGCGTGCACCTCGTTGGTCCGGTCCTCCGGCCAGTGCTTGTCGGTGTCCGCCCGGCGGAGGCAGTGCGGCACGTCCTGGGTGTACGCCGTGGCGTCCCGGTCCCGGATGCAGGCCCCGAAGCCTTCCCCGATCGAGCCCGCCTGGGTGGTACTGCCGTTGTAGCTGAACGTGTTCGTCGGGGAGTAGGCCTGCTTGTCGGTGGACAGGCGATCGTGGCGTACCGGCGTGCAGGTACCCCGAGCCGTCCAGGTGCGGCAGCTGCACCCGGCGGTACGCCGCGGCAGGATCGCCAGCTCGCTGCGGGCCAGCACTCCGCCGACCCGGGCCAGCGCGGTGCGCTCGGCGACCGCCCGCTCCATGCCGGCCTGCGTGGACACGTCTGCGGCGACGAGGCGGGCCGTCGATCGAGAGGTACGGCGGATCGGTCCAGCTCCTTTGCCGGATGGGATGTCGCAGCGGAACCTATCGGAGCCCCCTGACCGCGCTCCCGGCCTACCTCAGGACTCAACCGGGTCGGTGCAGGACCGCCCGCCACCGCCGGGTACCCGGTCGGATGTCGACGCTGTCCGCGTGGTCCAGCCGGAGGCCTCCGACGGCGAACCCGTCCAGTTCGCGCCGGGCCAGCGGCCACGGCGGCCCGCTCACGTCGGCCGCGTCGTCCTCGGCGTCGGGCCGGCGGACCGCGATCACCACCAGGCTGCCGCCCTCGGCCACCAGCCCGGCGACAGCGGCACTGGCCTGCTCGTGCAGGGCGATCGGCAGCGCCTGCACGGTGAAGATCTCGACCACGAGGTCGAAGGCCTGCGCCCACTCGGTCGGCAGCGCCAGCAGGTCGGCGACCCGGTAGTCCACCACGGTGGCCGGGTTGCGGCTGCGCGCCTCGTCGACCGCCGTGGGTGAGACATCGAAGCCGGTCGTGACGAAGCCCCGGGCAGCGAGGAACTCCGCGTCGGCACCGAGCCCGCAGCCGACCACGACGGTCCGCCGACCGGCGCCCGACCCGGTCAGCCACTGCGCCAGCAGCGGGTTCGGCTCGGTGCGGTCCCACGGCATGCCGATCGAGCCGGCGCGGGCGGCGGCGTACAGCTGGTCGAACCAGCCGGTCGGCTCGCCCGCCGCGATCGACCTTGCGGCGAGCCGGTCGGCCTGCTCCTCCCAGCCGGTGCTGCGGTACTCCGAGGGCGACATCGGCGGCTCTACCCTCAGTCCAGCGGCCAGGTGTGCACCGGCTCGTTGGTGTGCATGTGCTCGATGTAGCGGCGCAGCATCTCCCGCAGCGCGTCCCGCCGATCCAGCGGCTGGTCGTGGCTGTCGATCTGGTGGAACGTCCGAGCCTGCCACTCCGCGCCGTTGACCTGGGTCAGGCAACGCTGCTCGATGATCCCGAGCAGCCGCTCGCGGACCGCGGTGTCCATCCCCCAGCGGGCCAGGCCTTCGTGCGCCATCGGCAGCAGCCGACGCAGCACTAGCTCAGTGGCCGGCACCTCCCCGATGCCCGGCCAGTAGATCAGCGCGTTGATGCCGTGCCGGGCGCCCTGGTGGAAGTTGTCCTCGGCCGCCGGGAAGGACATCCGCGACCAGATCGGCCGGTCCTCCTCGGCCAGCACCCGGATCAGGCCAAAGTAGAACGCGCCGTTGGCCAGGATGTCGACCACGGTGGGCCCGGCGGGCAGCACCCGGTTCTCCACCCGCAGGTGCGGCTTGCCCCGGAACACGTCGTACACCGGGCGGTTCCACCGGTAGATGGTGCCGTTGTGCAGGCGCAGCTCGGGCAGCGAAGGGGCGTCGCCGCGGTTGAGCACCTCCTGCGGGTCCTCCTCCTCGGTGATCGGCAGCAGCGCCGGGAAGTACCGCACGTTCTCCTCGAACTGGTCGAAGATCGAGGTGATCCAGCGCTCCCCGAACCAGACCCGCGGGCGGACTCCCTGCGCCTTGAGCTCCTCCGGGCGGGTGTCGGTCGCCTGCTCGAACAGCGCGATCCGGGTCTCCCGCCACAGCTCCTTGCCGAGAAGGAACGGCGAGTTGGCGCCGAGGGCCAGCTGGACCCCGGCGATGCTCTGCGCGGCGTTCCAGGTCGCGGCGTAGGTCTGCGGGCTGACCTGCAGGTGCCACTGCACGCTCGTGCAGGCCGCCTCGGGCGCGATCGTGTCGGCGTACGTCGAGAGCCGATCGGGCCCGTCGATGGCGATGTGCAGGTCCTCCCCGCGGGCGGCGAAGATCTGCTCGTTGAGCAACGCGTAGCGCGGGTTGCTGCTTAGCGAGTCGACGGTCAGGTGCTCGGCCATCAGCGTCGGGAGGATCCCGATCATCGTGATGTGCGCGCCAGATTCGCGGGCGCTGCTCTCGGCGGAGTTCAGGCTCGCCCGCAGGTCCGATTCGAGTTCGGCGTGGGAGTCCCCGGACAGTCCGCGGGGGCGCACGTTGATCTCGATGTTGAACTGACCGAGTTCGGTCTGGAAGTCCTCGCTGGCGATCGTCTCCAGTACGGCGCTGTTCTTCATGGCCGGGTCCAGGTCGGCGTCGACGAGGTTGAACTCGATCTCCAGCCCCGTCATCGGCCGCTCGACGTCGAACTTGGACTCCGCAAGCATCCGGGCGAACACATCCAGGCACTTACGTACCTTGGCGCGGTAGCGCTGCCGGTCCTGCCGGCTGAACTGGCGGCTGGCGACCTCTTCACCCATGGCGAGAGCTTGGCAGACCCGCCCGGCATCCGGCAGCGTGAGCCGCCCGCCCCGTGGCCCGGTCAGTCCGGGCCGGCTCGCGACCACTCGGCCAGTACGTCGTCCGCGGTGGCCGGGGCCGGCTCCCGGGCCCGCCCGGGGGTGCGCGAGAGCCGCGGAGCCGGCGCCGGCTGCACGACCCCGGCCACCTCGACAAACGTGCGGCGCTCGACGTTGTGCGGGTCGGTCAACGCCTCGCCCGGCGCCAGGACCGGCGTCACACAGGCATCGGCGTGGGCGGTGAAGATCTCTGCCCACTCCGTCCGGGTCCGGCCGGCGAACACCTGCCCGAACCGCTCGCGCAGGACCGGCCACCCGCGCTCGTCGTACTGCGCCGGCAACGGCTCGTCCGCCAGGCCGAGGCCGGTCAGCAGCGCGGCGTAGAACTGCGGTTCCAGGGCGCCGACGGCGAGGTACCCACCGTCGGCGGCCCGGTAGCAGCAGTAGAACGGCGCGCCCCCGTCGAGCAGGTTCGTGCCGCGCTCGTCCGACCAGCGCCCACCGGCGCGCAGCCCGAACATCATCGCGCTGAGCAGCGCCGCGCCGTCGACCATCGCCGCGTCGACCACCTGTCCCCGGCCCGAGCCGGCACGCTCCAGCAGCGCGGCCAGGATCCCGACGACGACGAGCATCCCGCCGCCACCGAAGTCCCCGACCAGGTTCAGCGGTGGGATCGGCGGTCCGCCGGCGGGTCCGATCTGGTGCAGGACACCGGCCAGCGCAAGGTAGTTGATGTCGTGTCCCACGTCCGGGGCCCGCGGACCGGACTGCCCCCAGCCGGTCATCCGGGCGTAGACCAGGCGGGGGTTGCCCGCCGTGCAGGCCTGCGGTCCGAGTCCGAGCCGCTCGGCGACGCCGGGCCGGAAGCCCTCGATCAGGACGTCGGCCAGACCGGCGAGGTCCTGCGCCAGGCGCAGCGCGGTCGGCTGCTTCAGGTCGAGCTCGACCAGTCGGCGACCACGGCGCAGCGGATCCGGCGGCGCGCCGAACGGCCCCCGCGCGCCGGGCCGGTCCAGGCAGACCACGTCGGCACCCAGGTCGGCCAGCATCATGCCCGCGAACGGTCCCGGGCCGAGCCCGGCCAACTCCAGGACCCGGGTGCCAGCGAGCGGGCCCATCAGCCGGAACGCTGCCACAGCTCCGCGCTCGGTGGCCCGAACGAGCCGCCGAAGTCCGGACCCACCGCCCAGGCCGTTCCGGCCGGGTCGACGGTGACACCGAACAGGGGCTGGTCGCCGGCCACCGGCTCCGGGACGAAGCCGGACCCGGCCAGCGCGAGCACCAGCGGGGTGTTGTTCGCCGCCTGCTGGCCCACGAGGTACACCGAGTTGCCCCGGGCGGCGACCGCCCACAGGATCTGGTCGGTGCGCACCGTCGCGACCTCGCGCAGCCTGGCCCGCCCGGCCAGTGCCACCGGGAGGTAGCCGGCCGGCGGCACCTGCACGCTTCCCTCCTCGCGGGCATCGGTGGTCAGCCCGCAACGCAGGCCGAGCCACACGTCGGCGCCGGTGACCGTCAGGGCCGTCACTGTGCCCCGGCTCGGCGTGCACATCGGGTCGGCGATCCGGACCGGGACGGCCCTGACCTCGGTGCCGTCCCAATGGAGCAGCGACGCGGGACGCAACCCGTCCAGGGTGCCCGCGAACCACACGTCGTCGGTACTCCTCGCGGCGACCGCGACCAACTCGCCCTGGGCCCCGCCCGCGATCGGCACCCGTTGCCAGCGGGTCCCGTCCCAATGCGCCAGCCGGCGGATGCGGGTGTGCCGGCCGAGGCGGCCGAGGCCGGCATGCTCGCGGCGAGCAGCACCGCGATGCCGAAGCTGACGAGTGTGCGGATCCGGGCCATGGGCCCCCTTCCGGACGGAGCGGGAGTCGGCTGCTACCGATTGGCGGATCGTAGCCAGCCCCGGTGACAAATCGTCTCGTCAACCAGAGTTGACAACTTGAGGGCGTCAACCTACCTTGACAGACATGACGGACAGTCACCTGCTGGAGGAGGCTGGGGCCAGCGCCGATCCCGGGGTGGGGCTGGCCGCGGTCGCCTCGCTACGCCGGCTCGTCGATCAACTCGAGCAGCTGCAGGTGGGCCGGGCCCGGGAGCTGGGCTGGTCCTGGCAACAGGTCGCCGCCGCTCTCGGCGTGAGCAAGCAGGCGGTGCACAAGAAGTACGCCCGCGCGCGTCGTCCCTGACGCGGACCCGGAGGAGAGGAGCAGAAGCGATGTTCGAGAGGTTCACCCGGGGGGCCCGCGCCGCGGTCGTCACCGCGGCCGGCCAGGCGCGTGCGCTCGGCCACTCCCACGTTGGCACCGAGCACCTGCTGCTCGGCGTAGTCGGGGACACCGGCTCGCCCACGCAGCGGGCGCTGGGCCGGCTCGGTCTGGACCAGCCCCGCGTACAGGACGCCGTACGCCGACTACGGCCCGAGGCCGGGGCCGACCTGGACCCCGACGCGCTGCGCAGCATCGGGATCGACCTGTCCGCCGTCCGCGCCCGGGTGGAGGAGACGTTCGGGCCGGGGGCGCTGGACCGGGGACGTCCAGGCACCGGGCACGTACCGTTCAGCCCCAGGTCGAAGAGGGTTCTGGAACTGGCGCTGCGGGAGGCCCGCCGCCGCCGGGACGGGTCCATCGGTGGTGAGCACCTGGTCCTCGGCATCCTGCGGGACGGCGGCGGCCTGGCCGCGGTCATCCTGGCCGAGGCCGGGATCGACCGGGCCGGCCTCGAGCGGGAACTGGCCGCGCCGGACCCCGGCCGGGCCGACGCCGGCTGACACCAGTCGGCACCGCCTGACACCTGTTGACACCGACGATCGAGCCCCGGACCCCTCCGGATCTGCGGAGGGGTCCGGGGCTCGTCGGTCACGACCTCAGCAGCCCGGGAACTTGAAGCTGCCGATCCTGGTCTGCCAGGGCACCGATCCGGTGGTCTGGATGTACTCGTTGACGTACCAGAACGTGCAGTCGTCGGTCGGGTCGACGGTCAGCGCGGTGTAGTCGCCCCAGCGTGGACTGCCGGTCTGCGAACCGGAGCACTCGATCAGCGACTGCTCACCGAGGGGCAGTTCTCCCCGGGGGGAGCCGGCTGTGCGTCCGACATACCGCACGCCCGGGAACACCGTGCTGCTGGACACGCTGTACCCGGCCGCCATGTTGCCGAACTTGTCCATCGCGACGCTGCCCATCCAGCGGTTCACGCCGTCATTCGGTGCGAACGTGCCCTGCTGGTACACCTGCGGCGCGCGCAGCGGGTTGCGGATCTCGTACCAGCGCACCCCGGCGATGCCCGGCCTGGCCTCGACGGACTGGTTGGTCACCAGCGACTCGTAGGTCCCGAAGTTGCGGTAGGCCAGCCGCCAGATCGGGCGCTGCCGGTAGGACAGCACGTCGATCTTGTTGTTCGTGCCCGGCTGGGCGATGCAGGCCCGTCCGCTGGCCCCGCACGGGAACGCGGAGTCGAAGTTGGCGACCCGCAGCTGGGCGATCCGCTGGAACGAGCCGAAGGGGGTGTTACCCCAACGCACCAGGAATGCCCACATGTTGATGGCGTCGTACGGTGCCCCGTACGGGCCGTTGTCGTCCTGGGTTCCGACGTAGTAGTTCGGACTGCCCGCCGGAGGCAGCGTCGTGCCGTCGAAGTCCGTCGGCAGCAGCCCGTCGCCCGGCAGGTACGGCGTGTTCCCCGGCGGCAGGTTGACGTGCACGACGCGGGCGTTCGGGTCACCGGCGATCATCCGGGACCGCTCCAGGGCGTAGGCGCCGACGCCGAAGAAGTCGACCGCGCCGAACTCGCGGGTGGCGATAAAGTACGCGTTCGGCCACACGCCGTACTTCGGGTAGTCCGGGAAGTTGGTCCCGGTGGAGAAGGCGTACCGGTAGTACGTGCCGGTCGGGTCCCCGGAGGTCGAGATCGCGACGCAGTTGTAGTACGTCGGCCCGCGGGTCGTGAACTGGGTCAGCAGCCAGCGGTCGGCGAGCTGGTCGTAGACGACGATCGGGTCACCGCTGTTGTCGGTGCAGTCGGGCAACGAGAACCCGGCCCACAGCGCTCCCAGCTCGGTGGGCGGGACCAGCACGGTGCCGGTCTTGTCGTAGATGGAGAAGGTGAGGTTCGTCATCTCGACGAAGTTGTTGGGTCCCACCTCACCGTTCGGGTCCGGCGGGGACACCAGGAAGGGGTTGTCCGCGTTGGACGCCCCCTCGATGTTCTGGATCGGGCCGCTGACGGCGTCCCCGGGGGCTGATCCGGCTTGCAGCGCACCGTCCCCGGAATACCCCCGGTCCCGCACCAGCGGCCCGCGCTCGCGGGGAACGTAGGTCCGGGATCCGGCCGCCGCGGTCCGGGGCAGGCTACGGACGGCCGGGCTCACATCGAAGCCGGCGGCCTTACTGTAATCGACCGGGTAGTCGCTCACCGGATTCTGCGGCGCGGCGGCGGCACTCTGCGCCACGATCGGCTGGAGCAACCCCGTCAGCAACAGCCCGGGCACGAGCCAGGCCAATCTCCCCCGACGTAGGTTACGAACCATGGTCTGCGACCGTCCTTTGAGTAGTGGATCCGTCACTACTGCTCCCCTTCACCCCCTGTGACCAGACCCTGCCGCCGAGTATCTGGCGGCGCGGCCCGAACCGAGCGTCCGCGCCGAGCACCGATCCCCCGGTGAGCGAGTTCTGGACGCACGTCGCCGGGCTGCCCGACAGCGGGGGCTTGGTGTTCGGGCGCCGGCGCTACTCCACGGGGCAGCTGCGCGAGCTGGCCCTGCGCGGATCCGCCGGGCTGGCCCGCCGCGGTGTGCAGCCCGGTGACATGGTGGCCGCGCTGCTGCCCAACAGCGTCGAGTTCGTCGTGCTCTGGTGGGCCTGCGCGCACCGCGGGGCCCGGCTGCACCCGGTGAACGCGGGCCTGCGGGGGGACACCCTGGCCTACATCCTCGGCGCGGCGCAGCCAGCGCTGGTCGTCGCGGCCGACGACCTCGCCGCCCTCGCGTCGGCTGCCGTCGACGGCCCGACGGTCGTCGCCGCCTCGCAGTGGATGACCGACCTGCCCGCGGCCAGCACCGCCACGGCGCAGGGCCCGGGCGGCCAGGTGATCTTCACCAGTGGCACCACGGGGCGCCCGAAGGGAGTGGTGTGGCCGGCAGCCACCCAGCGCGGGCACACCGTGGCCTACTCGCAGGAGCTGGTCGTGCTGGACCCGGAGGAGTCGGCGTACGCCTGCCTGCCGCTGTTCCACGTCACCGCGCAGGGCACCACGATGGCCGTCCTGACCCACGGCGCGACGATCCATTTGGACGCAACGTTCCCGGTACGCACGTTCTGGGACCGGATCGCCGAGACCGCGGCCGTGACGTTCCCGTTCGTCGGCAGCATCCTCGCGGTGCTGCTCAAGGACACCCGGCCGGTCCCCGCGCACCGCTGCCGGACCGTCTTCGGCGCCGCGTCACCGGCGTACGCGTGGGAGGCGGTCCGGGACCGGTGGGGGGTCGAGCTGGTGGAGACCTACGGGCAGACCGAGATGGGCGGGACCTGGCTGCTGAACATCGACGGGCGCCCCGGCTCCGTCGGCGTCCCGTGTCCGCGCATCCAGGCGCGGCTGGTCGCCGGCGAGGGGGATCCGCCCGAGGTCGGCGAGTTGCAGCTGCGTCCCACCGCCGACGGCTACTTCATGTCGGGCTACCTCGATCCGGAGCACACCGCTGCGGCATACACCGCGGACGGCTGGTACCGCACCCGCGACCTGCTGGCACAGCGGGAGGACGGCTACTACCGCTTCGTCGGACGGATGTCGGACTCGATCCGGCGTCGGGGGGAGAACGTCAGCGCCTGGGAGGTCGAGCAGGCCTTCCTCGCCCATCCCGGCGTCCTGGAGGCGGCGGCGATCGGGGTGCCGAGTGAGTTGGGTGAGGAGGAGATCGCCCTGTACGTCGTGCCTCGCCCAGGCACTGCGCTGGACCCTGCCGAGCTCCGGCGCTGGGCGACCGGCGGGCTCGGCGCGTTCATGCGCCCGGCGTTCTACCTGCCGGTCGACTCCTTGCCGAAGACGCAGACCCAGCGGGTCCGCAAGGACGAGCTGCGTGCCGCGTTCGCCGCCGCCGGGGAGGGGGTACGGCGCAGCCGGCCGTGACCGGCCGGTCGGCCGATCCACTACGACGGTCAGTCACGCTGTTGCGGGTGCTCGACCTCCACGGTCCCGGTACTGAGCAGCTCGCGCACCTCCGCCTCGCGGTAGCGACGATGCCCGCCCAGCGTCCGGATGCTCGACAACTTGCCCGACTTCGCCCACCTGGTCACCGTCTTCGGGTCGACCCTGAACAGCGAAGCAACCTCAGCCGGGGTCAGCAGGGACTCGGACTGCGGTTGAGAGTAGGACGTCATGGTTCTCCTCAGGCAAGTCTGGTCTCGGCGTCGGTAAGACCTTTCCCTCCATTCGACGCCGGTACCCGCCGGAGTTCAGGGAAATGCGCTGTTTTTTTCGGAATGTCTGGATCTGATCATGGTTCGGGGCGGCCGGACGGATCTGGACGCCGCCGTCCGGGCGCTAGATTGGCCTCGGGAGGGCACCCCTCCCCCAGCGCCGCGGAGGCCCCACGAGGGACCCGCACAGTACCGATCGAGGAGTACGCCGCCATGACGGAGCACGACGTAGCGGGCAGCGGCCCGTCCCGGGTGTTCGCCTCCGACCACGAGCAGGTCGTGTTCTGCCACGACCGCCCCACCGGACTGCGGGCGATCATCGGGATCTACTCCACCGCGCTCGGCCCCGCCCTCGGCGGTACCCGGTTCTACCCCTACCCCAGCGAGGACGCCGCGCTGGAGGACGTGCTGGCGCTCTCGCAGGGCATGGCCTACAAGAACTCCCTCGCCGGACTGGATCTCGGCGGCGGCAAGGCCGTCATCATCGGGAACCCGGAGCAGACCAAGACCGAGGCGCTGCTGCGGGCGTACGGGCGGTTCGTGCAGTCCCTGAACGGCCGCTACTACACCGCCTGCGACGTCGGGACCTACGTCGAGGACATGGACGTGATCGCCCGTGAGTGCCGCTTCGTCACCGGGCGCTCCCCGGCGTACGGCGGGGCCGGCGACTCCTCCGTGCTCACCGCGTTCGGGGTGTTCCAGGGGATGCTGGCCAGCGCCGAACACGTGTGGGGCAAGCGCACGCTGGCCGGCCGCCGGGTGGGGATAGCCGGGGTCGGCAAGGTGGGCCGGTACCTCGTCGAGCACCTGCTCGCCGACGGCGCCTCGGTCATCGTCAGCGACGTCAAGGACCGCGCGATCGAGCAGCTCACCTCCGTCCATCCCGACGTCGAGGTGGCCGTCGACACCGCGACCTTGGTCCGCGAGGACCTGGACGTCTACGCCCCCTGTGCCCTGGGCTTCGCCCTCGACGACGACGTCGTGTCCGCACTGCAGGCGCGGATCGTCTGCGGCGGGGCGAACAACCAGCTTGCCCACGTCGGGATCGACAAGGCGCTGGCCGACCGCGGGATCCTCTACGCACCGGACTACCTGGTCAACGCCGGCGGGGTGATCCAGGTGGAGGACGAGATCCACGGATACAACGCCGACCGGGCCCGGCAGAAGGCGGCCCGGATCTTCCAGACCACCCAGACGGTGTTCGGCATCGCCGCGGCTGAGGGGGTGCCGCCGGCGGCGGCGGCCGACCGGCTGGCCGAGCGCCGGATCGCCGAGATCGGTCGGCTGCGGACGATCCGCACCGGCTGAGCAGACCCCCGGGGACGAGCCACCGGAATGGCGGCGACACTCGACGCCGGACCGCGTGCCGCCGCTCGCGGCGAAAGGTACGCTGTGCGTACGAGACATTGACACGCGTCGGGGCCGCCCACGGCCGCCCCGCTTTCTGTGCGAGGGGGTCGAGCCATGGGGCGCGGCCGTGCGAAAGCCAAGCAGACCAAGGTCGCTCGAGATCTCAAATACAGCAGCCCCAACACCGACCTCGATGCGCTCCAGCGTGAGCTGGCCGCGCCGGGCTCGCCGCAGCCCCGGGTCTCCGACAGCACCGAGCACGATGACGGCTTCTACTACGACGACGACCGGCGGGCCTCCTCCAGCCACTGACGGCTGCCCCGGGCAGGTGCCCGTAACCGCCTGCGCGGTCACGGGTGTTCGTTGACCAGCCGCACCGGGTCTGGCGCGCCGGCGTCCACCGATCCCACCGTGCCGGCCGGCCACGCGGGCACCCCGCGGTCGGCCAGCAGCCGCACCGCGGCATCGGCCCGCTCGGCGGCCACGACGGCGACCATGCCGACCCCCATGTTGAACGTGCGCTCCATGTCCGCCGTCGCCACCCGCCCCAGCCCGCTGATCAGGCCGAAGATCGGCTGCGGCGACCACGTCGAGCGGTCCACGACCGCGCCGAGCCCGGGCGACAGCACCCGCGCCAGGTTCGCGGCCAGCCCGCCGCCGGTGACGTGCGAGAACGCCCGTACCCCGACGTCCGCAGCCAGCGCCAGGCAGTCCTTAGCGTAGATCCGGGTCGGCTCCAGCAGTTCGGCTCCGAGCCGGCGGGTCAAGCCGATGGGTACGGCGGACAGCGACAGGCCCCCGTCGCGCAGCAGCACCCGCCTGGCCAGCACGTACCCGTTGGAGTGCAGCCCGCTGGAGCCCATCGCGACCAGGACGTCGCCGGCTCGTACCCGCTCCGGCCCGAGCAGCCGGTCGGCCTCGACGACGCCCACACCGGTGCCGGCCAGGTCGTACTCGTCGGCACCGAGCAGATCGGCGTGCTCGGCGATCTCCCCGCCGACCAGGGCGCAGCCGGCCCGGACGCAGCCCTCCGCGATGCCGGTCACCAGCGCCTCGATGCGCTCCGGGACGACCGTGCCGCACGCGATGTAGTCCTGCATGAACAGCGGCTCGGCGCCGCAGACCACGAGGTCGTCGACGACCATGCCGACCAGGTCGATGCCGATGGTGTCGTGCACGTCCATCGCCCGGGCCACCGCGATCTTGGTGCCGACCCCGTCGGTGGAGGAGGCCAGCAGCGGCCTGCGGTAGCGCGCGGTGTCCAGGGCGAACAGGCCGACGAAGCCACCGAGCCCGCCGACGACCTCGGGCCGGTCGGTGCGGCGTACGACGTCCTTGATCCGCTGGACCGCCCGGTCACCGGCCTCGACGTCGACGCCGGCGGCGGCGTAGGACATGCCGGGCGGGTCGGCGCTGCCCGGCGCCGGGCTCACCGGGGGGTTCCGTGCGGCACCGCAGGCGCCTCGGGCGCGCCACGCCGGCCGATGCCCTCCAGCACGTGCTTGCCGACCAGCTGGGCCTCCGGGATCGGGATCGGGTACTCGCCGTCGTAGCAGGCCCGACAGAGCCGGTTCTTCGGCTGCTCGGAGGCAGCGACGACGTTGTCCAGCGAGACGTAGCCGAGGGAGTCGGCGTTGAGCGAGGTGCGGATTCCGTCCACGTCCAGCCCGTTGGCGATCAACTCGGCCCGGGTGGGGAAGTCGATGCCGTAGAAGCACGGCCAGCGCACCGGCGGGCTCGCGATCCGCACGTGCACCTCCACGGCCCCGGCCTCGCGCAGCATCCGGACCAGCGCCCGCTGGGTGTTTCCCCGCACGATCGAGTCGTCGACCACGACGAGCCGCTTGCCGCGTATCACGTCGCGAAGCGGGTTCAGCTTGAGCCGGATGCCGAGCTGGCGGATGGTCTGCGACGGCTGGATGAAGGTCCGCCCGACGTAGGAGTTCTTGACCAGGCCGACCCCGTAGGGGATCCCGCTGGCCTCGGCGTAGCCGACGGCGGCCGGGACACCGGACTCCGGGACCGGGATCACCAGGTCTGCCTCGGCCGGGTGCTCGGCGGCCAGCCGGCGGCCGATCTCGACCCGTGCGGCGTGCACCCCCCTACCGCTGATCGTGGTGTCCGGTCGCGCGATGTAGACGTACTCGAACAGGCAGCCCTTGGGCTTGGAGGCCGCGAAGTGCTCCGAGCGCAGTCCATCCTCGTCGATCGCGATCAGCTCGCCGGGCTCGACCTCGCGGACCACCGAGGCGCCGACGATGTCCAACGCTGCGGTCTCGCTGGCGACCACCCACCCCCGCTCCAACCGGCCGAGCACCAGCGGCCGCACGCCCTGCGGGTCGCGGGCGGCGTACAGCGTTCGCTCGTCCATGAAGACCAGGCTGAACGCCCCGCGCAGGGTGGGCAGCACCTCCATCGCGGCCGCCTCGACCGACTGGTCCGGGCGCAGCGCCAGCAGGCTCGTGATGACCTCGGAGTCGGTGGTGGCGGCCGGCAGCCGGCTGGCCTCGGGCGCCAGGTCGGCGGCCAACTCGGCGGAGTTGACGAGGTTGCCGTTGTGGCCAAGGGCCAGCACGCTGCCCGCCGACGTCGTCCGGAACGTCGGCTGGGCGTTCTCCCAGCTGCCCGCGCCGGTCGTGGAGTAGCGGGTGTGCCCGATAGCGAGGTGGCCGCGCAGCGAGGCCAGGGTCGGTTCGTCGAAGGCCTGCGAGACGAGCCCGAGGTCCTTGTAGACCACGACGCTGGCACCGTCGCCGACGGCCATCCCGGCCGCCTCCTGGCCGCGGTGCTGCAGCGCGTACAGGCCGTAGTACGTGAGCTTGGCGACCTCCTCGCCGCGGGCCCAGACCCCGAACACCCCGCACTCTTCCTGCGGGGGTTCCTCGGTGTCCGTCGGGGCTACTCCGGCAGGAACCGACACGGCCCGAGTGTAGCCAGCGGCGCGTACTGCTCCGGCCGCACCGGGCCGGTGCTCCGGCGCCCCCTCAGCGGCCGCGGCTCCTCCATTCCTCCAGCGAGGGAGCCTCGGCGCCGATGGTCGTGTCGTCGCCGTGTCCGGTGTGGACGACGGTCTCCTCGGGCAACGTCAGCAGCTGGGTCGCGATCGAGTCCACGATGGTCGGGAAGTCCGAGTACGAGCGCCCGGTGGCGCCGGGACCGCCCTGGAACAGCGTGTCCCCGGAGAACAACACCCCCAGGTCGGGTACGTACAGGCAGCACGAACCCGGGGAGTGCCCCGGCGTGTTCAGGATGTGCACGGTCGTCCCGGCGACGCTCAGCTCGCCGTCGGCAACCAGCTCGAGGTCCGGGGAGGCGTTGGGATAGACGGTGTCCCAGAGCATCCGGTCCGCGCCGTGCAGGTGTATCGGGGCCTTGACGACGTCCCACAGGTCGCGCGCGACGTTGATGTGGTCGTTGTGGCCGTGCGTGCAGACGATCCCGACGACCGTGCGCCCGTCGACCGCCCGCGCAATCGGGGCGGCCTCGTGCGCGGCGTCCACCACGAGTACCTCGCTGTCGTCCCCGATCAGCCAGACGTTGTTCTCGACCTCGAAGTTGCCGCCGTCGAGACTGAAGATCCCCGACGTGGTGACCTTGTCGATCCGGGCGGGCACTAGAGGACCACCACGGAGCGCAGGACCTCGCCCCGGTGCATCTTGTCGAAGGCGGCCTCCACGTCGTCGATTCCGATGGTCTCGGAGACGAACGCGTCGAGGTCGAACTTGCCCTGCAGGTACAGGTCGATGAGCATCGGGAAGTCCCGGCTCGGCAGGCAGTCGCCGTACCAGCTGGACTTCAGCGAGCCGCCGCGCCCGAACAGGTCGATCAGCGGCAGTTCGACGGTCATGTCCGGGGTGGGGACGCCGACCTGGACGAGGGTGCCGGCCAGGTCGCGGGCGTAGAAGGCCTGCTTGTACGTCTCCGGCCGACCCACCGCCTCGACGACGACGTCGGCGCCGTTGCCGCCGGTCAGCTCCTTGATCGCCTCCACCGGATCGGCGTCCCGGGAGTCGATGGTGTGCGTGGCGCCCAGCTTCTCCGCGGTCGCCAGTTTCCGCGGGTCGATGTCGACGGCGATGATCGTGCTCGCCCCGGCCAGTTTCGCCCCGGCGATCGCCGCGACCCCGACGCCACCGCAGCCGATCACCGCGATCGACTGGCCGCGGGTGATCCCGCCGGTGTTCACCGCCGCGCCGAACCCGGCCATCACCCCGCAGCCGAGCAGGCCGGCCGCCTCGGGCCGGGCCCGCGGGTCGACCTTGGTGCACTGGCCGGCAGCGACGAGGGTCTTGTCGGCGAAGGCCCCGATGCCCAGCGCGGGGCTGAGCTCGGTCCCGTCCGCGAGGGTCATCTTCTGGGTGGCGTTGTGGGTGCTGAAGCAGTACCAGGGCTCGCCCCGCTGGCAGGCGCGGCACTGCCCGCACACCGCGCGCCAGTTCAGGACGACGTAGTCCCCGGGGGCCACGCCGGTGACTCCGTCCCCGACCGCCTCGACGGTGCCGGCCGCCTCGTGCCCGAGCAGGAACGGGAACTCGTCGTTGATGCCGCCCTCGCGGTAGTGCAGGTCGGTGTGGCACACGCCGCAGGCCTGCACCGCCACGAGCACCTCACCCGGACCGGGGTCGGGTACCAGGATCGTCTCGACGCTCACCGGTTCGCCCTTGGCCTTGGCGACGACTCCCCGGACCTCGTGTGGCATGTGCGCTCCCTCGTGACGGCGGCGGGCTGCTGGCTTTCCACCTTATGGGTCGCTTCCGGGCCACGCCGGAGTCCTCCCCGTGCCGCCCCGACCGCTCGGGCGGGGACCACAACGTGACCGCTTGTCGCGTCCTGACCCCCGTTCAGCGCAACCGTTCCCGTCGTCGGCGCGCACCGCGGTCCGCTGTCGGTTAGGAACGTGCGGTACGGGTCCGTCGGGGCCCCGATCCGGAGGTGCGCCGTGGCGCTGTCCTTCCTCGACCGTGAACACACCATCGCCGAACCCGGCTACAGCCGCTGGCTGATCCCCCCCGCGGCGCTGGCCATCCACCTGTCCATCGGGCAGGTCTACGCGACGAGCGTGTACAAGCTGCCGCTGGTCCAGCACTTCGGCGCCAGCCTGACCGCGATCGGCGTCATCTTCTCCCTGGCCATCGTGATGCTGGGGGTCGCGGCGGCGGTGATGGGCACCTGGGTGGACCGGGTCGGCCCCCGCAAGGCGATGTTCACCGCGGCGTGCTTCTGGGCCGCCGGATTCCTGATCGGGGCGCTGGGGATCAGCACTTCGCAACTGTGGCTGCTCTACATCGGTTACGGCGTGTTCGGTGGGATCGGCCTCGGGATTGGCTACATCTCGCCGGTCTCGACGCTGATCAAGTGGTTCCCGGACCGGCCCGGACTCGCGACCGGGATGGCGATCATGGGCTTCGGCGGCGGCGCCCTGATCGCCTCGCCGCTGAGCCGGCAGCTGCTGTCGTTCTACGACTCGGCGTACGACCCGTCCGTCGTCGGCTCGGTGGCCGGCGGCGCCGCGGTGGCCAAGCTGTTCGTGACCCTGGGCATCGTGTACTTCCTGGTCATGATGCTCGGGGTGTTCAACGTGCGGGTCCCGGCGCCGGGGTGGAGCCCGCCCGGCTTCGACGCCTCGACGGTCAAGACCCGCTCGCTGGTCACGACCGAGAACGTGTCGGCGGCCAACGCGGTCAAGACGCCGCAGTTCTGGCTGCTGTGGACGGTGTTGTTCTGCAACGTCACCGCGGGCATCGGCATCCTGGAGCAGGCCAGTCCGATGATCCAGGACTTCTTCCGCAACGGGACGTCCTCCACGGTGGCGGCCACCGCCGCCGCCGGCTTCGTCGGGCTGCTGTCGATCTTCAACATGACCGGCCGGTTCGTCTGGTCCTCGACCTCGGACTACATCGGCCGCAAGCCGATGTACATGGTCTACCTGGGCGTCGGGATCGTCCTGTACGCGCTGCTGGCCACCGTCGGCAGCAGCGCCACGGCACTGTTCGTGCTGCTGGCCGCCGTGATCATCTCCTTCTACGGCGGTGGCTTCGCGACGGTTCCAGCGTACCTGCGGGACATCTTCGGCACCTTCCAGGTGGGCGCGATCCACGGCCGACTGCTCACCGCCTGGTCGGCGGCCGGCGTCGCCGGACCGCTGATCATCAACGGTTTCCTGGACGCGCGCGGTAAACCAGGTGAGCTGGTCGCCGCCGACTACCGCCCGGCACTATTCACGATGGTCGGCGTCCTGGCGGTCGGCTTCGTCGCCAACCTGTTGATCAAACCGGTGTCCGAGCGGTTCCACGAGCACGGACACACCGACGCCTTCGCCGAGGCCGGCGACGACACCACCTCGAGGAGTTCACGATGACCGACTCCCAACACGGCGGCACATCGTCGTACACCCCCCGGCTGGTCGCGTCCTGGCTGATCGTCGGCATCCCGCTGGCGTACGGAATCTTCCAGACCATCCGCAACATCATCCCGCTCTTCGGCGGCTGATCCGTCGGCGATTGCGGGCTAATGCACGCTATCCGCGCGTTCGTAGGGTGGATTTCCCCGCAATGGCGGCTGACCGCCGCGGCCGCGGTGCTGCTGGTCGCTTCCGGCTGCGCCGCCGCGCCATCGCCGGCGACCGGG
>JBBPYA010000071.1:0-2272 GCA_038200385.1 Mycobacteriales bacterium
ACCTGGATGTCCCCCGCGTGAAGGGGACCAAGTCCCCCGACCTCGACGCGGTCCGCGCGTTGCGGCCGGATCTGGTGCTGGCCAACGCCGAGGAGAACCGGGCCGAGGACATCGCGGCGTTGCGCCAGGCCGGCGTGCCGGTGTGGGTGACCGCACCGGTCACGCTGGACGGTGCGCTGACCGGTCTGGGCCGGATGCTGGCCGCCCTGGGCCTGGCGGCGCCGGACTGGCTGGCCGAGGCCGCCGAGCTGTGGGCCGGGCCGGTCATCATGATGTACCGGCCGATTGTGGTCCCCATCTGGCGGCGCCCCTGGATGGTGCTGGGTCGGGACACCTTCGCCGGCGACGTGCTGGCCCGGCTCGGGTACACGAACGTGTACGCCGGGCACGCCGAGCGCTATCCCCGGATCGCCGTTCACGAGTTGCGGGACGCGGCGCCGTACGTCGTCGTGCTGCCCGACGAGCCGTACGCGTTCACCGCCTCCGACGGGCCGGAGGAGTTCCCGGGGCTGCCTTGCGCGCTGGTCAGCGGCCGGCACCTCACGTGGTACGGGCCGTCGTTGGTTGAGGCCCGCTCGGTGCTCGGATCGCAGCTGGCCGCCCCGCTGCCGCCGGCCTGACCGACCGCCGCACCCAGCCCGCGACGGGCGGGCGGTCAGGAGTAGCGGTGCTCCGGGCCCGGGTAGGCGCCGCTGCGCACCTCGTCGGCGTAGCGGCGCGCGGCGTCGCCGAGCACGCCACCGAGATCGGCGTACTCCTTGACGAACTTCGCGGGCTTGCGACCCGTACGCAGCCCGGCCATGTCCTGCCAGACCATCACCTGGGCGTCGCAGTCCGAGCCCGCCCCGATCCCGATCACCGGGATCGAAAGCTCGCTGGTGATCTGCGCGGCCAACTCCGACGGCACGACCTCGAGCACGAGGGCGAACAGGCCGGCCTCCTCCAGCGCGTGGGCGTCGGCGAGCAGGCTCGCGGCCGCGTCGCCGCGACCCTGTACCCGCAGGCCGCCCATCGTGTTGATGCTCTGCGGGGTCAGCCCGAGGTGGCCCATCACCGGTATCCCGGACCGGACGAGCAGGTCGACCTGCGCGACGACGGCCGCGCCGCCCTCGAGCTTGACGGCCTGCGCGCCGCCTTCCTTGAGGAATCGGACCGAGGTGTGCAGGGCCTGCGCGGGATCGGTCTGGTACGAGCCGAACGGCAGGTCGGCGACGACGAGGGCCCGGCGGGTACCGCGCACGACCGCCCGCACCAGCGGGAGCAGCTCGTCGACGGTGACCGGGATCGTGGTGTCGTGGCCGTACACGACGTTCGCCGCGGAGTCGCCGACGAGCAGCACGGGGATGCCGGCCTCGTCGAAGATGCGCGCGGTCGCGAAGTCGTAGGCGGTGAGCATCGGCCAGGTCTCGCCGCGGCCCTTGGCGGCGGCCAGGTCCCGGACGGTGACGCGGCGGGAGGTCACCCCGCCGTACAGCGAGACGTCGGTCATCAGCGGAGTCCTTCCCTCGAAGCGCCGTTCAGGCGTCCCCGGGTGTCCGCTCAGCGTGTCACGCGGGCGGGGGAGCGGCTTCCCTCCACCGGGACGTGATCGGGAGACGTCGATCACGTCCGAAGGCTTTGAGCGAGATCTTCGGGCCCGGCGGGTACTGCCGCCGCTTGTACTCCGCGCGATCGACGAGTTGCACGACCCGCTCGACGGTCGCCGGGTCGTGGCCGCGCTCCATCAGGTCCTCCCAGCCGAGGTCGCGGTCGACGTAGTCGGCGAGGATCGCGTCCAGCTCGCCGTAGTCGGGCAGCGAGTCGCTGTCCAGCTGTCCCGGCCGCAGCTCGGCCGACGGTGGCTTGCCGATGCTGTTCTCCGGGATGGGCGGGGTGTGGCCGGTCTTCTCGGCGTAGGCGTTGCGCCACCGGGCCAGTTGCCAGACCAGGGTCTTCGGCACGTCCTTGATGGGGCCGAAGCCGCCGACGGAATCGCCGTACAGCGTGGAGTACCCGACGGCCAGCTCGGTCTTGTTGCCCGTGGCCAGCACCAGGTGCCCGCGTTCGTTGGACAGCCCCATGAGCAGGGTGCCGCGGACCCGAGCCTGCAGGTTCTCCTCCGCCAACCCGGTCAGCGCCACCGTGTCGAGGTAGGCCTGCACCATCGGCGCGATGGGGAACGTCTCGAAGTGGCAGCCGGTCCGCTCGGCCAGCTCGGCGGCGTCGGCCCGCGAGTGCTCGGAGGAGTAGGCGCTGGGCATGCTGACGGCGTACACGTTCTGGGGGCCGAGGG
>JBBPYA010000072.1:0-2370 GCA_038200385.1 Mycobacteriales bacterium
CACCCGTCCATCATGCTCATATCCGCGGCGGACCGGCTTCAAACCGGCCGCCGATGAGTCCATTGAGCGCGCGCTGGCACCATGGCGCATCCTGGACCGGCAGCTGACAGCCGCGGCGGCGCCCGCCACCCGGCCCACGACAGTCGAGGAGGACGAGCCAGATGTCGCGCATTGTGGTGGTGACCGGAGCAAGCGGTGGGATCGGCCGGGCCTGTGCCGCCGCGTTCGGCGCCCGGGGCGACACCGTGGCCCTGCTGGCCCGCGGCGAGACCGGGCTGGCCGCCGCCGCCACGGAGATCGAGCGGTCCGGGGGACGCGCCCTGGTCATCCCGATCGACGTCTCCGATCCTGACCAGGTGTTTGCCGCCGCCGACCGCGTCGAGTCCGAACTCGGCGAGATCGATGTCTGGGTCAATGTCGCGTTCACGTCGGTGTTCGCGCCGTTCGACCAGATCAAGCCCGAGGAGTATCGCCGGGTCACCGAGGTCAGCTACCTCGGCTACGTCTACGGGACGATGGCGGCCCTCAAACATATGAAGCCGCGCGACCGCGGCACCATCGTCCAGGTCGGCTCGGCGCTGGCCTACCGGGGCATTCCCCTGCAGAGCGCCTACTGCGGGGCCAAGCACGCCATCCAGGGCTTCAACGAGGCGCTGCGCTGCGAACTGCTGCACGAGCACAGTGGGGTGTCGGTGACCATGGTGCAGATGCCCGCGGTCAACACCCCGCAGTTCTCGTGGGTGCTGTCCCGGCTGCCGCGGCACGCCCAGCCGGTACCGCCGATCTACCAGCCGGAGTTCGCCGCCCGGGGGGTGCTCTTCGCCGCCGACCATCCCCGCCGCCGTGAGTACTGGGTCGGTTCCAGCACGGTCGGGACCCTGGCGGCCAACGCGATCGCGCCGGGACTGCTCGACCGGTACCTCGGCCGGACCGGCTTCGGTTCCCAGCAGACCAGCCAGCAGCGGGATCCGAACGCCCCGGTGAACCTGTGGGAACCGGCCGACGGAGCCGACGGCAAGGACTTCGGTTCCCACGGTGCCTTCGATGCCAAGGCGCACGCGAGCGATCCGCAACTGTGGGCCTCCCACCACCATGGCGCACTCGGCGCGGCGGCCGGGCTGGCCGTGGCCGCGCTCGCCGCACTCGCCGGCCGGCGGGCGAGCCGGTGACCGCTGCGTACGGCGGACAGGCCCGCGTGCTCGGAGCGGTGACCTTCGCCGCCGGCGCGATCACCGTGCTGCGCCCGGACGCGCTGACCAGGGCGGCGGCCGAACCGGACCACAGCGGTCCACCGGCCTGGATCGTGCGGGTGCTCGGCGCTCGCCAGCTCATCCAAGGGATGGCGATCCTGCTGGCCCCGACACCGGCCGTGCTGGATGTCGGCAAGCTGGTCGACGTGATCCATGCGAGCAGCATGCTCGGCCTGGCCGCGGTCAGCCCCCGCTACCGCCGGGCCGGATTGGTCAGCGCGGCAACGGCAGCCGGCTTCGCGCTGGCCTCGCACCGGCTGCCGATGCGATGAGCCCATCGTCGGACCTGCCCGACCTTCGGCTGACCCCGCACGTCCTGCGCGAGTACAGCGTCATCGCCGACGGCGAGCGCGGTGCGGTGATCGGGCCCCGTGGGGACATCGCCTGGCTGTGCTTCCCGCGCTGGCACGGTCCGGCGGTGTTCGCCAGCCTGATCGGCGGCGGGAATACGTACGCCGTGATACCCACCGAGCAGTTCGTCTGGGGCGGCTACTACGAGCCGGCCAGCCTGATCTGGCGCAACCGCTGGGTGACGACGAGCGGCATCGTCGAATGCCGGGATGCGCTGGCCTTTCCCGGTGATCCGGATCGTGCCGTCCTGCTCCGGCGGATCACCGCCGTGCACGGTCGGGCGCACGTCCAGGTCCGTCTCGACCTCCGCGCGGACTACGGGCGACGCCCCGTCCGGGACGTGAAGAAGGACGGCGGGCACTGGCTGGCCTCCGACCGGGACCTGCACCTGCGCTGGTCCGGCGCCGGCGACGCGCGGGCACACCGGGCAGGCGAGGATCCGCACCTGGCCCTCGAGCTGACCCTGCCCGAGGGGGACAGCCGCGACCTGGTGCTGGAGGTGACCGGGCACGCCCCCACCGGTGACCCGCCCGACCCGGACCGCGCCTGGCGGGCCACCGAGACCGGCTGGGACGCGGCCGTCCCGCCACTGGACAACTGCCTGGACAGCGCGGACGTGGCGCACCACTACGCCGTGCTGCGCGGCCTGACCAGCCGCGGCGGCGGAACCGTCGCCGCCGCCACCACCAGCCTCCCGGAGCGCGCGGGGGCCGGCCGGAACTACGACTACCGGTACGTGTGGATTCGTGACCAGTGCTTCGTCGGGCAG